>NZ_AP023272.1:912500-1229938 GCF_013426735.1 Agrobacterium vitis
TCCTAACCAAACTCCGAATACCTGAGAGTACTAATCGGCAGACACACGGCGGGTGCTAACGTCCGTCGTGAAGAGGGCAACAACCCTGACCTCCAGCTAAGGTCCCCAAGTCATGGCTAAGTGGGAAAGGATGTGAGGATCCCAAAACAACCAGGATGTTGGCTTAGAAGCAGCCATCATTTAAAGAAAGCGTAACAGCTCACTGGTCTAAATAAGGGTCTTTGCGCCGAAAATGTAACGGGGCTAAAGCCATGCACCGAAGCTGAGGATGTGCAGTAATGCACGTGGTAGCGGAGCGTTCCGTAAGCCTGTGAAGGGACAGTCGTGAGACATCCTGGAGGTATCGGAAGTGCGAATGTTGACATGAGTAACGATAAAGGGGGTGAGAGACCCCCTCGCCGAAAGACCAAGGGTTCCTGCTTAAAGTTAATCTGAGCAGGGTTAGCCGGCCCCTAAGGCGAGGCAGAAATGCGTAGTCGATGGGAACCACGTTAATATTCGTGGGCCTGGTGGTAGTGACGGATCACACAAATTGTACAGTCTTACTGGATTGATTGTGCAGTGGAGTGGTTCCAGGAAATAGCTCCACCGTATAGACCGTACCCGAAACCGACACAGGTGGTCAGGTAGAGTATACCAAGGCGCTTGAGAGAACTATGTTGAAGGAACTCGGCAAATTGCACGCGTAACTTCGGAAGAAGCGTGACCCCTTTTTACGCAAGTGGAGAGGGGTGGCACAGACCAGGGGGTAGCGACTGTTTATCAAAAACACAGGGCTCTGCGAAGTCGCAAGACGACGTATAGGGTCTGACGCCTGCCCGGTGCTGGAAGGTTAAAAGGAGAGGTGCAAGCTTTGAATTGAAGCCCCAGTAAACGGCGGCCGTAACTATAACGGTCCTAAGGTAGCGAAATTCCTTGTCGGGTAAGTTCCGACCTGCACGAATGGCGTAACGACTTCCCCGCTGTCTCCAACATAGACTCAGTGAAATTGAATTCCCCGTGAAGATGCGGGGTTCCTGCGGTCAGACGGAAAGACCCCGTGCACCTTTACTATAGCTTTACACTGGCATTCGTGTCGGCATGTGTAGGATAGGTGGTAGGCTTTGAAGCTTGGACGCCAGTTCGAGTGGAGCCATCCTTGAAATACCACCCTTATCGTCATGGATGTCTAACCGCGGTCCGTTATCCGGATCCGGGACAGTGTATGGTGGGTAGTTTGACTGGGGCGGTCGCCTCCGAAAGAGTAACGGAGGCGCGCGATGGTGGGCTCAGACCGGTCGGAAATCGGTCGTCGAGTGCAATGGCATAAGCCCGCCTGACTGCGAGACTGACAAGTCGAGCAGAGACGAAAGTCGGTCATAGTGATCCGGTGGTCCCGCGTGGAAGGGCCATCGCTCAACGGATAAAAGGTACGCCGGGGATAACAGGCTGATGACCCCCAAGAGTCCATATCGACGGGGTTGTTTGGCACCTCGATGTCGGCTCATCGCATCCTGGGGCTGGAGCAGGTCCCAAGGGTTTGGCTGTTCGCCAATTAAAGCGGTACGTGAGCTGGGTTCAGAACGTCGTGAGACAGTTCGGTCCCTATCTGCCGTGGGTGTAGGAATATTGACAGGATCTGTCCCTAGTACGAGAGGACCGGGATGGACATATCTCTGGTGGACCTGTTGTCGTGCCAACGGCATAGCAGGGTAGCTATATATGGAATGGATAACCGCTGAAGGCATCTAAGCGGGAAACCAACCTGAAAACGAGTATTCCCTATCAGAGCCGTGGAAGACGACCACGTTGATAGGACGGGTGTGGAAGCAGGGTAACCTGCGAAGCTTACCGTTACTAATAGCTCGATTGGCTTAATCGTTCTCATTGACCATGCTCATCAAAGCCTTCGGCTTTGATGATGCCATCTGTTTTGTCCTGACGCTGTCGGCTCTTTGAGCCTTCGCTGCGGACGGCCAGCACCATCAGGTGCGACGGCCCTTGGCCTTGCGGACTTTGTCCGATGAGTGCCACGAAAACGAAAAAAGACGTGTTCATAAAAAATCCAGCTTCTCAAATATGCAAAGCATCAATACGGTTCCGTATGGTCCTTTGGCACCCTTCAACACGTCAGTGTTGAAGAAAGGTTTGCCAAAGAAAAGGGAACAATGTTGATGCGAAGCATCAACATTGCCCTTAGCTGACCTGGTGGTCATGGCGGGGCGGCCGCACCCGTTCCCATTCCGAACACGGCCGTGAAACGCCCCTGCGCCAATGGTACTTCGTCTTAAGACGCGGGAGAGTAGGTCGCTGCCAGGTCTGCTAAGCGCAATGTTCATACTCAAATCAATCATCTTCTCTCAAAAACATCGGCCCAGCCGAAAACATAAAGGGTCGCTCAAGCGACCCTTATTCCGTTAACGAATAACAATATATAACGCGGGGTGGAGCAGCCCGGTAGCTCGTCAGGCTCATAACCTGAAGGCCGCAGGTTCAAATCCTGCCCCCGCAACCAATAGTTACACAAAATCCCGTAGCCTTAAATGCTGCGGGATTTTTGCGTTTGGGGAATGAGATCCCCGGGCTTTCAGCTCTGTTTGGACTTGCCCGGAAGAAGTGGAGAGCGAATCCCTAACCTTTGATAGGATTTCGCCCTATGACGAACACGAAGAAGAATTCACCCGGCCGCCACGCCAAGTTCACAGATGCTTTCAAAGCTGAGGCTGTCCGACTTGCGCGCACCAGCGGCAGGCCGTTGCGTGCAATATCCGATGATCTTGGCGTTGGGCTCTCGACGCTTGGGAAATGGGTGAGCGCCCACAAGGAAGCCGACCTGCTTTCTGGACCACACGAAGATACTGCCAAGGAACTGGCGCGTCTTCGCAAGGAAAATGAAATTCTGCGTCAGGAGCGCGATTTATTAAAAAAAGCAGCCGCCTTCTTTGCAAAGGAAACCATGAAATGAAATTCAAGGTCATTGCGGCAGAGAAGGCCAATGTTCCTGTTCAGCGTGCCTGCACGCTTCTGGGTGTCAGTGAAAGCGGATATTACGCTTGGGACATACGCAAACCAAGCCTGCGGCAAAGGACGGACATGGTTCTTTTGGCTCATATCCGGGCTCAGTTCACCACCTCACATGAAACCTATGGAAGCCCACGCATGACGGTGGAACTGAAGGAAGACGGGGTTTGCGTCGGTCGCCACAGGGTTGCTCGCATCATGCATGACAATGGTTTGAAGGCATTGCAGAAACGCCGATTCAAGAGAACAACTGACAGCGATCACAAAGGGCCTGTTGCCCCCAATATTCTGGATCAGGACTTTGCCGCCACAGGTCCAAATCAGAAGTGGGGTGTTGACATCACCTACGTTTGGACGACGCAAGGCTGGCTCTATCTGGCCATTGTTGTCGATCTCTATTCTCGACGTATTATCGGCTGGGCCACCAGTGATCGAATGAAGCAGGACCTGGCATTGACGGCATTACGACGGGCCATAGCCATCCGCAGACCGCCGAAGGATGTCATTCACCACTCCGACCGTGGTAGTCAATATTGCGCGACCGACTACCAAAAGCTTCTGAAAGCTCACGGGTTCATCCTGTCGATGAGCGGCAAGGGCAATTGCTATGACAATTCCATGGTGGAAACCGTGTTCAAGACAATCAAGTCAGAACTGG
The DNA here is from genome assembly GCF_013426735.1 of Agrobacterium vitis. Classification (NCBI taxonomy): domain Bacteria; kingdom Pseudomonadati; phylum Pseudomonadota; class Alphaproteobacteria; order Hyphomicrobiales; family Rhizobiaceae; genus Gillisella; species Gillisella vitis. The sequence goes on from NZ_AP023272.1 coordinate 916,159, forward strand.
TTTGGCGAACTGTATTCAAAACAAGGACCCAAGCTGAAATCGCCATTGGACAATACATCGACGCCTTCTATAATCCAAAAAGAAGACATTCCTCCTTGGGCTACAAATGCCCAATTCAGTTCGAGAGCATCCCTCTCAAGCTGACACCCTGAAGAAGCCTTCGCTCTCCACTTTTTTCGGGCAAGTCCAGAGGAGGTCTCAGCAATAGTAGGCGCACCCGACCGATCGAGTCGAGGCCTAATACGTCGCCTTGCTGATGTTGACTCTTTGGGCTTCCCAAATCGCGGTGAATCTGAATCTCTGGGGCAAACCGGAGGTTTACGATGCGATCAGGGATTTCGTTGCGTGAAGATTTTGATGGAGACCATCTCCGGCGGCTGGCGCGGCAGACGAAGGACGCGGCCCAGGTAAGACGCTTGTTGGCGCTCGCGTCGATCTATGACGGCGGCACGCGGTCAGATGCCGCCCGCCTCGGCAATGTCACGCTCCAGATTATCCGGGACTGGGTCCTGCGCTTTAACGAACGCGGCCCCCAGGGCCTGATCAATGGCAAGGCTCCCGGTCAGCAGTCGCGGATGAACGATCAGCAGCGTGCGGCGCTGGCGCAGGCCATCGAGCGTGGTCCGACGCCCTATCTCGACGGCGTCGTTCGCTGGCGTCTGTGCGATTTGGCGCAATGGCTCTGGGAAGAGTTTCGCGTTTCTGTGAGCGAGCAAACGCTGAGCCGTGAAGTACGAGCCATGGGCTATCGCAAGCTGGCTGCCCGGCCCAAACATCACGCGCAGGACCCTCAGGCCATTGACGATTTTAAAAAAGTTTCCCAGCCGCAGTGGCAGAAATTGTTGCCGGAGCAGCCCAAGGAAAACGAATAGAGATTTGGTTCCAGGACGAGGCCCGGATCGGGCAGAGTGAGGCGGAAAAGCAAATGATCCAGTGAATCATTTGCCCGACGAACGAAGATCACGCGCCGTTGGGCCAAGCGCGGAACGCGACCGTCCGCGCCGCATGATCAACGCACGAGATCGGCCTATATCTTCGGTGCCATCTGCCCGAAGCTCGGCAAGGCCTCCGCGCTGGTCATGCCATGGTGTGACACCTACGCAATGACCCAGCATCTGGCTGAAATCGCCCGTCATGTCGATGACGGCGCGCACGCCATCCAGATCATGGATCAGGCTGGCTGGCACATGTCCAACACGCTCGTCGTGCCCGACAACATCACCATCCTGCCGTTGCCGCCGAAGTCGCCGGAGCTCAATCCCGTCGAAAACCTTTGGCATTTCATGCGCGAAAACTGGCTCTCAAACAGGATCTTCAAATCTTACGACGACATCGTCGCTCACTGCTGCGATGCCTGGCGAAAGCTCGAAAGCCAGCCGTGCCGCATCATGTCCATCGGACGCAGAGAGTGGGCAAATGGGTTTTGATCAATGAGACGGCGTATTACCTGGGCCGCGTCCTTCGTCTGCCGCGCCAGCCGCCGGAGATGGTCTCCATCAAAATCTTCACGCAACGAAATCCCTGATCGCATCGTAAACCTCCGGTTTGCCCCAGAGATTCAGATTCACCGCGATTTGGGAAGCCCAAAGAGTCAACATCAGCAAGGCGACGTATTAGGTGTCATTTCATAAGAGACTTCTTCTATTCACGAATCCTTTATTGTTCTTCACAATAATCGGATTGTTGACTTTTGAGGAGCATGACGAATTCCTCCGGGTCATGCCTAGCGAATGACACTCACCTTCGATCCAGATTGACAGACTTATTGTAACGCGTTGGATGGCTCACGATGTCCTTATACACACAGTTCAAAAAATCTTCCCGGGCACAGCTAGCAATTACCGAGATCGAAAATTTGACTCGCCGTCTAGCCGACGGGGACACAACGCATCGTGCGCAGGCAGACATTGCGACCGGGGAGGCAAGGATGCTGCTGGACGCGGTCAACAGATTGCTCGACGCGGCTATGCGTCCAGTCTCCGACCTCCGCGATGCCACGGCCCGCATGGCAGTGGACCACGACAAGGGCGATATTGATGCGATCCTTCCGGTCGATGCCTTCAAGGGTGATCTTTCCGTCATGGCGAAGGGCATCAACGAAATGGTCGCTGGCCATATATCGGTAAAAAAGAAGGCGATGGCCTGCGTTCAGGAGTTCAGCGAAGGAAATTTTGAGGCTGCGCTTGAGCGGTTCCCGGGCAAGAAGGCATTCATCAATGACACGGTGGAAACTTTGCGTGGCAATCTCAAGGGCTTTATCGCCGAGATGAACCGGATGTCCGCCGAGCACGATAAGGGTGATATCGACGTCTTCGTGCCTGTCGAGCGGTTTAAAGGCGACTTTGCGGTGATGGCAAAGGGCGTCAACGACATGGTCAATGGCCATATCATTGTGAAGAAAAAGGCAATGGCTTGCATCAAAGAATTCGGCGAAGGGAATTTTAACGCGGCGCTTGAGCAATTTCCAGGAAAGAAGGCGTTCATCAACGAAACGGTTGAAACGCTGAGGAGCAATTTCCGAGACATCGTCACCGAAATACAGCGTTTAACCGTTGCGTCGACGGAAGGCAATTTGAGCGAGCGAGGTGTCGCCACTCGGTTTGTCGGAGATTTTTCCAAGATGGTTTCAGGGATAAACGGCATGTTGGATGCCATCTTGTTGCCGATTGGTGAGGGCAATCGAGTACTTAATCTCGTCAGCATCGGCGATTTGACGGAGCATGTGGAGATTGCCTGTGAAGGCGACCATCAGAAAATGAAGGATGCAATCAATTCATTGGTCGATAATCTGACGGCCTTTGCAACGGGTGTTGCCAGTGCGGCCGATCAGGTGACGAGCGGCAGCCAGGCGCTCTCCTCCACCTCCGAGCAGCTCTCGCAGGGCGCGACAGAGCAAGCCTCTGCTGCTGAAGAGGCGTCGGCGTCCATGGAGCAGATGGCCGCTAATATCAAGCAAACCGCCGATAATGCATCACAGACAGAGAAGATTGCCCGCCAGTCTGCAAAAGATGCCGAGTTATCCGGCGAGGCGGTTGATAAAGCCGTCAATGCGATGCGAACGATCGCAGAAAAAATTTCCATCGTTCAGGAAATCGCTCGTCAGACAGATCTCCTGGCACTGAACGCCGCGGTTGAAGCCGCCCGGGCAGGTGAGCATGGCAAAGGCTTTGCTGTTGTTGCGTCCGAAGTCCGCAAGCTTGCTGAACGTTCACAGGCCGCAGCAGGAGAGATCAGCGGTCTGTCTAGCGAAACCGTCAAGGCAGCGACGTCTGCTGGTGAAATGCTGCACCGGCTCGTTCCTGATATTCGCAAGACCGCCGAACTCGTCACGGAAATTTCGGCCTCCTGCCGTGAACAGGATTTGGGAGCCTCCCAGATAAACGAGGCCATTCAGCAATTGGACAAGGTCACGCAGCACAATGCCAGTGCTTCGGAGGAAATGTCGGCCACCTCTGAAGAGCTTGCGTCTCAGGCGGAAGAATTGCAGTCTTCGCTGACTTTCTTCCAGACCAGTGACAATGGCGATTCCCAGGCACGCAAATCGCGGGTGTCAATTGCACCAGTTCGAAAGGCAGCGCCATCGGCCCAGCCGGTCCGCAAGCCAATGGCAAACCGATCCGTTGCGGCGCAGCAAGCCCGCGCGAAGGGCTTTGCTCTCGACCTTTCCATGGGTGGCCCTGACGCAGAAGATGATCGCTTTCATCAACTCACTTAATACCAAGATCGCAGATGCTCCCTCATCGTCGCCTTGAGCAGCTTATCAATGTCTCAAATACATCAAATGTTTGAGACATTTGCAAAAAGAATACGATGAGTCATTTTCAATGACTCATCGTATAAAGCGGATGAGACGTGATCAGCTGTTACATCATTCCTCGAGCTTCCACATGGCTGCCATCGCTATCCTTCCTGACGTAAAAACCATTCGGGATTGCTTCCTGAACAAGCGGAACATGAGATATCAGCCCAACAGTGCGGTTCTGGCTGGCCAGGCTATTTAAAGCCTGCAAGACCAGATCAAGTGTGCCTGAGCCGTTTTCTGTATCAAGGCTGCCAAAGCCTTCATCGAGGAAAATGGTATCGAGGCGCACCTTGCCGCTGGCGCTTTCGACCACGTCGGCCAGACCCAGGGCAAGTGCCAGGGCAGCGATGAAGGTTTCGCCACCGGAAAGCGTTGCTGTAGGTCTCGCCTTGCCGGTATGGATATCGAAGGCAAGAATGCCCAGCCCGCGCTTACCCCGTCCGCCGGATTCGATATCGCGTTCCAGCCTGTAGCGACCATTGGTCATCGGCCCCAGCCGTAGGTTGGCGGCCTGCAAGACCTGTTCGAACATCGCGCCGATGGCGAAGGTTTCCAGTTTCAGTTTCTGCCGGTTCTGGGCATCGAACAGACTAGCCAACTCCCGCAGGGGACCGGACGTTGCCTCGGCTTCGTCAAGACGTTTGGCAATACCAGCAAGCTCCTGCTGCAAGTTTTGCAGGTGATCGAGCCGCGCTGCCGTTGCTGCACGCTTTGTAACAGCTGTATCGAAAGCGGCTTCAGCCAACGAAAGCGCCTCTTGATGGGCGAGAAGGTCCGGCGGGTGTTTCCCCGCGAGCGCGGTCTCCAATTCCATGAGCTTTTCATTGTCGCGCCGCAATTGGCGTTGGTGATCCTCTATCGTCGCTTTGTCACGCTCAAGTGTCGTGATGGCAGGTTTCAGTCGGTTCAGATCGTCGCGCGTCAGGCCAGCGTCGCGCAGGCGATCCTCGAAACCCTGATTTTCCTTTTCGAAGCGGGCTTGTCGTTCGGTCAGGATGTTTTCGGCGGCTTCGCTGTCTTTTTGGGCGCTTAAAGCCGCTTCACGGGTTGCGGTGGCGTCCTCTTCGCTGCGCTTCAGCGCCGTTTCCCGGCTTGTCATCAAGGCCTTTGACTGTTGAAGATTGCGCTCTAGCGTTGCTCTATCGCGCAGATGCATCGCGATGCCGGAGAGCATTTCGGCAAGCCGGGCGTCACCATTGCTGGTCTCTGTCGTCAGCGCGGCCAGCCGGTCCCGGTGCTGGTCCAGGCGGGCTTGCGCATCGGTGATGGCTTTTCCAAGATTTTCGAGCGCGGTTTCGGCAGCGGCGATATCGATGGCCGGTCCAAGCCCGCGAAGGGCATGCTCCATATATTCCATGTCCTGGCGCAGGTCCGGGATCTGGCGCTCCGGGCGCTCCAGATCCGCAAGACGGCCCTGGCGTTCATCAACGGTGGCTTGCGCAGAGGCATGAGCGGTAGCGCTATGCTGCTCTTCCAATCGCGCCTTTTCCAGCGTCTGTTTTGCTTCGCGAAACGCCTTGTCCAATCCGGCCTCGGCACTGTCCCCCATCGCAGGGGCCGGATGGTCGGTTGCGCCACAAACAGGGCAGGGGAGACCAGGCGCCAGCTTTGCTGCAAGATGGAGAGCCTGCGCGGAGGCAAGCTGGCGTTCGGCCTGATCGAACAGTGCTGCGGCGCTGATAGCCTGAGCCTGCCGTTCGGCATGGATGTTTGCGCTATGATTTAACTGTTGGCGGGCCTGTTGCAGATCTTTTTCGGCCCGTTCCACGATCTCGGCTTGCTTCACCTGGGCCTGCAAGGCCGTAAGGTTTACGGTCAGTGATTGCCTGCGCTCATGGGCAAGGCGGGCCTGTTTCAAGGTCTGTTCCCGGACGTGCCGCTTGCCAGTCAGCTCGGCAAGACCGGCCTCTGCGGTTCGGAATGCGGCCTGTTCCTCCTGCACGCGTCGTTTGGCCGCCTCGACCGATGCGGTGAGGCCGGTGGCTTTTTCAAGCACATCCCGATCGCGTTCCAGCTGATCGATTGTCCGGCGCAGCGCCTCGATTTCGCTTTTGCTTTGTAATTGCTGCTGGTAGGCCGCTTGCGCCTGTTGCGCGGTTGCCTGCGTCGATGTCTGGATCTGCATTGCCAGAGACAGCGCGGCCTCAGCATCCTTGCAATCGCGCTGTGCCTCGATCACCCTGTCCTCAGTATCGGTCAGCGTCCGGGCGCGTTCGGCGGCTGTAATTTGCATTTGCAGTGCGGCCATGTCTGTGGCGCGGTCGAGGTTTTTTTGCCGTGCCTGGCGAGCGGTGTCCATGGCCTTGAACAGGCTATCGGCGGCTCTCGCTGCTTGCAACGCGGCGCGGGCGGCATCTGCCTCAGCCCGGAAATGCACCTCCGCTTGCTGCCGCTCGGTGAGCGAGGATGCCGCCTCGGCAATCCCGTCTACCAGTGCCTGCATGCTGTCAAACCCGTCAGCACCGAGGCGGCGAAGCCAGACGGCGCGCTCCTCGCGCACCAGCCGTTCGGCGCTTTCGGCATCGTTCTTCAGTTTTGCCGCCAGCCGGCGATAGAGAGAGACATCGAAGAGGGCGCTCAGAATATCCTGTCGTTCCTGGGTTTTGGCGGAAAGAAAGGCCTCGAACCGGCCCTGCGGCAGAAGCACGATCTGCTTGAACTGTTCAGGACCGTAACCGAGCAGATCGGTGATTTTTTCGCGTACCAGGCCGATCTTTTTTTCAGCCAGCACCTTGCCCGGCTGGGTGGCGGTAATTTCACTTTCGCCAAGCCCGGTGGCGTCGAACAGCCAGGCCTCATGGGCGTCCCGGGTTTCGCCACCGCCGCGTTGTTTTGGCCGCATCTGTTCGGGGCGACGGCGGATCACGTAGCGGCGGGCGCCGAGATCGAACACGAACTCTACCTCGGTTGCCATTTCGGACGAAGCATGGTCGGAGCGCAGCGAGATGGTGTCCTGCTCGGCTCTGGCTGCTTCGCCAAACAGGGCAAAAGTCATGGCGCTGAAAATCGTAGATTTTCCTGATCCCGTCTGGCCGTAAATGCCGAACAGGCCAGCGGCGACCGCTTCGCGAAAATCAATGGATTGGCGTCCGGCATAGGGGCCGAAGGCCTGTATCACCAAGCGAACAGGTCTCATGCGGCAGTCTCCTCGGCGTCCAGTTCGTCCAGCATGGCCGTTACCAGCGCGCGTTCTGGCTCGGAGATCGGTTCATCACGAACCTGGGCGATGAAATCGGCGATCACCTCCAGCGGATCGGCCGGGGCAGCCGTGCTGATGGCAAATTTAAGCTCCGGCGCACGCTCGTCACGGGCATAGGTCAACTGGCAGGCATTGGGAAACACCGCCCGCAGCCGCTTCATCGGATCGATCAGCGGGGTGGGATCGGTCAGCACCGCCTTGATAAAGTCCTGCGACGGCTGGGCCAGGAGCAGATCGGCCAATAGCCCGCGCAACAGGCGTACGGCCCGCGGCGGGTTGAAATCGATGGTTTCGATCCGTGCCTGACCATCGGCGTCGAGATCGATCAGGGTCATGGATTTCTGTTCGCTGGCCTCGCCGAAGCTGAACGCCAGTGGCGAACCGGAATAGCGGATGTGAGGGGCGGAAACATGTTGTGGCCGGTGCAGATGACCGAGTGCCACATAATGAGCGCCTTCGAAAATTTCTGGTGACACGGTCTCAATACCGCCGACGCGGGCCAGCGGACGTTCTGTGTCGCCGCTTGTTCCTCCGGCGACAAAGGCGTGGGCGATCACCACCCAACGCGCACCCTCCGGCAGGCTGCGGCGCGCGTCTGCCATCTGGGCGGCCAACACGTCTTGCGGTGTGGCTATGGCCGGGTCGGCAAAACACTCACGGGCCGCAAATTCATAAGCGAAGGGCAGGGCGGAAAAGGCTACCGGTCCATGCGCGTCATGCAGGACAAGGGGTGTCATATCTCTTGCTACTGGACCCTGAATAAGCGCTCGCCGCCTGTCGGTCATGATTGCCATGGCGCCGATCCGGTCGCCGGAATCGTGATTGCCGGCAATGATCGCCACGGCGGCGGTGGTTTCTGCCGCCACCCGTGACAGGAAGGCGTTGAACTGGCGTACCGCCGTTGCCGGAGGGGCTGCCCGGTCGAAAATATCGCCGGCAATGATCAGGATATCGGCACGGGTGGTGCGGAGCGCATCAACGATCTGGTCGAGAATGGCGTCTTGATCCTCGTCCAGCGATAATCCGTTCAGTTGGCGGCCCAGATGCAGGTCGGCGGTGTGCAGGATTTTCATGGTGTCCGATCCGGTGAGCGATGTCCGTTGGGATTCTCTACCGGCATAACGTAGCAGGCTCCAGATGAAACACTGGCCAGGTCGGCTTTTCCCGGGCTCTTTGCGTGCAAGGCGAGGATGTGTTCACGTCTTTGGGTCTTGCCATGGTGGTAAGCCGGATAAGGATTGCCTTTTTGCTACTCACCTGCGATCACTTTGGTGCCGCGGTTTGGTTTTTTTGCTATCCTGCTGGGCAGGATGGCTTTCCGGCAGCCTGGCTTGTCCTTATAAACAATCTACTTGAATGGACGACGCAAGGGCGTTGTTCGGCACGAACAGTGGTCCGCGTGATAACCAGCTGATGGAAAAAAGCCTACTCCTTTATATATGGCGGCATACGCGCAAGCAGCAGATCTGGGTTCTGACGATTGTTATCCTGTCGATGGTGCCGTATTTTCTGGCCTTCGACCTGCCCAAGCGCATCATCAATGGGCCGATCCAGGGAAGCGGGTTCGAAGCGCCGGATTCCCGCCAGCCGCTGTTTGCCTTCGACTGGACCGTGCCTCTGACCGATTGGTCATTGCATTCGGGCGGGATACCGCTTGACCGCATGTCGAGCCTGATGGCGCTGAGCGGGGTCTTCCTGCTGCTGGTGATCGTCAACGGGTTGTTTAAATTCTATATCAATACCTATAAGGGCAGGCTTGGAGAACGCCTTTTGCGGCGGATCCGCTATGAGCTTGTGGACCGGGTACTGCGGTTCCCGCCAAGCTATGTCAAGCAGATCCATTCCTCCGAAGTCTCGACCATGGTCCGGGATGAAGTGGAGCCGTTTGGCGGCTTTACGGGGGATGCCTTTGTGCAGCCGACCATGCTGGGTGGTCAGGCCTTGGCTGCGCTGTTCTTCATTTTCCTGCAAAGTTTCTGGCTTGGCACGATTGCAGGTGCAATGGTCGGTCTTCAGGTCGGCATCATTCCCAAAATGCGCCGCCGCTTGCTCATTCTTGGCCGTCAGCGGCAGCTTCAGGCCCGGCAATTGGCCGGAAAGGTCGGAGAAATCGTCGATGGTGTCGGCACGATCCATGCCTATGATACGTCGAATTATGAACGCGCCGATATTTCGAAGCGGCTCGGCGATATCTTCAAGATTCGCTACGATCTCTATCGTTGGAAATTTTTCGTCAAATTTTTCAACAACTTCCTGTCGCAGTTGACGCCCTTTCTATTCTATTCCATCGGCGGCTATTTCGCACTGAAAGGCAGTCTGGATGTCGGCCAGCTGGTGGCTGTCATCAATGCCTACAAGGATCTTCCCGGTCCGTTGAAAGAGCTGATCGACTGGGACCAGTCGCGCCAGGACGTGCAGGTGAAATATGAACAGGTGCTGGAACAATTCGAACCGCCACAGATGATTGATCCAGCGCTACAGGCGTTGGCGCCTGTGGGAATGGCTGGCCGTGCTGGCCTGCTCGCTTTGCAGAATGTGACCTTGCAAGATAGCGGCGGCGCCAAAGTGGTGGAAAATCTCAGTCTAAAAATTGGACAGGGAGAGACGATTGCCGCCATCGACAATCGCGGTGTCGGGGCGGAAGTGATGGCTGAGGCCATTGGCCGGTTGAACTGGCCGGTGGCGGGAAAGATCGTGCTTGGTGATGCCGACCTGCTGGAATTGCCGGAATCGGTGACGGGCCGGGCCATTTCCTATGTGTCTGCCGATGGTTATTTCTTTCATGGCAGCCTCAAGGAAAACCTGATTTACGGACTGAAACATGCGCCGACCAATTCGGTGAACTATACCGGGCGCGAGGCGATGAAACGCCGTTGGGAGATCAAGGAAGCGCAATTATCTGAAAACTCCGATCTCGATCCCAATGCCGACTGGATCGACCGGCGGGCGACGTCTGTGCTGCACGGTGAAGCCAGCGACCTGAAAAAATCGATTTTGACGGCGCTGGATACCGTGCAACTGACCAGCGATGTGATGGAACTTGCGCTGCATTCCATCGTCGATCCGCTTGAATATCCGGATCTGACAGAAAAAGTGGTGGAGTTGCGTCTGGCGCTGCGTGATGAATTGCAGCGCCAGGGTCTTGCCAATCTGGTGGTTCACTTTGACCCCAATGCCTATAATGCCGAGGCGACATTGGGAGAAAACTTGTTGTTCGGGACGCTGCGTCCGATCGTCAATGGACCTGTCTATGCCCATCAAAGTGATTATTTCTATGATGTGCTGGAGCGCGCCGGTCTACTCAGCCTGTTTTACGAGATGGGTTTCCTGATTGCGGAAAACCTGGTTGAAATCTTCGGCGGTCTGCCGGCCGATCACCCGTTCTTCCAGCAGCTCGATGTCCTGACCGCTGAAGACGTGGTGTTTTACCAACAGATCCTGCAACGCCTTCAGGGCCGGACCAAGCCGGTGCCGAACGAGGAAGAGCAACGGGCAATGATCCGGCTCAGCTTCAATTATGTCGAGCCGCGCTATCGTATGGGTGTGCTGACGGCTGAAGTGATGGACAAGATTGTCGGCGCCCGCGACCTGTTTCACGACAACCTGTCACCGGACCTGCGCCACAGTATCGAACGCTACGATCCGCATCGCTACATGGCGGCGGCGACGCTGCGCGAGAATGTGATCTTCGGCAAACTCGTCAATCGCAATCCCGAAGCCCTGCCGAAATTCCGCGAGCTGGCGGCAAAACTGAGCTCGAAGAAGGGCCTGACGGAGCGGTTCCTGGCGCTGGGACTGGAGTTCGACATCGGCAGCGGAGGCCGCAGGCTGACCATCGTTCAGCGCCACAAGCTCAACCTTGCCCGCGCGCTGGTACGGCGGTGCGATTATTACATCTTCAACAAAGCCCTGCCGGGCCTCGACGCGCGTGTTCAGGAGGATATTGTTAAGGATGTGCTTGCATTTCTGCGCGAGCAGGACAATGATCCCTCTATCCTTTGGGTTTTGTCGAACACATCATTGTCAAAAAACTTTGATCGTGTTCTGATACTCGACAGCGGTTCATTGGTCGCGGACGGTACGTTCGAGGCTCTGGGCAATGAAAATGATATTTTCAAGGCATTGGTGGCATGAGGGGTCAGGCCACCGAAAACCCGGAAGTTGGTGGCAAGCATGTTACTGCGAGACGAAGTGCAGCTATTGCGGAATATTCCATACTTCAAGCACGTTGATCCGTGCAAACTGAAGCTCCTGGCCTTCGCCTCACAAAGGGCCACGTATAAGCCCGGAGACATTTTGTTTCGCCAAGGTGATGGCGGAGATTCCGCTTATGTCATCCTGTCGGGAAAGGTTGATTTGCTTTCAGGCCCGCCCACAGGTGAAGTCAGAATAGGCGAGGCTGACAGCAAATCCATCATCGGTGAAATGTCGCTTCTTTGCCATGGTCCGAGACGGATGACCGCCCGCGCCGCAACCGAGGTCGAAACGCTTCGTATCGCCAAGGACTGTCTTGGCAAGGTCATGGCCGATAGCCCGCGTATGAGCATGGAGTTCAGCCGTGCACTTGCAGAGCGACTTCGGGCAATGACAACCGAACTTGACACTGTTCGCCTGGGTCAGCTCTCTCTTGTCGATTAGAGGTCGGCAAAACAAGATCTTATGATCATCAAATCGCCTGTATTTCAGGCGGATTTGAGGCAAATGCCTCGCATTGCCGACTTCGATGCAAAAAATCAGGGCAGGCGGCGATAGAAGAAATAGCGATCTTTCTCGATATGATCGAGGACTGGTAGCGGCTCGAGTGCTTTGTGGTTGAGCGGCAGGCCACTGAGCGCATAGCCGCCGGGCCGCAGCATCCCCGCCACCATATCCGGCAGCCAGGTGAGTGTGACTGCGTCACGTTCAGGATAGCCGGTGCCGATATCGGCATGGACGAAAGCCGCACCGCAGCCGATGAAGTCTTGGCCGGTCTGGTCGATTTCCCCCAGAATCAGGTCGCCGTCCTGCGGAATGGAGCTTTTATGTGCGCCCAATTGCCGGTCGAAGGCGATGATGCGGCGACCGGTGAAATTCTCCCGCAAATGACTGAAGGTCCGGCCATTGCCAAGGCCGATTTCCAGCACCGGCCCTTCGGGCAGGGGATAGGCGTCGCGGATATGGTTCAAGAGATCGCGCTGGGCGCTCATGCGGTTGATGAAACTGTCGAGACGGCTCATGGGATCAGGCTTTCACAATCGTGTGGCCCGCTGCCTGATCGGCAATGTTGCGGCGGGCAAGGGCGTTGCGGGTATCGACGATCAGCGGACACCAATCGGCCAGTTGCTGGTAATCGACCGTGTCATGATCCGTGGCGATCAGCACGGCATCGAAGGCGGCGAGGTTTTCCTGGTTCCAGGCGATGCTGCGGCGGCCTTTCAGATGGCTATATTCGCGGGTTTTCGGAATTTCGGGCAGGAAGGGGTCGAAGTAAGCGACTTCGGCGCCGCGTTCCAGAATAAGCTCCATCAGCCGCAGCGACGGGCTTTCCCTGATGTCAGGAACGTTTTTCTTGTAGGCCAGACCCAGGATCAGCACGCGTGAACGGCTCAGCGCCATGCCCGCCTTACGGTCCAGCGCTTCGGCCAGCTTGGAGACGACGTGATGCGGCATGGATGTGTTGATTTCACCCGCCAGCTCGATGAACCGGGTCGGCTGGTCATATTGGCGCGATTTCCAGGTCAGGTAAAACGGATCGATGGGAATGCAATGGCCGCCGAGGCCGGGGCCGGGGCCGGGGTAAAACGGCATATAGCCGAACGGCTTGGTCTTGGCGGCGTCGATCACTTCCCAGACATCGATGCCCATGGCGTCATAGACCAGCTTCAGCTCATTGACCAAGGCGATATTGACGGCGCGGAAGATGTTTTCGGTCAGCTTGACGGCTTCTGCTGTCGCCGTGGAAGAGACAGGCACCACGGTTTTGACCACGGCACCATAAAACGCTGCCATCAAGGCCGAAGCATCGGGGCCGTCACCGGCGATGATCTTCGGAATGGTCGAGGTTTCAAATTCCCGATTGCCGGGATCTTCGCGTTCTGGGGAAAAACCGAGGAAGAAATGCTCTCCGGCCTGCAGTTCCGAATGTTCAAGGATTGGCTTCACCACTTCCTGCGTGGTGCCGGGATAGGTGGTGGATTCCAACACGATCAGTTGGCCGGGCCTGAGCGACTTGGCAATCTGGCGGCAGGTGTTTTCCACATAGGACAGGTCGGGATCGCGGTTTTTGGTCAGCGGTGTCGGCACGCAGATGGCGATCACGTCATAATCGGCCAGCGCCAGGAAATCCGAGGTGGCGGAAAAGCGGCCCGCCGCGCATTCTTCGCGCAGAATATGTTCTGGCACGGCCTCAATATAGCTTGTCCCGGCCTCGATCGCATCGATCTTGGCGGCATCGATATCAAAGCCCATCACCGTGAAACCGGCCTTGGCAATGCTGATGGCCAGCGGCAGGCCGACATAGCCGAGGCCGATCACCGCTGCCTTGGCATGGCGGGACTGGATGGCGGACAGCAATTCGGCGGCAACAGGATGATGGGACATGGTGGTATAAAGCTCCGCAGGCGATTTCAATACCGGCTTCAGTTGCGGTTCGCATGATGGGATGTCAAGGGTGTGCGATGATCTTGTCGGGCAATGTTGATCGGCTGTGATAGGTGACGAGAAATCTGCATCTGCCTCTTGCAACAGCCTGCGGACTGCGCACATGTCCCTGCATGACGATGAGGCTGCCCATGAAAATCGGCTTTTACGCGCCGCTGAAATCCCCTGACCATCCGGTCCCCTCCGGCGACCGACTGATGGCGCGCCTCCTGCTGCGGGCTTTGCGGCTTGCGGGCCATGATGTCACCGTGGCGTCTGATCTGCGCAGTTTCCACGCGACGCCGGAGACTGTTCTGCCGGATCTGGCCGAGGCGGCGGAGAAGGAGATTGAGCGGCTGGCCGGGCTTTATCAGCAGCATGGCAAACCGGATCTGTGGTTCTGCTATCACCCGTATTACAAGGCACCGGATCTGATCGGGCCGCAGCTCTGCCACCAGTTCGCGATCCCCTATGTCACCGCCGAGGCTTCCTATTCGCAGCGGCGCAATCTGGGCGTCTGGGCTGGTTTTCAGGACAGGTTGCTGGACACGATCAGAACCGCCGCTGTTAATCTCTGCCTGACGGGGCGGGATATGCAGGGTTTGCAGGCCGTCGCTCCGCAAGCCCGGCTGGCTCGGCTAATGCCTTTTATCGATGCGCAGGCCTTTCTTGCCTGCCCACGGCAGCCAGAGCAACATGTGCTGACAACCGTGGCGATGATGCGCCCCGGCGACAAGATGAGCAGCTATGGCGCGCTGGCCAAGGCGCTGGCACTGTTGCCCGATCTAGCCTGGCGGCTGAAGGTGGTGGGGGATGGACCCTGTGGGGCCGAGGTGCGGGCGCTGTTTTCCCGCTTCCCGTCTGACAGGGTCGAATTCCTGGGCGAGCAACCGCCGCAGGTCGTCGCCGAGATCTTATCGACAGCATCGGTCTATGTCTGGCCGGGCCATGGCGAAGCCTATGGTCTTGCCTATTTGGAAGCCCAGGCGGCAGGCCTGCCGGTCGTGGCCGAGGCCGTGGCGGGCGTGCCGGAAGTGGTTGCGCCTGGTATAACGGGATTTTTAACGCCGCCCGGCGACGCGCCTGCCTATGCCAAAGCCATCGAAACCCTGCTGACCGATGCGTCCCAACGCCAGACAATGGCGCTAGCGGCGCGCCAGATGGTCGAGCATGATCGCTCGATTGAGGCGGCCAGCGCCCGGCTTTCCACTGTTCTGGAACAGTGTCTGGGCGATAGTGCTAAATTTGAATTGGAAGGCGGGAGTTATAATGTCTGAAATTCTCTTGAGACAACGCCTCGATGATCTTGCCGCCCAGGGAAAGACGATCAAATTCTGGCTGCGCGATGACGATGCAGTTGAGCCGAGCGATCCCTTGGAGACCCTGCTGGTGCTTGTTCGCCGCTTCCAGATACCGCTAACGCTGGCGGTCATTCCCGAGCCGACGGGTGTGACGCTGGCCGGATTGCTGCGGGCAGAATCCCTGGCCACCATTGCCGTGCATGGTTGGAACCACCAGAGCCATGCTGGTCCGGGTGAAAAGAAGCAGGAACTGGGTGGGCATCGCCCGGCAGCAATCGTCCTGGACGAGCTGCGCCAGGGATTGGCCAAGCTGCGCGGACTTTACGGTGAACAACTGCTGCCGATGCTGGTGCCGCCCTGGAACCGGATTGACAAGGCTTTGCTGCCAGCGCTGCCCGGTCTCGGCTTTACGGCGCTGTCGGTGTTTGGCCGCGAGAAACGCGGAAATGCTCTAGATCTTCTCAACACCCATGTGGATGTGATGGACTGGCGCGGGACACGCGGTGGGCGGGATGCCGATATCCTGTTTGCGGAACTGGCCGCCTATCTCGCCCCGGAATCTGAGCCTTTACAGGCCATCGGCATCCTCACCCATCATCTGGTTCATGACCAAACGGTCTGGGATTTCCTGACGCGGCTGTTCGCCCTGACCGCCACCCATCCGGCTTGCCGCTGGGAAAGTGCGCGGACATTGCTTCAGCGGCAAGCATAAGCACCTACCAGGATTTCCAGCCGATCAGCAGTCCGACATCCGTGGTCAGAGCCGCATCCCGCGCTGCCTCCACGTCGGAGAACGGCGCGCCACGTTCCAGATTGGCAGCAATGAGGCTGGCATCAGGAACGGTAAAGCTGGTGCCTCGAAACACCACGGTCATCAGCAGCGGCCCGGTGGACCACCAGGCGGGGGCATCCGGCAGCAGCGCCATGGCCTGCGGCATGGCCTCGATAATTCGCGCAAAGACCAGATGGCCGGGCGGGCTGGCGATCAAGGAATTGGTTAGCAGCAGGCTACCAAGGCCGGTCTGGCGTGGCGTGTCCTCGGCAAGGGCAGCAAGCCCGACCAGAGACAGGCAATCGGCAAAGCCGATATCGTCACGTGCCGGATACCAGTCGCAATCAAGGTAGATCCCGCCGAACTTCTGAAGGATCAGATAGCGCGCCACATCGACAGCACCGGGATAATCACCACGCGCCAGCATGGCGTTAAAGCTCGGATGCTGGTCAAATCCCTGTGCTTCAAGGTCGGCCTCGCGCCACAGCCGATAGGCAAAGCCATGGCGCGCGCAGTGGTCGGCCCAGGCCTGGCAGGCGGGTGGTAGGGCTAGTGTTCCGAGCCAGATCTGGTGCAGCACTCTTGGCACTGCTACGCGGTTCAGCGCCGCCATATCTCGCCGCTCATCGCTGCTGAAGCGCGAAAACGGCAAAAGCAGGTCCGGCGGTGGCGCGAGTGTATATTGCAGCCCGGTGACCCGCAGCCTGTCGCCAGCGATCTTGACCAGCTTTAGATAGGCTGAATGCAGTTTGCGCGGCATACCAAGCGCGGTGTCAGGCCCAAGCCCTGCCTGCGCCAGCAAATCATGGTCGCCGGCCAGGGTATCCAGCATAGCTTTTGCCGCCTCTAGCTCGCGCTTTTTGGCAAGCTCCAGGCTTTGGGCAATTATGGCGCGACTTTTCAGTCTCGGGGGTAAGTCTTGGCTCACGATGACCGGTCCATTTTATCAGTCTTCTGACCTACCGATAAAAAACTGACATGTGCAAGCCGTAAAGCCATGTCCGAGTCGCGATTAAAGCATGTGTGTCAGCGATAGACATCAATGATTTGCTAAGATACGGTACCTACAAAGTCATAGGATGGGTTGGGAAAAGTGACGCATGGCAGAATGCGCAGATCTGCTTTATGTGGATAATATCAGTGTGTCTTTTCCCCTGTTGGGCGCAAGCATCCAGGCGGTCAAGTCTTTCAGCATGGTGCTGCGACCCGGCAAGGTCACGGCGCTGGTCGGTGAATCCGGGTCGGGGAAATCCGTGCTTGGACGCTCGATCATGGGGATCGAATCCAACTTGGCACAGATCAATGGCCGGGTTGTTTTTAATGATCCGCAAAAGGCAGCCCAGGTCGATCTGCTGTCTCTGCCCTATGACGGGCGCCAGATCCGCCAGATTCGCGGCAACCGGATCGGCATGATCTTCCAGGAGCCGATGACCTCGTTTTCGCCGGTCCATACCGTCGGCAATCAGATCGAGGAAGTGCTGCGGGTCCACACCACGCTTTCGCCGCGCGAACGCCAGGAACGGCTGGAAGAAATGCTGGGTCTGGTCGGGTTCAACGACCCGGCTCGTGTCGCAACCATGTATCCGTTCGAGCTGTCCGGCGGCATGCGTCAGCGGGCGATGATCGCCATGGCGTTGATTTGCAATCCGGCGCTGCTGATTGCCGATGAACCGACCACGGCGCTTGATGTCACCATTCAGGCGCAGATCCTCAAACTCCTGAAGGAGTTGCAGGAAAAGCTTGGCATGGCGATCCTGTTGATCACCCATGATCTGGGTGTTGTCGCCAGTCTCGCCGATGAAGTCGTGGTGATCTATCGCGGCGAGGTGATGGAATCCGGCCCGGTCGAGGCCATCTTCAGCGCGCCGCAACATGCCTATACTAAGGGCCTCATGCAGGCGGTGCCGCATTTCGACATGGACCGCAACGAGCGCCTGAAGCCGCTTCGGGAAATCCGCGTCGATACCGGGCGGTTGATGGACAGGTGTCGCGTGCCGTCTGGCGGCGATGGCGTGTTGCTTTCGGTGCGCAATATTTCCAAATCCTTCCAGTCCAAGGGCTCGAACGGGTTTTTCTCGCGCCCGACTGCGCCGACTTTGGCCGTCAACGACGTCTCCTTCGATATCTTTCGCGGTGAAACTCTGGGGTTGGTGGGCGAAAGCGGGTGCGGCAAGACCACGCTCAGCAAGATTTTGATGCGCGGCGTTACCGCCGATCACGGCACGGCTGTCTATCATGGTGCCGATGGCCCGCTGGATATGCTGAAGGCTGAAGGATCAAAGCTGCGAGACCTGCGCACCCGCATTCAGATGGTGTTCCAGGACCCGGTCTCTTCGCTGTCACCGCGCATGACGGTGCGCGGCATTATCAGTGAACCCCTGGAAATTCATGATCGCGGCAATCGGGCTGCACGGCTGGATCTGGTCAATCGGTTGATCCATGCGATTGGCCTGCCGGAAACCGCGCTGGGGCGCTATCCGCACAGCTTTTCCGGCGGTCAGCGGCAGCGGATCGGCATTGCCCGGTCGCTGGCGCTGGGGCCGGATCTGGTGATCTGCGATGAGCCGGTTTCGGCGCTGGATGTGTCGGTGCAGGCGCAGATCCTCAACCTGATGAAGGATTTGAAGAGTGAGCTTGGCCTGACCTATCTGTTCATTTCCCACAATCTGGCCGTGGTGAATTACATGGCCGACCGGGTGGCGGTGATGTATGCGGGCCGTATTGTCGAGATTGCCCCTTGCGAGGTGATCATGCGCGATCCGGTCCATCCCTATACCAAGAAATTGCTGGCAGCGGTGCCGCTGCCCAATCTGGATCATCCGATGGATTTCAACCTGATCGGAGAACCGTCGCTGGCTGCCAAAAAGCGCTGGGCCAGGCATTTTCACGATGAAGGCGATCCGGCAACGCTTGCCCATGCCGATCTGGGTGGTGGCCATCTGGTTTTGGCCCGCCGTGAGGTGGATGCAAGGGAGTTGCGCTCGTGATCCGCCACCGCCTTACCCGTCGTCGAGCGCTTGCGCTGATGTCCGCTGCCTTTCTGCCGCGTTCACTTCTGGCGGCGTCGCATCCAAGTGAACCGGAACTGCTGAAAGCCAAGGTCGAGGCTGGTCAACTGCCACCAATGGCTGAGCGCCTGCCGAAAGTGCCGCGCGTGGTGTCCCTTGAAGGGCCTGAGCGAGCGCCGGGGCGCTATGGCGGGACGATCCGCATGTTGATCGGCGGCCAGCGCGATATCAGATATATGCCGATCAATTGTTACTGCCGGCTGATCGGCTATGATCTCGCCTTCAATTTCCAGCCGGATCTGCTGGAACGGTTCGAGGTGGTCGAGGAGCGGATCTTTACCTTCCACCTGCGCGACGGCCATCGCTGGTCGGATGGTTCACCGTTTACGGCAGAGGATTTCCGCTATGTCTGGGAAGACATGTTCCATGACAAGAAACTTCACAAGGGCGGAATTCCCACGGTCTTCCGGGTCAACGACAAGGAACCGGTCTTCGAGGTGCTGGACGCGCTGACCGTTCGTTATACCTGGGAGGACCCTAATCCGGACTTTCTGGCCGAGCTTGCCGCCCCGACCGCAACGCGTCTGATGATGCCCGGTGCCTATCTCAAGCAGTTCCACCACAAATACCAGGCCAAGGAAAAGCTGGAGGAACTGGCCAAACGAAACGGCGTGCAGGATTGGGTGGCGCTGCATCAGAAAATGTCGCGCATCGTGCGCCCGGAAAATCCCGATCTGCCGACGCTGGATGCCTGGATCCCCCGGACTGCGCCGCCATCGGGCCAGTTCATCTTCGAGCGCAATCCCTTCTACCACCGGGTGGACGAGAACGGGGTCCAATTGCCCTATATCGACAAGGTGGTGATGGGCGTTGGTTCCGGCGACCTGATTTCAGCCAAGACCGGCACGGGTGAAAGCGATCTGCAATTCACCAATCTGGATTTTGCCGATTATACCTTCCTGAAAAACGCCGAGAAACGCTATCCGATCAAGGTCGATCTGTGGAAGCGCACCCAAGGGGCGCGCATCGCGCTGATGCCGAACCTGAATTGCAAGGATCTGGTCTGGCGTCAGGTGCTGCTTGATGTCCGGGTGCGCCGGGCGCTGTCCTTGGCAATCAACCGCGAAGAGATCAATAAGGCAGTGTTTTTCGGCCTGGCTCAGGCTTCCGCCAATGCCATCCTGCCCGAAAGTCCGCTGTTCAAGCCGGAATATCGCGATGCCTGGGCCGGGTTCGACCCCGATCAGGCCAATGCGCTGTTAGACGAGGCAGGCTTGGTCCGCCCTGACCGGCATGGCCTTCGCCTGTTGCCGGACGGGCGTGAGGCGGTGCTGATTGTCGAGAGCACCGGGGAAAGCTCCTTCGATTCCGACGTGCTGGAGCTGATTACCGATCACTTCCGCAAGATCGGCTTCCGGCTTTTTGTGCATATTTCGCATCGCGAGCTGTTTCGCCGTCGCATCACCAATGGCGAAACGGTGATGGCTGTTTGGCAGGGATTGGACAATGGCGTGCCAACCGCCGACATGTCGCCACGTGAATTGGCGCCGACCAGTGACGATCAGTTGCAATGGCCGCTTTGGGGCCTGCACACTCTGTCGGGCGGTGGCGACGGCCGAGCACCGGAAATTCCCGAGGCGCGGGCGTTGCTCGACCTGTTTCGGGCTTGGCGGCAGTCCGATTTGCTGGAGGAGCGCACGGCGATCTGGCATGACATGCTGCGGCTCTATACCGATCAGGTCTTTACCATTGGCATCGTCAATTCCGCCTTGCAGCCGGTGGTGAAATCGCGAAAGCTCAGGAACCTGCCGGAAAAAGGCCTGTTCGGCTTCGTCCCGACCTCCCAACTCGGCGTCTATATGCCGGATACATTCTGGTATGATGAGGATGCGACATGATCCGCTATATTCTCTGGCGCATTGCCGTGATGATCCCGACGCTGATCATGATTTCCATGCTGGTCTTCACCATTATCGAGCTGCCGCCCGGTGATTACTTCGAAAGCTATGTCGAGGAAATGCGGGCCATCGGCGAAAAGGCCGATTTGCAGGAAATCGAGGAGCTGAAGGCGCGCTACGGTTTCGACAAGCCCGCGCCGATCCGCTATTTCAACTGGGTGACTGGCTTCGTGCAGGGCGATTTCGGCTATTCCTTCGAATATCGTATGCCGGTGGCCGATGTGGTCGGCGACCGGGTCTTGCTGACCATCCTGGTTTCCACCGTCACCATTGCGGTCACCTGGCTGCTGGCCTTTCCAATCGGCATCTATTCAGCCACCCATCAATATAGCTGGGGCGATTACGGGCTGACCCTGCTGGGCCTGATCGGCATCGCTGTGCCAAACTTCATCCTGGCGCTTGTCATGATGTATTTCGCCAATATCTGGTTTGGCATTTCCATCGGTCACCTCATGGACCAGCGCTTTCTCGGTCAGGCGATGAGCTGGGACAAGTTCAAGTCTATCCTCGAACATCTCTGGATTCCTGTCATCATCATCGGCACGGCTGGCACCGCTGGCATGGTGCGTCGTGTCAGGGCCAATCTGCTGGACGAGCTGCACAAGCAATATGTGATGACGGCGCGGGCCAAGGGGTTGCACCCGTTTCGAGTGTTGATCAAATATCCGCTGCGCATGTCGTTGAATTTCTTCATTTCCGATATCGGCTCCATCCTGCCGACGATTATTTCCGGGGCGGAAATTACCGCCGTCGTGCTGTCTCTGGAAACCACCGGCCCGATGCTGATCCGGGCGCTTCAGGACCAGGACATGTATCTGGCCGGGTCGTTTCTGATGTTCCTGGCGGTGCTGACGGTCATCGGCGTGCTGATTTCGGATATCGCGCTGGCGCTGCTTGATCCACGCATCCGCTTGCAGGGAGGGCGCAGCAAATGAGCGACACACACGCTGGCCCCTCCACCGGTGGCGCGATACCGCATTACGTCTCGCCTTTGCCGTTCGATCCCTATGCGGCGGAGGACGAGGTCACATCCCGACGCTCACCGATCGATCAGGCCTCGCAATTTCGCCTGACCTGGTGGCGATTCAAGCGGCACAAGCTGGCCTATTATTCCGGCATGCTGCTGCTGGCCGCCTATCTGATGATTGTCGTCATCGAATTTCTTGCGCCTTATAATGTCCATACCCGCAATGTGGACCGGATCTACGCGCCGCCGCAAGCTGTGCATCTGTTTGATGATGGGCAATTCATCGGCCCCTTCGTCTATGGTCGGACGATGACGCTGGATATGGATACGCTGAAACGGGTCTATACCGAAGATCCGCAACAGGTGCAGAAGCTGCGGTTTTTCTGCCGTGGTGACGGCTATCGTTTCTGGGGTCTGGTGGAAAGCAATCTGCACCTCGTCTGTCCGGCGGAAGGTGGCAATTTCTTCCTGCTCGGCACCGACCGGCTGGGCCGGGACGTGCTGTCGCGTATTCTCTACGGCGCCCGGATTTCGCTGACCATCGGCCTTCTGGGCGTGATGACCAGTTTCGTGCTCGGCATCGTCATCGGTGGGCTGGCTGGCTATTGGGGCGGCTGGTTCGACATGGTCGTGCAGCGCGTTACCGAAGTGCTGCATTCCATTCCCAGCATTCCGCTGTGGCTGGCGCTGGCGGCGATCATGCCGCCGGACTGGAGCCCGCTGCTGGTTTATCTTGGTATCACCTTCATTCTCGGCCTGTTGGATTGGACAGGGCTGGCGCGGGCGGTGCGCTCCAAGCTGCTGGCGCTGCGCGAAGAAGATTACGTGCTGGCCGCCCAGATGATGGGATCGGGCAGCGCCCGTATCATCGGTCGTCATCTCATTCCCGGCTTCATGTCACATCTGATTGCCAGCGCGACGCTGACCATTCCCGGCATGATCCTCGGTGAAACAACCCTGAGTTTTCTGGGGCTTGGCCTTCGTCCACCAATTACCAGCTGGGGTGTGTTGCTGACAGAGGCGCGCTCGGTCAATGTGATCGCACTTTATCCTTGGCTGCTGTTCCCGGTTGTTCCCGTCATCGTGATCATTCTTGCCTTCAATTTTCTAGGGGATGGTCTTAGGGATGCCGCAGATCCATATAAGTGATCGCTGTATACGGGAACGGCGACCTTTACCCATGCCCATGGCTGTTGCTCAGTCCGTCCGGATTGATTGATCCATGCAGTGACATTTCTTGGAGAGACTGACCACATGTCGAGACGTCTGGGGCAAGCCCGCATCCTCATGTACAGCCATGACACGTTCGGTCTTGGCCATTTGCGCCGCTGCCGCACCATTGCCCATTCGCTGGTGGAGGATTATCGCGGCCTGCAAGTGCTGATCATTTCAGGCGCGACGATTGCCGGTGCCTTCGATTATCGCGCCCGGGTCGATTTCGTCAAAATTCCCAGCGTCATCAAGCTGCGCAATGGCGAATATACCTCGATGGACCGTCATATCGATCTGCATGAAACGCTGAAAATGCGCCAGTCGATCATCCGCCATACGGCGGAAAGTTTCGAGCCTGATATGTTCATCATCGACAAGGAACCGCTTGGCCTGCGCGGCGAAGTGGAGGACACGCTGACCTATCTGAAGACCCGCGGCACCAAACTGGTGCTCGGTCTGCGCGATGTGATGGATGCGCCGCATCTTCTGGAAGCGGAATGGAAGCGCAATGATGTCCTGGCCAAGATTGCCCGGCTCTATGATGACGTCTGGGTCTATGGGCCGCCGGATTTCTATGATCCGCTGACCGGTATAGATGCGCCGCCAGCCCTGCGTTCGAAAATGCGTTTCGTCGGCTTTCTGCAACGCAATGCCTTGACGGGAACGAGGTCGGATCATTCGCCCCAGGGCGATTATCTGCTGGTGACCACCGGTGGCGGTGGCGATGGTGGCGATCTGGTGCGTGATGTGATTGCGGCCTATCAGGCCGATCCGACGTTGGATCAGCCGGCGCTGGTGGTGCTGGGGCCTTATATGCCCGCCGATTTGCGGCAGAAATTCATGGAGGCGGGATCGCGCCATCCGAAACTGACGATGATCGAATTCGACAACCGCATGGAGGATCTGATCGCCGGAGCCAAGGCGGTGGTGGCGATGGGCGGCTATAATACCTATTGTGAAATTCTGTCCTTCGATAAACCGGCCTTGATCGTGCCGCGCACCGAACCGCGCGAGGAACAGCTGATCCGCGCCACCCGCGCTTGCGAACTGGGTCTGGTCAGCATGGTCCTGCCTGACCAATCCAGCGATAGCATGGCGTTTGCGCAGGCCATCAAGGCTGTGTTGAAACGCGATCCGCCCTCGGTCAGTGCGCCCGGCATGCATCTGGAAGGCTTGCCGACCATTTCCCGCATCGTTGCCGATTGTCTCGAAGAGCGCGGTGCCGGACGGTTCTCGGTGGTGCAAGGGTAAGATCGTGCCGCAGCCAACAAAGATTGTCGTTTTACTGAAAGGCTATCCGCGCCTGTCGGAAACCTTTATCGCCCAGGAATTGCTAGGCCTGGAGCAGGCCGGATTTGCACTGGAGCTGGTGGCCATGCGCCGCCCAACCGATAAGAAGCGTCATCCCGTCCATGATGAAATCCAGGCACCGGTGCATTACCTGCCGGAATATCTGCATGAAGAACCGGGGCGCGTGCTGAAAGCCCTGTGGGCCGTGCGGCGTCTGCCCGGTTTTCGCCCGGTTCTCACGCAGTTTTTCAAGGATCTGCGGCGCGATTTCTCTCGCAACAGGTTTCGCCGTCTGGGTCAGGCCATGGTGCTGGTGGCCGAATGGCCTGGCAAGGCGGATTGGCTACATGCGCATTTCATCCACACGCCCGCCTCGGTCGCCTTTTATGCCAGCCTGCTTGGCAGTAGAGGCTTCAGCGTTTCGGCCCATGCCAAGGATATCTGGACATCGGAAAGCTGGGATCTGGCCGACAAGCTGGCCCATGCGGCCTGGGTGGTGACTTGCACAAAAGTCGGCTTCGACCGGTTGAGCGCTCTGGCCGATGGGCGTGACAGCGTCCACCTGAGCTATCACGGGCTCGATCTTGATCGGTTTCCGCATTTCGAGGGCGTGCGTCCGGCTCGTGACGGTTCCGACTCCGCCGATCCGCTGCGGTTGCTATCGGTTGGCCGTGCGGTGAAAAAGAAGGGCTATGATGTGCTGCTGCGGGCGCTTTCAGCGCTTCCCGCCGATCTCAACTGGCATTTTACCCATATCGGTGGCGGTGACGAACTGGTTCGGTTGCAGGCCTTGGCGGATCAGCTTGGCATTGCCAGTCGCATCACCTGGAAAGGCGCGATGGACCAGCGCGATGTGCTGACCCATTACCGCGAAAGCGATCTTTTCGCACTTGCCTGCCGGATCACCGCCGATGGCGACCGCGATGGCCTGCCGAATGTGCTGGTGGAGGCTGCAAGCCAAGGGCTGATGCCGGTCAGCACCACGGTCTCGGGGATATCCGAACTGTTTGTCGATGGCGAAAATGGACTGCTGGTGGAGCCTGATGATGCGCAGGCGCTGGCTTTGGCGCTGGAAAAAGCCATGCGTGATCCGGCCTTGCGCGCCCGGCTCGGGTCCGCCGCCGAGGGCAAGGTGCGGCGTGATTTCGATTATCGCAACAGTATCCGTGACCTGACGGACTTGTTTTCTGGCCGTCAATAAGCGCTTGCATAGGGGCTGATTTCAGGAAATATGCCTTTGACAGCGCGTGATATGGCATTCTTGCGTCTCGCCATTCTGTGAAAAGCGGAAACTCCCCAGGAGCATACGTACATGACTCTTCGCCCGAAACGGGTTTTCTTTTATGTGCAGCATTTGCTGGGTATCGGTCATCTGGCCCGGGCCAGCCGATTGGCCGGGGCCATGGCAAAATCTGGCATGTCCGTGACGTTGGTGACAGGCGGAACGGCGGTCAAGGGATTTCCGGGACCGGGTATCGAGCATGTGCAATTGCCCGCCGTTGTCTCCGCCACGGGCTTTTCCGGTCTGGTCGATAGCGAAGGCAAGCCGGTTGATGCGAGTTTCGAGACAAGCCGGTCGGCCCTGCTGTTGGCGGCCTTCGAGGCGGTGCGGCCTGATGTGGTCATCATCGAGGCTTTTCCGTTTGGTCGCAGGCAGGTGCGCTTCGAGCTTTTGCCGCTGCTGGACGCGATCAAGGCCACGCATCCCAAGCCGTTGCTGCTGAGTTCGGTGCGCGACATCTTGCAGGAAAACCGCAAGCCCGGTCGCGACAAGGAAACCGTGAAATTGGTGCAGGACCATTTCGACGGCGTTCTGGTGCATGGCGATCCGCAATTCGTCGAGCTGGAAGAGACGTTTCCGCTGGCAAAGACCATTCATGACAAGCTGCATTATACCGGCCTGGTTGCCGCGCCCGAGCCGGAACCGGCAGAAGAGGTCTTCGACATCGTCATCTCGGCGGGGGGAGGGGCGGTTGGTGCCGCCTTGATCGAAGCGGCGCTGGATGCCCGCGATAGTCTCGGCGGTGATCTCGGTGAACAGCTGCGCTGGTGCCTGATTACCGGACCCAATCTGCCTGAGTCCGACTATGAGCGCTTCACCCAGCGCGCACCCGGCACCGTTGCGCTCTATCGCTTTCGCCCGGATTTCCCGGCCTTGTTGCCCAAGGCGAAACTGTCGATTTCACAGGCGGGATATAACACCGTCTGCGATCTGTTACGGGCCAGATGCCCGGCGCTGCTGGTGCCGTTTGCGGCAGGCGGCGAAACCGAGCAGACGGTGCGGGCGGAAAAACTGGAGGCGCTGGGCCTGGCCGTTGTCATCGGCGAGGACGGATTGAATGGCGAGGCCATGGCGAAGGCGATCACCAAGGCGCTGAAATTGAAGTTTCCTAAAAAACTGTCTGTTTCGCTGAACGGTGCCGCGGAAACGGCGCGGCTGGTCAAGGAGTTGGTGGAGCAACGGCAGGCGGGGTGAGGGGCTTTATGCCTCACATCTCTGATGGATGTGAGGTATTTGCACGCTCTTTAAGCTCAGCATGATTGCCACGCTCATCACAGCCCAAGCTGGCGATAATGCTCCAGATACCAGTCCATGGTGGCCTTGACGCCAACATCCAGTGTTGTCGTCGGTTTCTGGCCGGTGAGCGCCACCAGCAGGTCAGGGCTGGCGAAGGTGCGTGGCACGTCACCCTGCTGCATCGACAGCATTTTGCGTTTCGTCGGGCGGCCCATGATGGTCTCGATGGTCTCGATGAAATCCATCAGCGCGATCGGCTGGCCACCGCCGATATTGATGACGCGGAATGGCGCGTTATGGGAGAGCGTATCCAGGTTTTCCGGGATGCGGACCCGGTTTTCCTCGCTGGGAGCAATGGCAGAGAGGGCGATCACACTGTCGATCAGGTCGTCGATATAGGTGAAATCGCGGCTCATCTTGCCTTCGCCATAGATCTCGATGGCTTCATCGGCCAGCATCGCCTTCATAAACTTGAACAGTGCCATATCCGGGCGACCCCATGGGCCATAGACGGTGAAGAACCGGAAGGCTGTGGTCGGCACTTTGTAGAGATGGGCATAGCTGTGCGCCATCAGCTCCATGCCTTTTTTGCTGGCGGCATAGAAGGTCATAGGCTCGTCGGCCCGGTCGGTTTCGCGGAAGGGTACTTGCGGATTGGCGCCATAAATCGATGAGGTCGAGGCCAGCATCAAATGGCCGATCTGCAATTGCCTGGCGATTTCGACAATGTTCCAGGAGCCGATCAGGTTGGAATCCAGATAGGCTTTCGGGTTTTCGAGACTGTAGCGCACCCCTGCCTGGGCGGCGAGGTGGATGATGACGTCGGGCTTGGCCTGATCCACGGCCCGCTCAAGCGCGTCGCGGTCCTCCAGCATGCCAATGACGCTGGTAAAATTTGGAAACTGAGCAAGAGCAGCGTTGCGGGCTTCTTTCAGTTTCAGATTGTAATAGGCGGTCATGCCGTCATAGCCGGTGACGGTATGGCCATCCTGAAGCAAACGACGGGCCAGATGAAAGCCAATAAAGCCAGCGGTGCCGGTGATGAAATAGCGCACGAGAGAACTCACTTTCCAGATGGACGAAGCCGTTGTGTTTAAGGAACGACTGTCCCGGCAAGTCAAGCGGGTTCTGGTAAAAGCCTTGATTTGATTTTGCTTAGGCGGCTCTGGTCTGCGTGCGGTCTCTTGGATCGGCACCAAGCTTGAACTGATCGACCAGACCCATCAGCGTATCGGCTTCGTCGGCCAATTGGCGGGTGGCGGCATTGGTTTCCTCGACCATGGCGGCATTGCGCTGGGTCATCTGGTCCATGCCGTTGACGGCGGAATTGACCTCGCCCAAGGCCGTGGACTGGTCGCGGCTGGCCAGCGCAATCGCTTCGACGCGCTGTGAAACGCTGACGATTTTCGTTGAGATTTCCGAAAGAACTTCGCCCGTGCGCTGTACCAGCTTTGCACCGGCGGCGACTTCCGTGCTCGACGTGTTGATCAGCCCCTTGATATCTTTGGCGGCATTGGCCGAGCGTTGCGCCAATTCGCGCACTTCCTGGGCAACCACCGCAAAGCCCTTGCCCGCTTCGCCAGCACGGGCGGCTTCGACGCCGGCGTTCAGGGCAAGCAGGTTGGTCTGGAAGGCGATCTCGTCGATGACGTCAATGATCTGGACAATCTGGCCGGAGGCATTTTCGATCCGGCCCATGGCTTCAATGGCGCTTGCGACAACCTTGGAGGAGGTATCGGCAGCGGTTTTTGTCTCGGCAACGATGGTGTTAGCGGCCTGGGCCTGTTCGGTCGAAGATTTCACCGTGACGGTGATTTCATCGACGGCGGCGGCGGTCTGTTCCAACGATGCGGCCTGCTGTTCGGTGCGTTTGGCCAAGTCATCAGCGGCAGCGGTCATTTCGCC
Source organism: Agrobacterium vitis (assembly GCF_013426735.1). NCBI lineage: Bacteria > Pseudomonadati > Pseudomonadota > Alphaproteobacteria > Hyphomicrobiales > Rhizobiaceae > Gillisella > Gillisella vitis. Next base: position 944,709 of record NZ_AP023272.1, read on the forward strand.
CGCATTGCGCTGGATCATATAGGTATTGGCGCGGATCTGGCGCATTGTGTCCTGAAGGTTTTGCAGCGACGTGTTGAAATCGACGCGCAATTGTTCGAGACGGCCGGTGAAAGGCGTATCGATGGTGACGGAGATATCGCCGCTGGCCAGCCGCCCCAATCCCCCCGCAAGGGCATTGACGGCAAATTCGATCTGCCGGTCAACGGCCTGTTTTTCAGCATCGTTACGGCGTCGTTCTTCCTCGGCCTCATTGCGCTCAGCCTCGCTACGCTGCTCGATATCGATCTTCGACAGCGCATTCTGTTTGAACACGCCGAGCGCGCGGGCCATTTCGCCGATTTCATCGACGCGGGCTTCCCCGCTGATGCCAGTGTCCAGCTTGCCATCGGCCAGACGGCGCATGGCCGCGGTGATCTGACCGATCGGCCCCTTGAAGGTAAGAACAAGGCCGATACCGGCAAACAGTGAAATCAGCAGGCCGAGGGTCATGGCGCCGATGGAAATCGAATTGGCGTCACGGCGTTCTTCCCCAGCGCTGACTTTTTGCATTTCAGCAAAAGACGTCAGCTGCTGCCAGATTCGGTCGAGATCGGTGCTGGCGGTCTGGAAATTGGTCTGACGATCCTGGCTGATCTTGACCAATTCGGTGCTGGCCTTTTCCATCAGGGCGATGGCGGGTGACAGCTTGGCTTCAAGCGGCGCATAGAGACCAAAGGAGCCGGATGTGCCTTTGAGTGCCGCGAGCGCTGTTTTTAACCCGGCGAATTCCCTGCGCAGGCTTGTGAGATTCTGCTCGGTCGGTGCCAGCATGAAGCTGGCGGTGGTGATCTGGAACCTGTAGGCGGCATCGATCAGGCCGCGCCCATCGGTCAAAAGCAGCTGCGCCTTTTCCAGCGGCACGTCCATTTCGCCGAAGCGGGCTGTGGCATCCTTCATTTTCTGTTGTGCGGCAAGGCCGAGATAGGCGGAAAGCTGGGTAAAATTCCGCAGCTTGGTCGCCATGGCCTCGGCCACTTCAGGAGATTTGTCGCCTGCTGTGACCATGTCGCCGAGATCCTTGATGATGGTCTCGATGGTACGGGCGGCGGATTTGTTCTTTTCCGGCAGGGCAGCGGCCAGAGGTGGCTGGCGGGTCTTCATCTCAGTGAGATTGGCAGCGACGTAATCGAATTTCTCTTCCGGGGTCGTCAGGCTGCCGAATTTGCGATTGATATCCGTCAGAAAGCCGCTGGTCAGTGCAATCTTGTCGGCGTCGCGCAACATCTGCTTGGCGGCGGTCTCGTCGGCCTGGATCGACAGGGTGACTTTCTTCAGGGCCTCGGTGAGATCATTCTGGGCAGCGACAATATCGGCTGTTCCCTGGTTCATGTCCTTGATCAGGCTGGATTCCGTTTCATGCAGCGACCAGAGCGTCCCCATGTGGTTGACGACGCCATCGACGGCGGTCGAAGCCTTTTCCAACTCGCTTCGGCCATCGGCATTGGAATCGAGTTGATCCAGCGTGCGCTTGAGCACCCGCTGCTGTTCCTTCAGTTTTTCGGTGACCGCATTGCGGCTTTGTTCCGTGGTCTTGTCGAGAAAGTCTGTCATCGCGATAGAGACATCTCGAAATCCGCTCAAGGATTGCAATACGCTGTTGGAAATCTCCATCCGGCCCTGAAGCAGGCCGGAGGCGTAGAGACCGGTGAAGCCGACCGCGCCGATGGTGACGACGAAGGGCAGGATGAAAATCAACACCTTGGTCTGAATGCGGAAACGCGACAGCAAGCGATCTATGAACATGGGGTCCAGCTTCTCCAAAGCCATGTCACCTGGCCGGATACGCCTATCTGGCGCAGACGGCTGAGCGATTGAGGCAGCAAATGCAAAGCGATTTCCGGATAAGGACGGCATGTCTTGAGCGGCAAGTCTCTGCCATCGCTGTCCAGAAGCGTGTCAGACCTCTCACAGTCATTGTGCAGGCGCTGGCGGTCAACCGACATCATCGTCAATCAACGACATTAGGAGGTGTTTGTTAAGATCGACTTAAATTTGCCATTTCCCCCTTTTTATCAAGGGTATATTATGATCTTCTATATAAGGTATATCAATGTTATTGAAGGAAAATACCGACGCTGGCACTCCGTCCGCTCGCATCGATCACCGTGAGTGTTGAGTAACCATTGCCATCGGGTGTCCAGCGAGTGGTGCGAGTACGAGCGAGATCCGGCAAGGCCTGTCCATTGGCCAGCCAGCGGAAGGGTGCACGGCCCGCCTGAAGTTTCAGCACCAGTGGAAGTTGCGCGCCATCGGCGGTCCGGCCAAGTTCCACATGGGCGCCTTCCGGCGGATAGACGATCATCGGCGGTTTTTCGCGGGCATTGAGGGCAATCAAGCCGCTGGCGTCGCGTGAAAAGCGCCTGAGGCCGGGTGTCAGATCGCTCTTGGCGATCCGCAAGGCGCCCTCTGGCGGCGGGGGCAGGGGGGCTTGCGGCAGTTTGGACCGGGCAAAAGCCTCAAACAACACAGTTGCTGCGGTGCCGTAGCCGGTCAGGCCAGGAATGGCACTGTTATCCGCCCTGCCGATCCAAACCCCAATCACCGTGCGGCCATCATAACCGATCGACCAGCCATCGCGGTAGCCATAGCTGGTGCCGGTCTTATAGGCGATCCGACCGGTCAGCGCGCCAAGCGGCGGGGCGACACCAGACAGGATATCGGTGATGTTCCAGGCCGCTGCCGGTTCCAGCAGGCGTCCGGGCTGAACATGAGCGCCACCGGGGATAGCGCAGTCGCGCAGCCGGATGGCGCTGCCTTGCCGGGCAAGGGCGGCATAAAGCCCGACGAGATCCTTCAGCGTTGTACCGGCACCGCCCAGCGCGATGGCCAGCCCAGGGGTTTCCGCCTTGGGAAGATCGATCCTGATATCGGCTCGTTTCAGCCGGGCGAGCAATTGCGAGGGGCCGACCGCTTCCAGCAAGCGGACCGCAGGCACGTTCAGCGACAGTTGAAGAGCATCGCGGATGGTGACGTCGCCCTGATAATGCATGTCGAAATTTTTCGGCCGATAGCCGGCGAAATCGGCGGGACGATCCTCGATCACCGTATCCTGGGCAATCAAGCCCTGTTCGAAAGCCAGGCCGTAGATCAACGGTTTCAGCGTCGAGCCTGGTGACCGCTTGATGCGCGTCATGTCGATCCAGCCGGAGCGGCTGGCATCGAGATAGGACGCGGAACCGACCCGGGCGAGGATTTCGCCGGTGCGGATGTCGGCGGCGAGAATTGCCACTGAGACCTTTGGAGGCAGTCTTTGGGCGGCTTGTCTCGCCACGGTTTCCAGGGCGGCCTGCACATCTTTTTTGAGTGTGGTCGGATAGATCAGGCTTTCTGGCCGCTTGCGCCGCTCGGCATCGCCGACATGGGCGGCGAGCATCGGCAATTCCAGCCTTGTCTTCGGGATCGGCACGGCGCTCGCCAATTGCCGGTCCTGCGCAGACACAATGCCGGCTTTTTCCATGCGGGCCAGCACCCGGTCGCGGGCGGCAAGGGCATTCTCGGCAAAGCGGTCGGGCCGTCGCCGTTCCGGCAATTGCGGCAGGGCGACAAGCAGGGCTGCTTGCGCAGGCGTCAGATGTTTCGGCTCCTTGCCGAAATAGGCAAGCGAGGCGGCCCGCACCCCTTCGAGATTGCCGCCATAGGGGGCATGGGTCAGGTAGAGATCGAGAATGGTGGCCTTGTCCAACCGGTGCTCGATCTGGATGGCCCGCAGCGCTTGCTGGGTTTTGGCCAGAAAGGAACGTGATTTTCGAGGTTCGATCAGCCTTGCCACCTGCATGGACAGCGTTGAGGCACCTGACACGATTCGGCCATGGCGGATGAGCTGAAGGGCCGCCCGGCCAAGCGCCAGCCCATCGACGCCGGAATGCTGATAGAAACGCCGGTCCTCATAGGCGACCAACATGCGCACAAGCAGCGGATCGACATCGGCGGCCACGGTTTTTAGCCGCCAGCGTCCCTCCTGCGTGGTGAAGGCCCGCAGCAATTGCCCATCGGCATCCAGAAGTTCTGCCGAATTTGGGCTGATCGCATCAAGTGGCGGAGGAAAGGCCGCATCCAGCCGGTTCAGCCCATGCCAAACCGCCCCGCCGACAAGCAGGCAGGCAAGTAGCACCAAACCGAATGTCGCGCCGCGCCGCATCACTGTTCTGCCTTGACCTCCATGCGTCCCATCGCGGTGCGGGCGTAGCGCTGTGGGCGATACATGTCCTCGACGCTGGCGGCGGGAAGGTCGAATACGCCCGGTGTCACGGCACGCACCACATAGGCCAGAACCATGTCACCACTGTCCTGGCTGGCACTGTCGAGGGCAGCGACAAACCGGTCGTCGCGGAATTCCAGATGGGCGGCTTTGGTCTCGCCCAGCCAGTCGAAATTGGCGAGATCAGCACTGCCGACCAGGGCCGGATTGTCGATTTCCAGGCCAGCGGGAAGGAGGTCCGTCACCAGCAATTGGCTTGGCAGGCTCTGTGCTCCGGCGCCGTTTGCAGCTTGGGCAACTTTCAACACCACGACATAGCGCTGATTCTGCACGGCCTCACTGATGTTCACCGGCTCGCCGGAAAGCGTGTAATAGCTTCGTTCAATGGTGAAGCCTTCGCTGGCCGCAGGCAGCGGGTATTTCGGCACGGCCACGGTGGTAACTGTTGCCGTCAGCGGATCGGCCCCGGTATTGTCCAGCGTCACTGGCTGATGCATCAGGTCCTCGCCCTCGATTCTCGCCCTATAGCCGCCGGTTTTCAGGCTTCCATTGACGGTGACGGAAAGGCCATCGTCGCTTTTGTCCAGCGCCCGGGCGGCCAGCAGCATCCAGCTTTCCTCCTGAGTGCTTGTATAGGACTTGCGCTTCCAGTCTTCGATCACCGACCTGCTCAGCGCCGGGATGATCGGTGGCACGGGCCGGGCCTCGGCGGCCAGCGCCAGAATGGCCGCGCCGTCGCGCAATTGCGAGCCGTAGTCCGAACGGGCCAGACTGACTGGCGTGATCGAGCCTTGCTGCGATTGAGCGCTTGCGGTGCGGAAGATCGCCTCAGCCTTGACCGGGTCGCCATAGAGCGACAGGGCGGCAGCCAGATGCGCCTTGGACAGCGGCGTCGGGAACCGGTCCAGCATCGTATCGGCATAATAGCGCAGGTCGCTGATCGCGGCGCGGCGATTGCGGGCCAGCACATAGAGCGCATAGGCAATTTCATTGCCCTGCGCTTCGACATCGGTGTCATAGGACAGCTTGTTGGCCAGATTATCGAGCGCTTGCACCAGGGCAGCATCGGGGACATCGAAGCCCTTTTCACGGGCGCGGGTCAGGAAATCACTGACATAGGCGTCCAGCCACAGGTCTTCCGAACCGGGTGCCCAAAGGCCGAAACTGCCTTGCGCCGCCTGATAGGACAGCACCCGGTAGATGGCGTCCTGAATGCGCCGGTTGATATCGGCATCAGCGGGCAGACCGGCGACATTGGCGAGATCGTTGAGGTAGAGCAGCGGCAGCGCCCGGCTGGTGGTCTGCTCGGCGCAGCCATAGGGGTAGCGGTCAAGGCTTGTCAGCAGGGCGGCAATGTCGAAATTAGCACTGCGCGACACCGAGATGCTCAGCGACGCGCCTTGCAGCACGCTATCGGCCAGAAGATCGCTGTCCACGCTCAGGCTTTTGCCAGCCGCCAGCGGCAATTCGCGCCGCGTCGTCACCGGCAACGCGGCTGGGCGCACCGGTAGATCCAGCGAGCGGGTGAGCGACAGCCCAGTGTTCTTTGTCTCCCCGGTATTTGCGCCTGTGGCAGGGGTTCCTGCACCATTATTCTCACCAGTAAAAGTCGTTCCGACAGAGGTAAGCGCCACGGAAATCGTGCCATCGCCGGGGGCAAGCCCCTTCAACCCGATCGATAGGCTGGTCCGCGCACCGGCCTTCAGCGTCACTGGGATCTGCGCTTTGGCAGGGTCGATTTCCACCGACGGATTGCCCTTCAGCGATAGCAGATAATCTCCATCCGGCGCATCGGTGGCGGCCAGATCGAGCTGGAGCCGGGCCTGGTCGCCGGGGGCGAGGAAGCGGGGCAGGGAAGCGGTGATGACCACGGGGTCGCGGACAATCACATCGGTTTGCGCATGGCCGATACCGGTGCGGTTCCAGGCGACGGCCATCAGGCGCACGGTGCCGTTGAATTGCGGAATGTCAAACTCCACCTGCGCCTTGCCGGTATGGTCGAGATGAACAGGGCCGGAAAACAGCGCCACCAGTTTTTCCTTGGGCGGGCTGGCCTGCAAGGCCATCATGCCGCCATCGCCGCCGGTGCGCAGCTTGCCCATGGCGCCGAGCGATCCGTCGATCAACTGACCGTAGAGATCGCGCATTTCGATGCCCAAACGCCGCTGGCCAAAATACCAGCCATCCGGGTCCGGCGCCTCATAGCGGGTGAGGTTGAGAATGCCGACATCCACCGCCGCCGCCGTCACATAGGCATCATTGCCGCCACCAGTGACGCTGATTGGTACGGTCAGCTTGCGGCGCGGCTCGATCTGCTGCGGCGGCGTCAGCTTGATGGCCAGCTTGCGGTTGGCCGGATCGACACTGAGCCAGGTGACGCCGATGGCGCGCATCGGCATACGGGTCTCCTGGCTTTCGCCCGGACGATAAAGGGTTGCGGTGATATAGGTGCCGGCACCCAAATTGTCGGTGACGGGAATATCGATCTCACCACCGGTGGCGGCAAGGCTGGCGGTCTGCGTCGCGATCAGGGTCTCGGAGCCGATGGTCACCAGAACCTCACCAGCATAGCGCGACGATACTTTCAGCTTGGCGGTTTCACCGATCTTGTAGACTGGTTTGTCGAGGCCGATTTCCAATGCGTCCGGGGTTTCGGTCGAGCCCGCTTCAACAAACCAGCCCGCATTGAATTCGATGCTGGAGGCAGCGCCATTCGGTGTTGGCGCATCGACTTCCAACCGGTAACGGCCCCAGCCGACCGGCATCGGCAGATCGGTTTTCCCCGCGCCGATATCGATGGTGCCGCTGGCGGCAAGCTTGGTGGTGGTGATCGGCTCGAAGCGCCAGGCGCTGCCATCGCGATACCATTGATAGTTACGCTCCAATTGCAGCAGCTTCCACTTTGTGCCTGGAAGCGCTTGCGGCTTGCCATCGGCATCAAGCGATAGGAGCTGGAAATGTCCTGTGCTGTTTTCGGAAAGCTCGCCGGAAAACTCCGGCTTGATGCCGATGGCGGGCTGGCCGGTCTCAACCGGCAGGGTCAATTGCCGCTCCACTGCCCGGCCGCCGCCTTCCTTCAGGCGCACGGACAATTGCGCTTGCAACAGCTGCGTGGTGGCGGGCAGATCATCAACCTGAAGATCGACGCTGCCATGGCCCTTGTCATCCAGCGGTTCGAGAGCGTCCAGTGTCAGGCTGCTATTGTCTCCGGCCTCTTCATCGGCAAGGCCGAAGACGAAACCGGGCAGATCGTCGCGGGTGCGGGTCGGCTTGATAACCATGTCGCCTTCCAGCGCAAGCCCAGCAGCCGGTGCGCCGTAGAGATAGCGTCCATCGACACCAACCGACAGCGGCATGCCGGGTTTCAGCACGTCCGCTGCCGGTTTCAGATCGAATTCGATCCGGTCGGGCAGGAAATCATCGACGAGAAAGGTCTTTTCGGCAATGGCCGGTTTTTTCGGATCGACATGAATGCCCAGCGTCCAGGTGCCGCGCATCACCGAGGTATCGAGAGCCAGATCCACAACATGGCCGCCAAGACCGGCACCGGTACTGACCATGCGGCGATATTCCACGCCGTCTGGCCGTGTGAAAATAAAGGTCAGCGGCAGGCCGTCAATGGCTTCCGCGCCGATGTCGCGGGCCAGGGCTGCAACATGCACCGTATCGCCGGGGCGGTAGATGCCACGTTCCGTCCAGGCGAAAATATCGATGGCGCCCGGCGCGGTGCGCCCGGTGACGCCCCGGTCCGACAGGTCGAAACCGGCCTTGGTCATGTCGAGGAACACGAAATCCTTGCCTGGCTGCTCGCCGGTCAGAACGGCAGGCGCTAGCGCAGCCCCGGAGCGCATCAGGCCAGCCGAAAAGGTGGCCCGGCCCTGTTCATCGGTGGTGGCAGTGCCGAGGATTTCGTTGTTGCGGGCCAGCAGCTTCAGCTCGACACCGGCGATTGGCTTGGCGGAGTTCAGCGAGCGGGCAAACACGTTCAACCCGTCAGTACCGGCAAAGGTGGAAAGGCCGATATCGGACACCAGGAACCATTGGGTGGCGCGGTCTTCCCATTCATCACTTTTCCCGGCAGCGGCGGCGGCTGTCAGCACATAGATGCCGGGCTTGCGCTCCGGTAAAGCCTCGTCCACCGGAAAACTGGTGGTGACTTCACGGTTCAGGCTGCTTTCAATGTCGATGGCGCCTTGCCAGACCAGTTCGCCATTGTCCTTTTCAATCCGGTCGGCGCCATAGCCGCTAAGCTGGGAGAGAAATTGCGAATTGCTCATCAGCGGCGCAATCGCCCGCTCGCCGATCCGGTAAAGTTTCAGATTGGCCCGCTCGGTATTAACAGAGACCAGCGGAATGCCGCGCCGCGCTGCGGATGGCAGTACGAAATGGTCGCCGGTAAAGCGCACGGTCGGGCTGCGGTCGCGGATATAGACGTCGATATCGGTCTTTGCCGCCAGCGGTTCATCGACGGAGGAGGGCAGGCCTTCCCGCAGCCCAATCGTATAGCGCTGGCCATAATCCAGCCCCTCGACGCAAAGCTGGCTGTCCTTGGCTTCCAGCACCTTTGGCGGCTTGCCATTGACGGTGACGAAGGCGGTATAATCCGTGCCGCGATTGATCAACGGATCAGAAAATTGCACGCAGGCGCGGGGGCTGGCGGCATCGGCATCGACGCTATTGCCGGTGATGCGAAAACCCTTGGTGGCTTTCAGCGCCAGATAGGCGGCGCGAACAGTCTTATCGGCGGCAAGCTCAAGGCTCGCCTTATAGGCGTTCAGCGCAGCGCGGAAATTCTCGTTTTTCTCCAGCGCTTTGGCCAGCACAGCCAGCGCATCGGCTCGCTCCTTGGCGCTGCGGGTCAGGTCATAGCCGAGAAGGGCAGCGTAAAGCCCCTGATTGGCATTTGCGCGATCATCCTTGATGGTGTTGGCGGCACGAGCGGCGCTGATCCACAGGCTGGCATCCTCAGGGGAAAGCTGGGCGGCGGCCAGAAACCCGGCCAGGGCGTCCGCTCCTTTGCCCGCCGACAGGCTGGCATGGGCGCGTCCGATCAATCCGTTCAGGCCCAGGTCGGGCTGTTCAGCTGTTTGGGCCAGGCGCGCCTTGAAGGCGCTCGCCTGGGTACGCAGACCATCGGAGATGAAGCCGAGCTTTGCGGGCGCGCCGATATCCGGCTCGGTAGCACTGGTGACGATCTTACCGGCAACGGCGCCCGCGAAAGGGCTGATCTGGTTGAAATCCGATTTCAGGAAGCACCAGCGGGCCTTGATATTATAGGTGAAGGCGCGGCAGGATTTGTCATCGATACAGCTTGCCTGGCATTGGTCCAGCGTGACGTTTTGCGCGGTGCGCAGGTCAAAGCCGCTGTAATCGCCATCCTGGGTCAGGGCGATGCTGCGGTTGGTTTCGGCAGCCATCGCCGGTTGTACGGGAGCAGGCAATAGGGTGGCTGGCAGCATAAAGCTCAGGAGGGCAAGCACCGTCCCGGCGAATATCCGTTGCAGACCCATGACAATTGCCCCTCTTTCCGTCAATCAACCGGCGCGTCGCGACGAGCCGCCCATGTCTCGTGCAGTCTCTTATCCAAAGGCTCGACAACGCTCACGCATTCCCGCCCTGAAAACCGTTGCGACGGCCCTTAGTCCATCCTGGACTTGAAGGTGTCGCGCATGGAATGCGGCCTGCCATCTTTCATCGCAGGCCCTTTTACTCTTCCGATTTAACCATTTGGTGTCAATGAGGTTTTTCGTCGATCACCACATCGACCCGCAGATCGCGGCCTGCCTGCCAGCCATTCCAGGCCGCGCCAAGGCCGAGGGCGACAAACAGCAGGGCGGCCCAGGCGAAACTGCCTGTGAAGCCACGGATCAGCCCGACGAGCAGCGGGCCAATGGCCGCCAGACAATAGCCGACGCATTGCGCCATGCCCGATAGATGGGCGGCAATTTGCGGGCTGCCGGAGCGCAGCACGATGGCCGTCATGGCCAGTGCAATCAGGCCGCCCTGACCGATGCCTTGCAGAACGGCCCAGATCCACAGGGTGGAAAGCGGTGCAAACAACAGGCCGATCAGCGCGATGACAGCGAGAAGGGCAACGGCGGCGTTGACAAGGCTTTGGTTCCTGCCCCGAACAGCAAGCTGCGGCGCGACAATACAGGCCGCCGCCTGCACCATGACCGAGACCGAAACGACCGCGCCTGCCGTTACCCCATCCAGCCCGCGTTCCCGCAGGATCGGCACCAGCCAGCCGAACACACAATAGGCCAGCGCCGATTGTAATCCGGTGTAAAGCGTCACGTTCCAGGCCAGCCGGTCGCGCCACAGGCCCTTCACCTCGGCCTTGAACCCTGGCCTTGCAGCATGGGCGGAAAAGGCCTGCGGCAGAAACAGCAGGAACACCACGGCAGCCGGAAGCGCCCAGGCGGCAAGGCCGATAGCCAGCGAACCGCCGCTGGCCGCCTCGATTGGTAAGGTCATCCCGGCAGCGGCCGCCGCGCCACCACAGAGCGCCATGGTGTAAAAGCCGGTCATCAACGCGGCCCGGTCGGGAAAATCACGTTTCACCAATCCCGGCAGCAGCACATTTCCGATTGCAATGCAGGCACCCGCCAGAGCCGTGCCGAAAAACAGGGTGGGAAGGCTGGAAAAGCCGCGCAGGGCGGTGCCGATGGCAAGAAACGCCATGACGGCCAACAGGGTCTTTTCCGCGCCGTAGCGGTCGCCAAGTCTTGGCGCCAGGGGTGAGAAGACCCCAAGGCAAACCACCGGCAGGGTGGTGAGCAGGCTGGCACCCAGCACGGAGAGACCCAATTGATCGCGTATTTCCGGCAGCAGCGTCGAGGCGCTGGAAAACAACGGGCGCAGGTTGAAGGCAATCAACACGAGGCTGATGCCCAAAACGATGCGCGACAGAGGCGACCGGCCTGATGCCTGCGGCGGGAGACGGGCGTCTTCGGCCTGCGCATCGATTAGCAATTCGTCGCCAAGATCAAGCTTGGGATGGGCATTCGTCATCGGTTAAGGCTTTCAGAGGAGGCAATGTCATCAAGAAAGATAAGCACCGGCTGCATGAAGGCGCGCACAGCATTGTCTGCTTGGCCGGGATCGCCGCTGGCGATGGCATCGACAATAGCGCGGTGGGCGTCAAGGTCCGGTTCCGGCAGCAGGCCGCCGGTGGTCGCCTCGATGGTCTGGGTAATCGAGCGGGTGAAAAACTCGTAAAGCTCCAGCATGGCGGCGTTTTCCGATGCGGCGATCACCGCCCGGTGAAAGGCCAGATCGCGAGCGATAAAAGCGTTACGGTCAGGATCGGCACCGGAATGGCCGCGCTGGTCCAGCAGCGCATGCAATTGCCTGACGGTGGCGGGTCTTGCCCTGACGGCTGCCAGCCGAGCCCCTTCCACATCCAGCGCCAGCCGAGCTTCCAGCCGGTCGCGCAGGCTGGTGCGGCGGGCAAGATCCAGCGGTTCGGGGGTGATCCGATCTTTTATCACATAGGTGCCGGAGCCTTGGCGGGTTTCCAGCAGGCCCTGCGCCACCAGCACCCGCACGGCTTCGCGGATCGTGCCGCGGCTGACATGCAGCGCTTCAGATAGGCTTTGCTCATTCGGCAATTTTTCGCCGATCCGCCACGCGCCACGTCCAAGCGCGGTTCGAATGCGTTCGGCGGCCCCATCGGCCAGATTGGTTTTTTGCACGGGTCTCATTTGACAATTGATAAAGTCATCCGATGACTTTATCAATTGTTGTCGCGCATTTATTTCAGTGGATCTGTATGGGCGGTTCGCTTCGCGCATGATAGGGACCGTTAATTCGCTCCTTCTTTATCAAGGCCTACAGTCGTGATCCGTTCGCTCCTTGCCAATTTTCAGACATCTCGTGCCACCGGTCCGGCCATCATGCTGGCGGGGATGCTGATGTTTGCGCTGAACGATGCCATGGCCAAGGCGCTGGTGGCCCATTACGGTCTGGGGCAGGTCGTGGTGCTGCGCAGTGTCGCGGCGCTGCTGATCCTGCTGCCGTTTATCGTTCGCGGCGGGCTTTCTCCTATCCTCAGCGTTGAACGGCCTTGGATGCAGCTTGCCCGAGTGACGTGCTCGACGGTTGAAATCATCGGCTTCTACTATGCCGTCAGCTATTTGCCGCTCGCCGATGTGATGACCTATTGGCTGGCCGCGCCGATCTATGTTGCGGCCTGCGCGCCGTTTCTGCTGGGGGAAAAGCTTGGCTGGCGGCGTATCACCGCCATCGTGGTCGGCTTTATCGGTGTGATCATCACGCTGGAACCGTCGCGGGCGATGTTTTCGGCACCGGCGCTGATTTCCATTATTGGCAGCGCTGCCTTTGCTTTCATGATGCTGTCCGGTCGTTCGCTGCGGGCTACGCCGGATAAGTTGCTGGTGCTGTTCCAGGTGACGGCGGCGCTGGTTGGCGGACTGTTTTTCGCGCCCTTCGATTGGGTCGAGATCGGTTCCGTCACCGATATCGTCATGCTCGGCCTGCTTGGCATTGTTGCCATGGCGGCGCATATGCTGGTCAATCGGGCACTGAAAATATCCGATGCCGCAGCGGTGGCACCCTTGCAATATACGCTGCTGCTATGGGCCGTGCTGTTCGGCTGGCTGTTTTTTGGCGACGTGCCACGCACCGGCATGGTGATCGGCGCAGCCCTGATTATCGGCTCCGGCCTGTTCATCTTCTTCCGCGAGCGGCATTTGAACAAGACCGACTGCGTGCTGCCGGCGGTGCCTGAATAGAGGTTATTGTTTCGGCTCTGGCCGGCTGACGACGAAAGCTGCTGAGCAGAGAAGGATGATCCCGGTACCAACCCGCACGAAAAGCGGTGCCGACGAGAAGAACCACATCACGACAAAACTCAGGCCCATCGCCAGAACGGCGGCAATCTTGGCGCGTCGTGAGATTGCGCCTTGGCGGCGCCAGTCCAGCAGCGGTTGGCCGAAACGGGGATGGTCGAGCAACCATTGCTCAAAGCGCGGCGAGGAGCGGGCAAACAGGGCGGCGGCGAGGATGATGAATGGTGTGGTCGGTAGCACTGGCAGGAAAATGCCGACAATGCCCAGCCCGACGAAAAACCAGCCCAAGCCCAGCAATATCAGCCGCATGTGTATTCCCTCAAACCAGATCCTATCCATGATACAGGATTTTTTGGGTATGTACTCCGGGGGCGGATAGATCAATCTCTCTGTCTGCCAGCGCATGGTGACGTCAACGCTGGCAGACAGGCGATGAAACTCTATGCCTTATGGGCAGCAACGGCGGCATCATAGGCAGCAACCAGTGTTGCGGCGCGTTCTTTGACCACATCGGCCTTGTCGCCGGGCTTGTAGAGGCTGGTGCCGATGCCGAAGGCGCGGACGCCCGCCTTCAGATAGTCGCCGAAATTGTTTTCGCCAACGCCACCCACGGCGCCGATTGGGAAATTGGCGGGCAAAATGGCCTTGATGGCATTGATGCCGCTTGGTCCCAGCACGCTGGCGGGGAAGAATTTGATCGCCGAGGCACCGGCCTTGATGGCGGCCAGCGCTTCCGTCGGGGTAAAGGCACCGGGCATGGAGACCATGCCCAGCCGGGCGGCCTGGCCAATGACTGCCGGGTCGGTGTTCGGTGTCACCAGAAGGTTGCCACCAACACTGTGCAATTGCTCGACCGAACCGGCATCCAGCACGGTTCCCGCGCCGATCAGCACACCATCAGGCGCACGTTTGCGGGCCTTTTCAATAGAAATGAACGGATCGGGCGAATTCAGCGGCACTTCGATGGCCTCGAAGCCCTGTTCGAGAAGCACATCGACAACGCTTTCGATGTCCTCAGGACCGATGCCGCGCAGGATGGCGACCAGTTCGCGCTTCAACTGCGGCCATGGGGTATGGGTGGTGGTCATGATCTGTCCTAACGTCAGTTTTCAAGAATGGCCTTGGCGGCGGCAAACAGACCGTCGCGCACCAGAGCGCTGCCGTCAAGAATGCTGGCCTTGCCGTCCGCCAGGGTGATCGCCTTGGCATAAAGCGCCGAGAGCGCTTTCGAGCCGACGATATGCACGGTCTTGCCGGAACCGATCCACTCACGCATGCCCGCGATTTCCGCGCCGATCAGCAGGCCGGAGAGCCGGCTGGCCGCCTCATTGGCTCCAGGCGATGAAAGCAGACCGGCGGCACGGATCGAAAACAGGCTGGTGGTCAGGGTGAAATTTTCGCCCAGCGCTTCGCTGACCGCATCGGCAAATACGGTCTGGTCGGTTTCTGCCGGGGCTTGCTGGATCGACAGGCGCAGGATCGATTGTTTGGCAATCAGGTCAAACAATTCGCCGGTCATGACGGTGCGGAATCTCTGCACCACGCCGTTTTCCAGATCCACCCATTTGCAATGGGTGCCGGGCATGCAGATCACGCCCGAAGCCATGCCGCCCGCCACAACGCCAGCCAGCTGGGTTTCTTCGCCACGCATTACATCGAAAGGTCCGGTCTTGATCTGGCAAAGGCCGGGCAGAATATAAACCGGGCGCGATGCTTTCGGGCTGACGCTATGGTGATGGAGACCGGACAGCGAGGCTGGCGTTTCGACATAGGGCGCTTCCAGCCAACCGGCGCGAGCGCCCGCCATGCCAGCGATCACCACCGGCATGTCCAGAGGCGCTGACAGCGCCTCCAGATGTTCTTCCAACACGGCGGCAAACCGGTTGTCTGCCGCGCATGCCGACATGCCGTCGGCAGACTGGCGCTCACCGAGCACATTGCCCGCGCCATCCACCAGCCAGAGGCGGAAATTGCTGGTGCCCCAATCGGCAAGCCCAACGAAGGGCTGGCCTGGTTCTGCCAGTGTTTCGGTTTTGTCAGCCATGCTGGTCAACCGCGCTTATTGCAGGTCTTCCGGCAGCAGGGCGACCGGAATGTTCTGATAGCTGACCGGACGCAGGAAGCGGCGGATCGCCATCGTGCCAACAGAGGTTGCGCCGAAATTGGTGGTGGCCGGATAAGGCCCGCCATGCACCATGGCATCGCAAACCTCGACACCGGTCGGGAACCCGTTGGCCAGCACGCGACCGGACTTGCGCTCCAGGATCGGCAGCAACGTCCGGGCGATCGGCGCATCAGCGTCATCCATCTGTAGCGTCGTGGTCAGCTGGCCAACCAGACTTTCGGCAATGCCGACCATTTCATCTTCGTCCTTGACGGTGACGAACACACCTAGCGGACCGAAGACTTCCTCGCTCAACACATGGTTTGCCAGCCAGTTTTCACCTGTCGTGGCAAACAGATAGGGCTTGGCATTGCGCAGGTCGCAGGTGGATGTCAGCACGGACTGGACGCCCGAGGTTTCCTCGATGCGCTTGGCACCTTCGCGGTAGGCATTGGCAATGCCATCGGTCAGCATGGTCTGGGCATTGGCGGCGGCGAGCGCGATCTTGGCGGTTTCCAGGAAAGCGTCGGCCTCAGGGCCTGCCTTGATGATGGCGATGCCGGGATTGGTGCAGAACTGGCCAGCCCCCATGGTGAGCGAACCGGCCCAACCCTTGGCAATCGCTTCGCCACGGGCCGAGACGGCGGCAGGCAGCAGGAACATCGGATTGACCGATCCCAGTTCACCGAAGAATGGAATGGGCTCATCACGGCGCACGCAGAGATCAAACAGCGCACGGCCACCGCGCAGCGAGCCGGTAAAGCCGACGGCGCGGGTCAACGGATGCAGGCAGATGGCTTCGCCGGTTTCGCGGTTGCCGCCCTGGACCAGCGAGAAGGTGCCGGGATGAACACCGGTGCTCTTGATGGCGGCGTGGATCGCCTGGGCGACGATTTCCGCCGTGCCGGGATGGGCTTCATGACCCTTGACGACAACAGGGCAACCGGCGGCCAGCGCCGAGGCGGTATCGCCGCCAGCGGTGGAGAAGGCCAGCGGGAAATTCGACGCGCCGAACACGCCGACCGGGCCGATGGGCCGCTGCATCAGGCGAATGTCGGGGCGGGGCAGGGGCTGGCGTTCTGGAAGGGCCGCATCGTAGCGTCGGTCGAGATAATCGCCCTTGCGGATATGCTCGGCAAACAACCGCAGCTGGCCGGTGGTGCGGCCACGCTCGCCGACGAGGCGGGCTTCCGGCAGGCCGGTTTCCTGGGTGCCGATCTTGGTGATTTCATCGCCGCGTGCATCGATTTCCTCGGCGATGGATTCCAGAAACTTGGCGCGCTCTTCGCGGGAGGAGTAGCCGTAGCTGGCAAAGGCCTGTTCGGCGGCTTTCATGGCGCGGTCCACCAGAGCGGCAGAGCCCAGGAAGAATGTATGGCTCTCGCCCGAAGCGGGGCTGGAGGTGAAGGTTCCCGTACCTTCGACCCATTCGCCGGCAATCAGGTGTTTTCCGGTGAGGTTCAGCGTCATGGAGCAGTCCTTTCAAAAGTGTCGTTCGGCAGGCGGGACGGCAATTAACCGGTCGCGCTGCTATTTGCCCTGGATGCGCCGACGTCGGAACTTTGTCGCATCGTTTGCTTGGGCATTCGGCTTGGAGGGCGGAATCGGCTGACGTCGATCCCGTCCGATAAAACTGGTCTTACTCGATGAAGGCTTCCACTTCATGACGCTCCGCCGTCAGAAAGGCGTCGGCAACCAGCCGCAGCGGCTGGAAATCGACGTCGCTTTCGCGGCTGCGCACCAGTTCGGCAAAGCGCGTGTAGATGCGGGCATATTCCCGGTCGGGGCCTTCCACGGTCAATGTCTTATTTATATAGAGTTCCGCGCCGCCTTTTGCGAGCCTCAGCGTGCCCTGATCCGTCTCGACGACGATATCCCAAGTCTGCGGACCTTCCTGGCGCCAGTCGAATTCCGCCTTGATCGGCGCACCGGCGGCACTGCGCATCGTCAGGCTGGCGGCAATCGGCTGCTGGCGATTGGCGGGGAAGGACAAGGCGGATTTTTCAACGATGGTTTGGCCGGGAATGATCGCGGTCAGGATAGACAGCGCGTTGATGCCCGGATCGAACACGCCGAAGCCGCCAGCCTCCCAGATCCAGGCCTGTCCGGGATGCCAGCGGCGGACATCTTCCTTCCAGGTGATCTCAATGCGGGTGATGGTCTTGTTCAAAAGCCATTGGCGGGCCGGTTCGACGCCATTGGCAAAACGGGAATGCCAGGTGGCAAACAGGGTGACGCCTGCGTCGCGCGCCAATTCGGCCAGCGCCTGGGCTTCGCCGATGGTTGCCGCAGGCGGCTTTTCCATCAGCACGTCGAGGCCGCTGGCAATCGCCTTTTTGGCCATGGCGAAGCGGACATCGGGCGGGGTGCAGAGCGCGATGGCGCGGATATCCTGACGGGTCTCCAGAAACACGTCGAAATTCTCGAAATTCTCGGCGCTGTCGATCTTGCCATTCCGGCTGATGGCGGCGGCGATCACGAAGTCACTGCCGTTTTCGCAAGACGGAATATGCTGGTCGCGGGCAATCTTGCCGACGCCGGCCAGCGCCAGGGCAATCCTGGTTCCGGTGTTTTCAGAAGAGGTCATGACCTGTTCCCTGTCTCGTCATTGAATGGTGTCAAGCGCGCCTTTGGGGCGCGCTTGACGGGAGAGAGATGGATCAATGCGCATCCTTGCCAACGGCGGCACCACGGCAACCCTTGAGGAAGTCGAAGTCGGCGCCGGTATCGGCACCCTCCACGTGATCGTGGAACAGACGCGCATAGCCGCTGGCTGGCGGCTCAACATTCGGGCGCCAATCGGCCAGGCGACGCTGCATTTCCTCGTCGGAAATATCCAGATGCACCCGGCGCGCCTCGACATCGATCTCGATGAAGTCGCCATTCTTGACGATGGCGAGCGGGCCGCCACGGGCGGCTTCCGGTGATGTGTGCAGCAGCACGGTACCGTATGCGGTGCCGGACATGCGGGCATCGGAAATGCGCACCATGTCGGTAATGCCCTTGCGCAGCACCTTGGGCGGAAGGCCCATATTGCCGACTTCGGCCATGCCTGGGTAGCCGCGCGGGCCACAGTTCTTCATCACCATCACGCAGGTTTCGTCAATGTCGAGGTTCTCGTCATTGATCTTGGCCTTGTAATCGTCAATGTCTTCGAACACCACGGCGCGGCCGCGATGCTTCATCAGATGCGCGGAAGCAGCCGATGGCTTCAGCACGCAGCCCTTCGGGGCCAGATTGCCACGCAGCACGGCGATGCCGCCCTGCTGAGTCAGGGCCTTGTCGAACGGACGGATGACGTCTTCGTTCCAGTTACGGACATCCTTGACTTCGTCCCACAGGGTCTCACCGGAAACGGTCAGCACGTCCTTATGCAGCTTACCTGCTTCGGCCAGCATCTTGATGACCACGGGCAGGCCACCGGCGTAGAAGAATTCTTCCATCAGATACTCGCCTGACGGCATCAGGTTGACGATGGTGGGGATATCGCGGCCACAGCGGTCCCAGTCATCCAGCGTCAGATCGATCCCACAGCGACCGGCCATGGCCAGAAGATGCACGACTGCATTGGTGGAGCCGCCGATGGCGCCATTGATGCGGATGGCGTTTTCAAAGGCTTCCTTGGTCATGATGTCGGATGGTTTCAGGTCGTCCTTGACCATTTGCACGATCCGGCGGCCCGAAAGCTGCGCCATCACCCGGCGGCGGCTATCGACGGCGGGAATGGCGGCATTGCCCGACAAGGCCATGCCGAGCGATTCCACCATAGACGCCATGGTCGAGGCTGTGCCCATGGTGTTGCAGGTGCCGCTGGAGCGTGACATCGAGGCTTCGGCCTCCATGAATTCTTCCTGGGTCATCTCGCCTGCCTTGACGGCTTCCGAGAATTTCCACAGATGCGTGCCGGAGCCGACGCGCTCACCCCGGAAATAACCGTTCAGCATCGGCCCGCCGGTAACGACGATGGAGGGAATGTCGGTGGAGGCGGCGGCCATCACCAGCGACGGCGTGGTCTTGTCGCAGCCGACCAGCAGCACGGCGCCATCAATCGGCTGGCCACGCATGGCTTCCTCGACGGCCAGTGCCGCCAAGTTGCGATACATCATCGCGGTCGGGCGGAAGGTGTTTTCAGACGCCGAGAACACCGGAACCTCGACCGGAAAGCCACCGGCTTCCCAGATGCCGGCCTTCACCTTTTCGGCTAGCTCGCGCAGATGGCCGTTGCAGGGGGTGAGGTCCGACCAGGTGTTGAGAACGCCGATGACCGGACGGCCATCGAACAGGTCATGCGGATACCCCTGGTTCTTCATCCAGCCGCGATGGTAAATCGTATCGCGTGAGTTGCCGCCGTACCATTCCTGCGACCTCAGTTTGCGAGGCCAAGCTTTTGGTGTAAAACCACTCATGGCGTTTCTATCCCGTGTTTCGTTCAGTTTTCGCGGCTAGAGTCTGTCAGGTTCAGATTGAACCAGACAGATTCTAGCTTCTCTTGTTTTCGTTTGTCTTTTCGGGAAAACCGGTTTCCACTTTTCCCTGGCAAACTTTAGAGCACCGCTGTTTGATTCATTCAGGCAATGCCGATGCCGGATAGACCGGAATCAAAGCGTCTTGACGGCAAAGGGCGTTTCCGCCGCCACCACCAGCGGGTTTTGCAGCGGCAGGCCGAACTGGCTGGCGCTGACCTCGAACACGTCGCCAGGAACAGTCTTGAAGCCATCGGCAAAGGACAGCGTCGCTGTGCCGAACATATGCACATGCAGGTCGCCCGGCTGGCAGAACAACCCGTATTTAAAATGGTGATATTCCAGATTGGCGATAGTGTGGGACATGTTGTCCTCACCCGACAGGAACGGCTTTTCCCAGACCGTCTTGCCATCCCGCAGGATCTTCGACGTACCGGTAACACTGGCCGGAAGATCACCGACTAGCAGTTCCGGGCCAAAGGAGGCCGGGCGCAGCTTGGAATGGGCAAGATAGAGATAGTTGATCTTCTCGGTCACATGGTCGGAAAATTCGTTGGCGAGCGAAAAGCCGAGACGAACCGGTGTGCCGTCGTTATCGATAACATAAAAGCCCGCAATTTCCGGTTCTTCGCCGCCATCAAGCGCAAAGGAGGGCGATTCCAACCCGTCGCCGGGAGCGATGGCATTGACGCCGGTGCCTTTGTAGAACCATTCGGGCTGAACGCCCCATTCACCAGCCTTTGGCTTGCCGCCTTCAAGGCCCATGCGGAACATTTTCATCGAATCGCTCATGCCTGCGGTGTCGGCATGCATGCTGTCACGGGCCGATGCCGAGCCGGTATGGGTAAGGCCGGTGCCGGTCAGGAACATATGGGCGGCATCGGGATGACGCACCGGGCAATCCAGCTTGCCACTGGCAGCAAGGGCTGCGAGATCGACGGTATCGCCTGCGCCTTGTTTGGCGATGAGGTCGGCAATGGACACCTTGGCCGCAATTGCTGCCTTGGCGAGATCGTAGGTGGAGGAAAATCCTGGCACGAGGCGCGCGGTTTCACCCTGCCGGCAGATCACTCCGCCAGCCTTCAACTGTGAAAGATACATTGTTCAGTGTCCTTGGAACATTTCATGGAGCGTTTCATATGGCAACGGAGGCGTTGAAACGGTCTCTGGTTTTACTCTCATGCAATCGGCAGGAACGCCGCTTCACATTATTCCCGGGATTGCTGCACGTCGTGGGGTTCGGGCCGGAAGCAGGTGAGTGCTTCCGGCCCAAAAGTGTCAGGCTGCTTTATTCTTATTATAGACGTCGAAGAACACGGCGGCGAGCAGCACCAGGCCCTTGACCATCTGCTGGAAGTCGATGCCGAGACCGATGATCGACATGCCGTTGTTCATCACGCCCATGATGAAGGCACCGATGACAGCACCGGTAATCTTGCCGACGCCGCCGGAGGCCGATGCGCCACCGATAAAGCAGGCCGCAATGACGTCAAGCTCGAAGCCGCTGCCAGCCTTCGGCGTTGCGGAGTTAAGGCGCGCCGCAACGATCATGCCGGCGAGGCCCGCCAGAACGCCCATGTTGACGAAGGTCAGGAAGCTCAGCCGCTCGGTATTGATGCCCGACAGCTTGGTGGCCTTTTCATTGCCGCCCATGGCGTAGATCCGGCGACCAATGGTGGTGCGGCGGGTGACGAAGGAATAGAGCATGATCAGCACGAGCATGACGACCAGAACGTTCGGCATGCCGCGATAGGTTGACAGCAGATAGCCGAGCAGCAAGACAGCGCCTGAGACGATCAGGTTCTGTGCTACGAAGAAGCCGAACGGCTCGACATCGATGCCGTGGGCGACATTGACCTGCCGACGACGCCAGGCGAGTACGAACAGAGCGACGGCACCGATCACGGTCAGGATAATCGATGTCGAATGGATGTCACCCATGTCGAACAGATCCGGCAGGAAGCCGGTGCTGATCAGCTGGAATTCCTTGGGGAAAGGACCGATGTTACGGCCACCGAGCACGAACAGGGTCAGGCCACGAAACACCAGCATCCCAGCCAGCGTGACAATGAAGGACGGAATGCGGTGATAGGCGACCCAATAGCCTTGCGCCGCACCGATCACACCGCCAATCACCAAACAGATCAAAACCGTTGGCAGGAAGCCAAGGCCCCATTGCACGGTCAGGATGGCGGCGATGGCGCCGATGAAGCCGACGATGGAGCCGACCGACAGATCGATATGTCCGGCAACGATCACCAGCAGCATGCCAAGCGCCATGATGATGATGAAGGAATTCTGCAAAACCAGATTGGTCAGGTTGACCGGCTTGAAGAGAATGCCGCCCGTGTAGAACTGGAAAAACACCATGATGGCGACGAGCGCGATCAACATGCCGTATTCGCGGATATTGGCGCGAATATAGGAGGCGACCGACACCACGTTCTGTTCTTCCGTGGAAGGGTTGACGGAACTCATTATTTCTTCTCCCCTGAGCGCATGATAGCGCGCATGATGCTTTCCTGGCTTGCCTCTTCTTTCGAGAGCTCGGCCACCATGCGTCCTTCATTCATGACGTAGATGCGATCGCAGGTGCCAAGCAGTTCGGGCATTTCCGATGAAATCATCAGAACGCCTTTTCCGTCGGCTGCAAGCTGGTTGATGATGCTGTAGATTTCGTATTTCGCGCCAACGTCGATACCACGGGTCGGCTCATCGAGAATGAGCACTTCCGGGTTGGAAAACAGCCATTTCGACAAAACCACCTTCTGCTGGTTGCCGCCGGACAGATTAACAGTTTCCTGGTAGATGCCGTGCGAACGGATGCGCAGCTTCGAGCGATAATCGGTGGCGACCTTGATTTCCCTGATGTCGTTGATGACGGTGGCCTTGGACACGCCGGGCAGATTGGCAAGCGTGGTATTGTGCAGGATGGTTTCAGCCAGCACCAGGCCGAGATGCTTGCGGTCCTCGGTGACATAGGCGAGGCCAGCGTCGATGGCCTTGCGCACGGTCGAGACATCGACCGGCTTGCCGTCGATCAGAACATCGCCGCTGATCTTGTGGCCATAGGCTTTGCCAAACACGCTCATGGCGAATTCTGTGCGACCGGCGCCCATCAGCCCGGCAATGCCGACGACTTCGCCGCGTTTCACTGACACGTTGATGTTATGCAGAACCTGGCGGTCACGGTGCTGATGGTGGAAGGCGTTCCAGTTCTTAACCTCAAGAACGGTTTCGCCAATCGGCACGTCGCGTGGCGGGTAGCGGTCTTCGAGATCGCGGCCGACCATGTTGCGGATGATAACGTCTTCGCTGACCTCTTCCTCATGACAGTTCAAAGTCTTGACCGTCATGCCGTCGCGCAACACGGTGATCTGGTCGGCCACCTTGCGCACTTCGTTCAGCTTATGGGTGATGATGATCGAGGTGATGCCCTGTTCGCGGAACTCGATCAGCAGATTGAGAAGCGCATCGCTGTCGGTTTCGTTGAGCGACGCGGTCGGCTCATCGAGGATCAAAAGCTTGACGCTTTTTGACAGCGCCTTGGCAATTTCCGCTAGCTGCTGCTTGCCGACGCCGATATCCGTCACCAGCGTTGATGGCTGCTCCTTCAAGCCAACCTTGGCGAGGAGCTTCTTGGTGCGGCTGAAGGTTTCTTCCCAGCTGATGACGCCGTTGCTGGCAATTTCATTGCCAAGGAAGATGTTTTCGGCAATCGACAACTGCGGAACCAAAGCCAGTTCCTGGTGAATGATGATGATGCCGATTTCTTCGCTATTCTTGATCACCTTGAAATTGCGCACTTCGCCATCATAGACGATGTCGCCATCATAGGTTCCTGCGGGGTAAACGCCGGAGAGAACTTTCATCAGGGTGGATTTTCCGGCCCCGTTCTCTCCCACCAATGCATGGATTTCACCACGGCGAACCTTGAGGTTCACATTCTCAAGCGCTTTCACGCCCGGGAACGTCTTGGTGATGTTCCGCATTTCGAGGATGGTATTTTCCATAATATCGTTCCAGAGCCACGGCCGCCCAAATCCACAATAGGTCAAATCCACAGTAGAAATGCGCAGGCAGGCGACAATAAAAAGGAAGCCGGAACTTTTGCTTGAAAAGTTCCGGCCGCTTTTTGTTACTTCAGCTGGTCGGCCTTGTAGTAGCCGCCTTCAACCAGGACCTTTTCGTAGTTGGTCTTGGTCACAGCAACGGGCTTCAGCAGGTAGGCCGGAACCACCTTGACGCCGTTGTCGTAGGTCTTGGTGTCGTTGACTTCAGGCGTCTTGCCTTCCATCAGCGCGTTGACCATGGAAACGGTCACCTTGGCGAGATCGCGGGTGTCCTTGAAGATCGTCGAATACTGCTCACCGGCAATGATCGACTTGACCGAAGGCACTTCAGCATCCTGACCGGAGATGAACGGCAGCGGCTGGTCCTTGGAACCATAGCCAACGCCCTTCAGCGAAGAAATGATGCCGATGGAGATGCCGTCATAAGGAGACAGAACGGCATTGACCTTGGCGTCGGTGTAATAGGCCGACAGCAGGTTATCCATACGGGCCTGGGCAACAGCACCATCCCAACGCAGCGTACCGACCTTGTCCATGCCGGTCTGGCCGGACTTCACGACGAGCTTGCCGCTGTCGATGTAAGGCTGGAGAACCGACATTGCGCCATTGTAGAAGAAGAAGGCGTTGTTGTCGTCAGGCGAACCGCCGAACAGCTCGATGTTGAACGGACCTTTGCCGTCCTTGAGGCCGAGGCCGTCAACCAGCGTACCAGCCTGCAAGACGCCGACCTGGAAGTTGTCGAAGGTTGCGTAGTAATCGACATTGGCGCTGTCGCGGATCAAGCGGTCATAGGCAATGACCTTGATGCCCGCGTCATGGGCCTGCTTCAGCACGTCGGACAGTGTCGTGCCGTCGATGGCGGCGACGACCAGAACCTTGGCGCCCTTGGTGACCATGTTCTCGATCTGGGAGAGCTGGTTCGGGATGTCGTCGTCAGCATACTGAAGGTCGGTAGTGTAGCCGGCTTCCTTGAGCTGCTTGACGATGTTGTTGCCGTCATCGATCCAGCGGGCCGAAGACTTTGTTGGCATGGCAATGCCAACCGTGCCCTTGTCGGCTGCAAATACAGACGACGACATGACGGCTGCGCCCAAAGCGATGGACGCAAAAAGTTTTACGAGTGTCTTCACGAGGAACCTCCCTTGGTTTCCATATCTATCCGCTACATGATCTGGCGCGTAATCCGTTTCCGGTCTGGCACGTCATGCAGAAGCGGCCCCAGCTCCTTCTGTTCGCCGCAAAGAATCTGGCAGGCTTTATAAGCACTACACGATCCATGGCGAACTCTTATCCGTCCCGATATGTCATTCAAATGATTTATTTGACATTCCCCATATCAATCCTGATATACGCTGTATGAATAATACACCGGCAAACCGGCTCCAGCCGAAGCATTTTACGCTTATTAAAGCGATTGGCGAGCTTGGACAATTGAGCCTTGCCGCAGGCCAGGTCTCGATGACCCAGCCTGCGGCTTCGCGTATGCTGGCCGAAATTGAGCGGATCGTCGGCGCGGCGGTGTTTCTGCGCACGCCCAAGGGCATGGAGGCGACGGAAGTGGGGGCGGCGCTGGTGCGCCGCTCGGAAATCCTGCTTCAGGAAATGCGCGAGGCGATGCGCGAGGTGGATGCGATCAAGCGCGGCGCATCCGGCACCGTCAGTGTCGGGGCGGTGACGGGCGGGGCGCTCGGCTATATCGTTCCAGCCATCAGCACCCTGAAGACAGAGGCCCGCACCGCCGATATTTACGTCGATGTGGCGCCGAGCGGTACGCTGATCTCCAATCTCGTTTCGGGACAGTTCGATTTTGTGCTCGGGCGGATTCCGGTCGGGGTCGATGCCCGTCAATTCCATATTCGTCATGCCCGCACCGAGGAAGTGGACCTGATCGTCCACCAGAGCCACCCCCTGGCCAATGCGGCGGATCTGCGCATGACCGACCTGCTGCACTTTCCCTGGGTGATGCAGGGGCCGGGCGCGCCGGTGCGCCAGGCCGTTGAAAACGCCTTCATCGATGCGGGAACCACGCTGCCGGTGGATGTCGTCAACACCACCTCGCTGCTGGTGATGATTGCGATGATTGCCGCCTCCAATGCGATCACGCCGCTGTCACGGGAAGTGTCCGACCTGCTCTGTCGGCAGACGACCGGGGCGGGGCTGTGCTGCCTGAAGATCCGCAGACCGATTATCGTTTTGCCCTATCATTTGATCAGTATGAAAAACCGCCATATGTCAACGCTCGCCGCCCGCCTTCAGGATCTCGTCCTTCAGGAATTCATCACGCGCTGAGGCCTTGTGCTTTTCTGGTATCCGGTTGCCTGTGAGGAGGGTCGTTTTGGAGCAGCTCTCACGTTTGCACGGGTGGCGGTTGTACACAGGCCGGCCAAACACTGGTGGTTTTGCCAGTTTGTCGGCAAAGCCGTGTTTATCGATAGTCGAACGTACCGAAAGCGTTAACAAAGGCTTGTTTTGCAATCGCGACCTCCCTTAAATGCCGCAGGCATGAGGTCATCATGTCACGGGGACGGGGGTGCGCGGAGGCGATAAGCTGATGCGGTTCCCTCGTATCGAGGGTCAGGAGGTTTCCATGAGTTTGACAATAGGCTCACCAAAAGAATTATATGCTGGCGAAGCGCGCGTTGCGATGACGCCTGACAGCGCGCAACAATTGCAGAAACTTGGGTATGCATGCCTGATCGAGACGGGTGCTGGCAAGGCGGCGGGTTTTTCCGATGATGCCTACCGCAAGGCTGGCGTCACGGTCGCCGATAGCGCACAGGCGCTGTACGCGCAGGCGGATGTGATTGCCAAGGTTCGTCCGCCGGAATCCTCTGAGGTGGAAAAGCTCGCGCCAGGCAAAACCCTGATCTCCTTCTTTTATCCCGCGCAGAATGCCGCGCTTCTGGAAGAAGCCAAGACCAAGGGCGCCAACGTCATCGCCATGGATATGGTGCCGCGCATCTCGCGCGCGCAGAAAATGGACGCGCTGTCTTCCATGGCCAATATCGCCGGTTATCGCGCCGTGATCGAGGCGGGCAATAACTTTGGCCGTTTCTTCACCGGTCAGGTCACGGCTGCGGGCAAGGTTCCTCCTGCCAAGGTGCTGATCATCGGTGCCGGCGTCGCCGGTCTTGCCGCGATTGGTACGGCCACCTCGCTGGGCGCGATTGTCTATGCGTTCGACGTTCGCCCTGAAGTGGCCGAGCAGATCGAGAGCATGGGCGCGCAGTTCGTCTATCTCGAATTCGAAGCCAGCCAGGATGGGGCCGCGACCGGTGGTTATGCCGCGCCGTCCTCGCCGGAATTCCGCGAAAAGCAATTGGCGAAATTCCGCGAACTGGCTCCCGATATCGATATCGTCATCACCACGGCGCTGATCCCCGGTCGGGATGCGCCAAAGCTGTGGCTGGTCGATATGGTGGCTTCCATGAAGCCCGGCTCTGTCATTATCGATCTGGCGGCTGAACGCGGCGGCAATTGCGATCTGACGGTGGCCGACCAGCGGGTGGTGTCCGACAATGGCGTTATTGTCATCGGTTATACCGATTTCCCAAGCCGGATGGCGGCGCAGTCCTCGACGCTTTATTCCACCAATATCCGCCATATGATGACGGATCTGACACCGGCCAAGGATGGCAAGCTCGTCCATAACATGGAAGACGACGTTATCAGGGGCGCGACCGTGACCTTTGAAGGCGCGATCACCTATCCGCCACCGCCGCCCAAGGTGCAGGCGATTGCCGCCGCCAAGCCGAAGGAGAAGGTCAAGGAACTGACCCATGATGAAAAGCGGGCCAAGGAAGCTGCCGAGTTCAAGGCGCAGACTGCCAATCAGGTCAAGCTGCTGGCGATTGGCACGGCGGTGATGCTGTTGGTGGGTGCCTTTGCCCCCGTCAGCTTCATGAGCCATTTCATTGTGTTCGTTCTGGCCTGCTTCATTGGTTTCCAGGTGATCTGGGGTGTCAGCCATTCGCTGCACACGCCGCTGATGGCCCTGACCAATGCGATTTCCGGCATCGTTATTCTGGGTGCATTGCTCCAGATCGGCTCCGGCAATTGGTTGGTGGTGACGCTGGCTGCACTGTCCGTGCTGATTGCGACGATCAATATCGTCGGCGGCTTCCTTGTGACACGGCGTATGCTCGCCATGTTCCAGAAGTCCTGAGGGGGAAGACGTTATCATGGCTATTGGTATTGTTTCTGCGGCTTATATTGCAGCCGCTGTATTGTTTATCCTCTCGCTGGGTGGGCTTTCGGGCCAGGAAAGCGCCAAACGGGCCGTGTGGTACGGCATTGTCGGCATGGGCCTTGCAGTCATCGCCACCGTTTTCGGCCCCGGCATTGGCCATTGGTTCATCATTGTACTGATGATCGCTGGTGGCTCTGTGCTTGGCTATTACGTGGCAAACCGCGTGCAGATGACGGAAATGCCGCAGCTTGTGGCGGCACTTCATAGCTTTGTCGGTTTGGCCGCCGTGTTTATCGGCTATAACACCCATCTGGAAGAAGCCCATGTTGCCCGGCTGGACGAGACGGCGCGGGCCGCACTCACCGGCTTTGCCGCTATTCTCGCCCATAAACTGCCGGTGGAACTGTCGATCATGAAGGTCGAGGTGTTCCTCGGCGTGTTCATCGGTGCAGTCACCTTCACTGGCTCGGTCATTGCTTTCGGCAAGCTGGCTGGCAAGATCGATGGCAAGGCCAAGCAATTGCCCGGCGGGCATATGCTCAACGCCGGTGCCGCCGCTCTGTCCTTCCTGCTGTTGATTGCCTATTTCTACGGCGCTGGTGCCTGGGCGCTGGTGCTGATGACCCTGTTGGCCTTCTTCATCGGCTATCACATGATTATGGGGATTGGCGGTGCCGATATGCCGGTGGTGGTCTCGATGCTGAACAGCTATTCCGGCTGGGCTGCTGCGGCTATCGGCTTTACGCTCGGCAATGACCTGCTGATCGTGACCGGTGCGCTGGTTGGCTCGTCAGGCGCGATCCTGTCTTACATCATGTGCAAAGCGATGAACCGGTCCTTCATCTCGGTTATCCTCGGCGGTTTCGGCACCACCACCGGTCCGGCTATGGAAATTGAGGGCGAACAGATCGCTATTGATGCGGAAGGCGTGGCCAATGCGCTGAACGAGGCTGAAAGCGTGATCATCGTGCCGGGCTACGGCATGGCGGTGGCTCAAGCCCAGCAGGCGGTATCGGAACTCACCCGCAAACTGCGTGACGCTGGCAAAAACGTGCGTTTTGCCATTCATCCGGTGGCAGGCCGTTTGCCCGGCCATATGAACGTGTTGTTGGCCGAAGCCAAGGTGCCCTATGACATCGTCATGGAAATGGACGAAATCAACGACGATTTCCCAAGCACCGACGTCGTTATCGTCATCGGCTCCAACGACATCGTCAACCCGGCAGCCGAAGAAGATCCCAACAGTCCGATCGCCGGCATGCCTGTCTTGCAGGTGTGGAAAGCCAAGCAGGTGTTCGTGTCCAAACGCGGTCAGGGCACCGGCTATTCCGGCATCGAGAACCCGCTATTTTATAAGGAAAATACGCGGATGTTCTATGGCGACGCCAAGAAGTCGATCACTGAATTGCTGCCGATGATTAAGTAAGATTTGACAGGTTTGAGAGATGGAAAGCCGGGTGGAAACACCCGGCTTTTTGAATCCTCACATCACCGCCCCAACCTGCCAAGGCACAAATTCGTTATCCCCCAGCCCCAAAATCTCCGACTTGGTCTTCTGCCCCGACGCCGAGGCCAGCACGAGATCGAGAATCTCCCGGCCTTTCTGCTCCAGCGAAATCCCGGCGCTGATGATGTCGCCGCAGTTGAGGTCCATGTCGTCGGGCATGTCCTCGAACAATTTGCTGTTGGTGGCGAGCTTGATGGTGGGGGTGGGCTTGGAGCCGAAGGCGGAACCGCGCCCGGTGGTGAACACCAGCATTTGCGCGCCGCCAGCGATCTGGCCGGTGGCGGAGACCGGGTCGTAGCCGGGGGTGTCCATGAAGACGAAGCCGGGGGTTTCGATCCGTTCTGCGTAGTTCAACACGTCGGTCAGTGGCGTGCTGCCGGCTTTGGCGGAAGCGCCCAGCGATTTTTCCAGAATGGTGGTCAGCCCGCCCAGTTTGTTGCCGGGGCTGGGGTTGTTGTCCATCGAGCCCCGGTTCATTTTTGTATAGTCTTCCCACCAGCGAATGCGGGCGATCAGCTTCTCGCCGATTTCGCTTGATGCGGCGCGGCGCAACAGCAATTGTTCGGCACCGTAGATCTCAGGTGTTTCCGAGAGAACCACTGTGCCGCCCAGGCCGACCAGCAGGTCGGAGGCGATGCCGAGCGCCGGATTGGCGGTGATGCCGGAAAACCCATCCGAGCCGCCGCATTGCAGCGCCAGTTTTAGCTCCGAGGCCGGGATCGGCTGGCGCTTGATGGCATTGACCACGGGCAGGATGGATTTGATGTGGTCGATCAGATGCGCGATGGTCGCGGCGGTGCCGCCACTCTCCTGGATCGTCAGGCCAAAGAACCGGCTGTCGTCATTGCCACCATAAAGCATTTTCATCCGGGCAAGCTGCATGACTTCACAACCCAGACCGACAAAAACCGCAGCGCCGACATTGGGATGGGTGGCATAGCCCCATAGCACCCGTTGCAGAATATCCGCCCCTTCGCCGCCTGCATCCATGCCGCAGCCGGTGCCATGCGCAAAGGCGGCGACCCCGTCGATATTAGGGTAATCGTCGAGAATGCCGGAGCGGTTGATGGCATCGGCAGCGCGCCGGATGACGGTGGCGGAACAGTTGACGGTGGCGCAGATGGCGATGAAATTGCGCGTTCCCGTCTGTCCATTCGCCCGGCGATAGCCCATGAATCTCTCAGGATTAACAGTAGGAATGGCGGCCAGCGCCTTCTGGTAATCGGCCCCCACGTCATACTGCTGGTCGTGAGCGCCGAAGGAACAGTTGTCGGTATGCACATGCTCACCGGCCCGGATCGGGCGGCTGGCATAGCCGATCACCTGGCCGAACTTGATGATATTGCCTCCCTTCGCCATATCCTGCCGGGCAATCTTGTGGCCACGCGCCACCGGATGATCAAGGCTCACGCCAAACCCAAGCGGCTGCGTGCCTGCCGGGGCGGGATTGGTCAGGATGGCGACGGTGTCATCCGGGTGCAGCAACACTGTGCCTGTCCTTGGGGCTTCAGCCATAATGCACATGTCCGTGAGAGAGGGCGCGAATGACCCCGCGCAGTTCCGCCAGTCCGCGCAGACGCCCGACCAGCGGATAGCCGGGATGGGTGCCACGGCTGACATCGTCAAGCAATTCGTGGCCATGATCCGGCCGGAAGGGAATGTCGAAATCGGCGCGACCGTCTGCCTTGCGGCGGCGCTCTTCGGCAATCAGCACGGCGATCAGCGTCACCATATCGGTATCGCCATCGAGATGCGCGGCCTCCTGGAAGGAACCATCCGGCTCTTTGGCCACATTGCGCAGATGGGCAAAATGGATGCGCTCGGCAAAGCGGGCGGCAATGGCAGGCACATCGTTTTTCGGATTGGCCCCCAGCGAGCCCGCGCACAGCGTTAAGCCGTTGGCAAGGGCCGGTTGCTGTTCCATGATCCAGGCAATGTCGTCTTCGCAGGAGACGATGCGCGGCAGGCCGAGAATATCACGCGGTGGATCGTCGGGATGCACGCAAAACCGCATGCCAAGCTCTTCCGCCGTCGGGATGACCTCGGCCAGGAAGCGGGCATAGTTGGCGCGGATCTCATCGCGGCTGATGCCATGATAGCGCTTTAGCGCCTCACGCAACCCACGGATATCGTAGCGGTCGAAGGCACCGGGCAGACCGGACATGATGCTGTTCAACAGGTTTTGCCGCAGGCCTCTGGAGGCGTCGAACCAGGCCTTGGCGGCCTCGCGCACCTCTGGCGAATAGTCATTTTCAGCACCGTCGCGCTCCAGCATGTGGATTTCGAAGGCGGCCATATGCGGCTCGGAAAATCGCAGGGCTGTGCCACCGCGTGTCACTGGCGCATCCAGCTGAGTACGGGTCCAGTCGAGCAATGGCATGAAATTATAGCAGATCGTATAGATACCGGCATCGGCCAGGTTCTTCATCGATTGGCGGTAATTGGCAAACAGCCTTTCAAGATCACCTTCGCCGCGCTTGATATCCTCATGGATCGGCAGGCTTTCCACCACATTCCAGGTCAGGCCTAAGCCGCTATCGGCGATCTCGTCGCGGCGGGCGGCAATGGCATCGCTGCCCC
This sequence comes from Agrobacterium vitis, assembly GCF_013426735.1. Taxonomy (NCBI): domain Bacteria; kingdom Pseudomonadati; phylum Pseudomonadota; class Alphaproteobacteria; order Hyphomicrobiales; family Rhizobiaceae; genus Gillisella; species Gillisella vitis. Next base: position 976,675 of record NZ_AP023272.1, read on the forward strand.
AGACCTCGCCATAGGGTATTTCGTGCAGCGCGTTGACGATGCCGGAGGCACCCGTCTGGGCGACCTCGGTCAGGGTAATGCGGTCGAAGGGGCCGTACCAGCGCCAGCTCTCTTTCATCGGCTCAAATCCTCTATCGTCTGTCGCGCGCCCTTGGTCACAAGGCTTTGATAAGCTGTCGTCAGCGCATTGCGGAAAGTTGGGTTATCGGCCAGCGGTGCAGGGAAAATCTCGCGCACCGACAACAGCGCCGCTACCTTGTCGGCAGGCTCGGCAGCACCATCGCTCAGGCTTTTCAATCGTCCGGCCAACGGGTCGCGCACATCGATGGTGTCGCCCTTTTCATCGATACCGCCAACATAGCGCATCCAGGCGGCAACGGCCAAAGCCAGTCCCGTGATCGGCCGGTTGGCCGCGAGGTTCTCCGTCAGAGTGCCGAGAATTCGCTGCGGCAGCTTCTGTGATCCGTCCATGGCAATCTGCCAGGTGCGGTGGCGGATGGCGGGATTGGCGTAACGGTCAAACAGCGCAGCTGTATAATCGCCAAGGCTGATACCGGGTGGGGCTTTCAGGCCGGGGGTGATTTCTGTGTCCCACAGCATTTTGCAGAACCGGGCAAAGACCGGATCGGCCACCGTCTGGGCAATGGTTTCGTGACCGGCGAGATAGCCGAGATAGGCAAGCGACGAATGGGTGCCGTTCAGGCAACGCAGCTTCATATGCTCGAAGGGCGTCACATCCTCGACCAACTCGACGCCGACGGCCCCGAGATCCGGTCTTGCGCCATCAACGAAATGGTCTTCCACCACCCATTGTCGGAAGGGCTCGTGCATGACGGGGGAAAGATCCAGCACGCCGGTGATCTGCGCCAGCCGGTCGATATCCTCCGGCTTGGTAGCAGGCACGATCCGATCCACCATGGTCGAGGGAAAGGCACCTTCACTGGCAATCCAGCCTTGAAGATCGGCTGAGATCAGCCCGGCGAGTTCCAGCACGACGCCCCGCACCACCTTGCCGTTTTCCGGCAGGTTGTCGCAGCATAGCACCGTGAAGGGACGCAGGCCCGCCGCATGGCGCTTTTCCAACGCCCGCACCAGAAAGCCGAGGGCGGAGAGGGGAGCTTCGGGATGGGTCAGATCATGCTGGATGTCGGGATGGCCTTGGTTCAGCTTGCCGGTGGAGGGTTCGTGGCAATAGCCTTTTTCCGTTACCGTCAGGCTGACGATCTTGACAGCCGGATCGCTCATCGCGTCGATGACGGCTCTCGGGTTTTCCCGTGCGACCAGCACATCGTTGATCACGCCGATGACATTCGGCGTTTCGCCGTTTGGTCCAAGCTCAACGGCGGTATAGGCGAAATCCTGGGGGGCGAGCGCGTCGCGCTGGTCGGGCCGCATCAGGCTGACGCCGATAATGCCCCAGTCCCCGCCGGATTTCTCCATGGCCTGTTCGATATAGATCGCCCCATGGGCGCGGTAGAACGCGCCAAGCCCGAGATGGACGATACCCGTCTGCGGTCTGGTGCTATCGGGGCGGCGCAGCCGTTGCGGATTGGCGGATATATCAGCGGGCAAGCCAGCCTCCATCGACATTGAGAATGGCGCCATGGATATATTTGGCCGCCCTTGAGGAAAGAAACACCGCAGCCCCGCCAATGTCTTCGGCCTCGCCCCAGCGACCAGCCGGAATGCGCTCCAGGATTGCCTTGTTGCGGGCCGCGTCATTGCGCAGCGCCTCGGTATTGTTCGTTTCGATATAGCCGGGGGCAATGGCGTTGACATTGATGTCTTTTGCCGCCCACTCGTTGGCGAGCAGCTTGGTCAGCCCGGCGACACCGCTTTTCGACGCCGTATAGGATGGCACGCGTATACCGCCCTGGAAGGACAGCATCGAGGCAATATTGACGATCTTGCCGCCTGCGTCGCGGGCAAACAAGGCCTTGGCGAAGGCCTGGCAGAGGAAGAATACCGCCTTCAGGTTGACGTCCATTACCGCGTCCCAATCGGCCTCGGTGAAATCCACCGCATCGGCGCGGCGGATGATACCGGCATTGTTGACGAGAATATCGACCGGGCCGAGATCCTCGAAAATGCCGCTGCCCGCCATCGGGTCGGAGAGGTCGAGGGTGAGGCCGGAGGCCTTGCCGCCAGCATTGGTGATCTGCTCGACAGTTTCCGTCACCGGCGAACGGCCCGCACAAATCACGCTGGCGCCAGCCCCGGCAAGCGACAGGGCAATGGCCTGGCCAATGCCGGTATTGGCGCCTGTCACCAGCGCTGTCTTGCCCGAAAGAGAGAACAGATCGCTCACTTCAGCGTCTCCATCGAGACCACTTCGACATCCTTGTAATCGACATTGTCACCGGCCATCGCCCAGATGAAAGTGTAATTGGCGGTACCTGCACCCGAATGGATCGACCAAGGCGGCGAAATCGCGCCTTCCTCGTTTTTCAACACGAGGTGCCGGGTCTCGTCCGGCTCGCCCATCATATGGAAAGCGCGCTGGCCTTCCGGCAGGTCGAAATACAGATAGGCTTCCATGCGCCGGTCATGGACATGGGCGGGCATGGTGTTCCAGACGGAGCCGGGGGCAAGCTTGGTCATGCCGACCACCAGCTGGCAGGCCTTCATCACATCAGGATGCACGAACTGGTAGATGGTGCGCTCGTTGGAGGTCGCCTGCGAGCCAAGCGTCACATTGGCGGCTTCCTCAATCTTGATGAGGCGCGAGGGATAGGTGTGGTGGGCCGGGGCTGAGAGAATGTAGAACCGGCCAGCGCCTGAAAAGGTGATCTTGCCCGCGCCCATGCCGAGATAGAGCATGTCGCCCTTGCCCATTTCATAGGTGGCATCCGCCTCGACCGTGCCTGTGCCGCCGATGTTGACGACGACAAGTTCGCGCCGGTCGAGAATGGAGGCGGTGCCGCATTCCTTCACATGGTCCAGCACCAGTGAAGCACCTTCAGGCACTGCACCACCGACGATCATCCGGTCGTAATGGGTATAAATCAGCCGGATTTCACCATCCGCAAAAATACCGCCGACATGGAAATGCTTGCGCAGGGCCGTGGTGTCGAAGCTTTTGGCGGTCTGCGGGTCGATGGCGTGGCGGGTTTCAACGGTCAGCATGGCTTAACTCCTCAAATATCAAAGAAAATCGTCACGCCGGGGCGTGAATGTGTCGATCAGCACACCGGGCTCGATGGCCCGGCAGCCGTGAAAGGCAAGGGAGGGAATAACGAAACTGTCGCCCGGACCGACCGTGAACGTCTCGTCGCCGATGGAAAATTCGAACCGGCCGGACTGAACATAGGTGGATTGCACATGTGGATGATGGTGGCGCAGGCCCTCCGCACCCTTGGCGAAGGCGAATTTCACCACCATCAGTTCTGGGCTGTCGGAGAGAATCTGGCGGGTCACCCCGTGGCCGGTTTCGACCACCGGAAAGGTCCTGACGAAGTCTGTATCCATGACTGGCTTCTCCTCCATCGAGGCTGTCTGGTTCAGTCTGACGCCATACTACACGACGCAAAGGTCTTGCGGCTTTGCCGCCTCCTCATCCGGCTGCCGCTACCTTCTTCCCGATGAGGAGAAAAGACTTGCGGCGGCGTCCAGCGCTTTCTCTGGTGCTGTAAAGAGCGAGTAAAGCCCTTTTCCGACATCAGAATAAGGCTGAGTGCTATCGCCTTGGCCTCTTCTCCCCAGCGGGGAGAAGTCCCCGGCAGGGGGATGAGGGGGGCGAAGCCCATGAGTCCTTTGGGCGTGTACTGTGTTCTGAATCAGGCAACCTCTCGCTTTCCTTTGTTTTCGTTTGTCTTTTCGGGAAAATCAGTATCCGCTTTTCCCTGAAAAACGCCAGGACCCGCTGCTCCTCAGCTAGAGCCGATAGGCCTTTTTCGCCAGTCCGTAGGCGAGATCGCCTGCAAGTTCTTGGGCTTCGTCCTCCTCCAGACGGCCAGTCAGCATCAGTTCGGCTAGATAGGCGCAATCCACCCGCCTTGCCACATCATGGCGGGCCGGGATGGAGCAGAAGGCGCGGGTATCATCGTTGAAGCCGACGGTATTGTAGAAACCGGCGGTCTCGGTCGTTGTCTCGCGGAAGCGGCGCATACCATCAGGACTGTCGAAGAACCACCAGGCGGGGCCGAGCTTCAGGGCCGGATAGGCACCTGCCAGCGGTGCCAGTTCGCGCGAATAGCTGGTTTCGTCCAGCGTGAAGAGAATGACCGTCAGGTCCTTCTCCATACCGACTGCATCCAGCAGGGGTTTAAGCGCCCGGACGTAATCGGTGCGGGTCGGGATATCGAAGCCCTTGTCGCGGCCATGTTTCGCCATGATGCCAGCGGAATGGTTGCGGTAGGAACCGGGATGGATTTGCAGCACCAACCCGTCTTCCAGGCTCATCCGGGCCATTTCCGTCAGCATGTGGCCTCGGAAGGCATCAGCCTCATCTGGGGTAATCCGCCCGGTCAGCGCCTTGTCGAACAGCGCCTTGGCCTGATCCTGCGGCAGGTCCTCGGTGCGGGCCGTGGGATGGCCGTGGTCGGAACTGGTGGCACCGTAGGTTTTGAAGAAGGCGCGGCGGTTGCGATGCGCCTCCAGATAGCCGCTCCAGTTGGTGGCATCGACGCCAGCCAATTGCCCGAACCGCTCGATATTGGTGGCAAAGCCTTCAAACTGCGGATCGACCACCGGGTCAGGCCGGTAGGCGGTGACGACGCGGCCATTCCAGCCGGAGGCGCGGATCGTCTCATGCCATTTCAGCTCGTCCAGCGGGCTTTCCGTGGTGGCGATCACTTCGATATTGAAGCGCTCGAACAGGGCGCGGGGGCGAAACTCCGGTTTCGTCAGGCAATCGGCGATATGGTCATAGGTCTGGTCCGCCGTCTGCGCCGACAGCCGGGTCGTGAGGCCGAACACATCCTCAAAAGCATGGTCCAGCCACATGCGGCTGGGCGTGGCGCGAAACAGGTGGAAGTTTTCGGCAAACAGCCGCCAGATCTTGCGGCCATCAGTTTCTGTCATGCCGCCATCGACACGCGGCACGCCAAGCGCCGTGAGGTCGATGCCCTGGGAATAGAGCATGCGAAACACATAATGGTCCGGCACCACGAACAGCTGGGCCGGATCGGGAAAAGCTTCATTTTCCGCAAACCAGCGGGGGTCAGTGTGGCCATGCGGGCTGACGATGGGCAGGTCGCGGACCGTTTCATAAAGCGTGCGCGCCAGCGTGCGTGCTGTGGGGTCAAGGGGAAAAAGCCTATCTGGATGAAGCAATGCCGTGGTCTCCGCGTGCGCCCCGTAATTCTAATAGAGCATAATATCGCAAGCCGATTTCGGTCCGGCGTATTATGGCTTAAAACAACTGCCGCCCCTTGCGTTGGCCATCGTCTTTTGATCGATGGCCTGGGCAGTGACAGTGGTGGCGAAACGCAATTGCATTCCGCTGCCAATCTAATATGTTAGTATGCAAATTGTGTCAATGCGGTCTGGGGTATGATCCCCGGGACTTGGTCGGTCTGGGTTCGTCGTTGGGCGAAGACGTAATGGAGTGACGATGGCGGTGGTAATCGGAGGGTGGGATGATTGATACGGTCAATGTGCGCACGCTGGATGTTCAGCGGCAACCTTCGGTCACCGAGCAGGTCTTCGAGCTGTTATACCGGCAGGTGGTTGAACTGGAGCTGCCGCCCGGGGCAAAATTGTCGGAAGTGGATGTTGCCAAGCAGATGGGCGTGTCTCGCCAACCGGTGCGCGACGCCTTCTATCGCCTGTCCCAGCAGGGCTTCCTGATGATCCGCCCGCAACGGGCAACTGTGGTGACGCATATTTCCGAACGCGGGGTCTTGCAGGCCCGCTTCATCCGCACGGCACTGGAAATGGAAACCGTGCGGGCCGCCGCCGAGCGGTTGAGCGACGAGCAGATCGCGGCGCTTGACGACCTGGTACAGCGGCAGATCAAAGCCATGGACGCTGGCAACAAGATGCTGTTTCACGAGTTGGACGACGAGTTTCATCGGCAGATCTGTAAGATGTCGGGCCATGACTTCGCCTGGGCGCTGATCCGCGACAGCAAGGCGCATATGGACCGAATCCGTTATCTCAGCCTTGCTTTCGGTGCGCAAAGCGCCATTGACGACCATATCGAGATCATGGCCGCGTTGAAGGCACGCGATGGCGACCGGGCGGCAGCCAACATGCGGGTTCATCTGTCCCGCATCCTGTCGATCATCAGCCGGATCAGGGAAACCCAAGGCCAGTATTTCGCGACCGAATGAGGATGGCAGGATAAGATGAGCAATAGACGGATCTTGACCATCGGCGAATGCATGGTGGAAATGGCGCCCCGCGAAGATGGTGCCTATCAACGCAATTTCGCCGGCGATACATTCAACACGGCCTGGTATCTGCGCCGTCTTCTGGGTGCAGACGAAGGGGTGGATTATTGCTCGGCCATCGGTGTCGATGCTATTTCGCAAGCCATGCTCGCCTTCATGCAAGCGGCGGGAATAGGCACCGGGCATTTACGCCGTCTGGAGGATGCGACGGTCGGGCTTTATATGATTGAGCTTGTCAATGGCGAGCGCAGTTTCAGCTATTGGCGCGGCCAATCCGCCGCCAAGCGTCTGGCAGACGACCGTGCGTTTCTTTTAGAGGCCGTACGGGGCCGCGATCTCATTCTGTTTTCCGGCATTACCCTTGCCATCCTGTCCCCGGCGGGCCGTCAGCAATTGCTGGAGGTTCTGGCGCAGGCCCGCGATGCTGGCAGCCTGATCGCTTTCGATCCTAATATGCGCGCCCGGCTTTGGCCGGATCGTGATAGCATGTGCAATGCGGTGTCGCAGGCGGCCAAGGTTGCCGACATCGTCCTGCCGTCCTTTGACGAGGATGGGCCGAATTTCGACGATGTCACACCTGATGCCACGATTATCCGATACCGAAAAGCAGGTGCGGTAACCGTGGTGGTCAAGAATGGCGCGGGCCGTGTGCATGCCTTTGACGCAGCAGAAGGGCCAGTGACATTCGATCCCGTGCCGGTCGCCGATCTCGTCGATACGACAGCAGCTGGCGATAGTTTCAATGCCGGCTTCCTGTCGGCCCGCCTTTCGGGTGTCGCGATGGCTGAGGCATTGGCGCAAGGGGCTGCCGTTTCCGCTCAGGTGATCCGTAAGCGAGGCGCCTTGGTGAAGATCGAAAATATCCCCTGAAAACATTTCCTCAAAACACCCTTGGCCGACGAACGTGCGAAAAGCCGTGTCCGAAAACCAATGCCGCAAGAATGCTCGCTTCTTTGTGTTGTGATGTAAATTATTTTCGCTTGAACCGTTGCAGCTTTTGATTCTACTCTGCGCCTAAAACAGAGATTGGCAATATTTCCCTTTTTTGTCATAGGCTTGTGGCTTTTGTCAAAAAGGAATGGCCGTCGCAATGCGTCAAAAGGTGAGTGTTCATGCAATTGGTTTTCGACGGGCATAATGATGTCCTCCTGCGTTTGTGGAGGGCTCATGCAGCGGGCGTCGATCCGGTGCGGCAATTCATCGATGGTACACGGGAAGGTCATATCGATGCGCCACGCGCCCGCCGTGGCGGGCTTGGTGGCGGTCTCTGCGCGATTTATATTCCCTCCGACGGTGAGTTCGTGCTGACCGAGCCGGATGACAAGGGCCATTACAATACCCCTGTTGATAAGCCCCTGGCGCGCGCATCTTCACTCGACATTGCGTTGCAGATGGCCGCGATTGCGCTGCGGCTTGAGCGGGCTGGCGGCTGGGGGCTGTGCCGCTCAACGGCGGATATTCGCGCTGCCATGGCCGACGGCACCTTTGCCGCCGTGCTGCATATGGAAGGCTGCGAGGCCATCGATGCCGATCTGGCCGCCCTTGAAGTGTTTTACCAGGCGGGCCTGCGCACGCTCGGCCCGGTCTGGAGCCGCCCGAATATTTTCGGGCATGGCGTTCCCTTTGCCTTCCCGATGTCGCCGGATACCGGTCCGGGTCTGACGACACTCGGTTTTGAGCTGGTAAAAGCTTGCGACCGGCTGGGCATTGCCCTCGACCTTGCCCATATCACCGAAAAGGGCTTCTGGGACGTGGCGAAAACCTCCGACAAACCGCTGATCGCCAGCCATTCCAATGCGCACGCGCTGACACCGGTGGCCCGCAACCTGACGGATCGGCAGATGGACGCGATCCGCGAGCGCAAGGGCATCGCTGGTCTCAACTACGCCGTGACCATGCTGCGCGCTGATGCCCGCGATTTTGCCGAGACCCCGCTGTCAGACATGGTGCGCCATATCGACTATATGGTGGAGCGCATGGGTATCGATTGCGTCGGCCTCGGCTCCGATTTCGACGGTTGCACGGTGCCCGGTGCAATCGGCGATGCCAGTGGGAACCAGAGGTTGCTTGAAGCGTTGCAATCGGCTGGATACGGTGATGCAGATATTGCTAAGATTGCCCGTGAAAACTGGCTGCGGGTGCTTGGGACGGCCTGGGGCGAGTAATTCCGGCATCTGTTGGCGATCATTGACTTTAAAAAAGGGGACGGGACCATGACCATGACATTGACACGCCGCAGGCTGATGACGACGGCCAGTGCTGTTCTGGCGCTGGGCGTTACGGGCGTGCCGCGCGCTTTTGCCGCTACGCCGAAAGATACCCTGGTCGAGGCCTGGGCATTTGACGATATCATTACAATGGACCCGGGCGAGGCTTTCGAAATCTCCGCCGCCGAAGTCACCGGCAATACTTATGATACGCTGGTAAAGCTGAATATTGCCGATACCTCGACCGTGGCGCCCGGCATTGCGGAAAGCTGGAGTGCGTCTGAAGACGGCCTGACCTATACGTTCAAGATCAAGTCCGGCATCAAATTCGCCTCCGGCAACCCGATCACCGCGGAAGACGTGGCCTATTCTTTTGAACGGGCCGTCAAGCTCAACAAAAACCCGGCCTTCATCCTCCAGCAATTCGGCCTGAGTGGTGACAATGTCGCGGAAAATGCCAAGGCAGTCGATGCCGCGACCTTCCAGTTCAAGGTGGACAAGCCTTATGCGACCAGCTTCGTGCTGAACTGCCTGACCGCAACCGTCGGTGCCATCGTTGACAAGAAACTGGTGCAGAGCCATGCGGCAGCCGTGACGGTTTCCAAGGATTATCCTTATGATACCGATTTCGGCAACGGCTGGTTGAAGACCAACTACGCCGGCTCCGGTCCTTTCAAGCTGCGCGAATGGCGTGCCAATGAATTGGTCGTGATGGAGCGTAATGACAATTATTATGGTGAAAAGGCCAAGCTGAAGCGGGTCATCTACCGCTTCCTGAAGGAAAGCTCCGGCCAACGTCTGGCGCTGGAATCCGGTGACGTCGATGTGGCGCGTAATCTGTCGCCGACGGACTTTACCGCGATTGCCAATGCGAAAAATATCAAGACAAATTCTGCCCAGAAGGGAACGGTCTATTATCTCGGTCTCAACCAGAAGAACCAGTATCTCTCCAAGCCGGAAGTGCGCCAGGCCATCAAATATCTTGTCGATTACGATGCTATCGGCGCAACCCTCATCAAGGGTGTCGGCACCGTGCATGAATCCTTCCTGCCCAAGGGCATTCTGGGTTCCATCGATGATCAGCCCTACAAGTTGAATGTTGCGAAAGCCAAGGAATTGCTGGAAAAGGCAGGCCTCAAGGATGGCTTCAAAGTCACCATGGATGTGCGCTCCATCGAGCCGATGACCAGCATTGCCCAATCCATGCAGCAGACCTTCGCACAGGCGGGCATCACGCTGGAACTCATCCAGGGCGATGGTAAGCAGACGCTGACCAAATACCGCGCCCGCAACCATGACATCTATATCGGGGATTGGGGTGCTGATTATTGGGACCCGCATTCCAATGCCGAAACCTTTACCAGCAATCCTGACAATTCCGACACGCCAAAATCCAAGACACTCGCCTGGCGCAATGCCTGGGATGTGCCTGAGTTGACCAAGGAAACCAGCGAAGCGCTGTTGGAGCGGGACACGCCGAAGCGCAAGGCGATGTATGAAGACTTGCAGCGAAAGGTTCTGGCTGATGGTCCGTTTGTGATCATCTATCAAAAAACGGAAATTGCCGGCTATAGGGCCAATGTTCAAAATTATAAGCTTGGCCCCACCTTCGACAGCAACCTCAAAAACTTGATTTCCAAGGATTGATCAGGAGCAGGGCTCTTGGCTCTCACCACAACACAAGCATCTGCCGGTCGCAGGCGCGACCGGCAGTTAAGAGGTTTCAAGGCAGTTGCGGGATTTTTCGTGACTGTTGCGACGACTTATCTCGGTCTTCTGGCGGTCACGTTCTTCATTGGTCGGGTGATCCCGATTGATCCGGTTCTTGCTGTCCTGGGAGACCGTGCGCCGCAGGCGGTTGTCGAACAGACGCGCCGGGCAATGGGGCTGGATCAACCGCTCTATTACCAGTTCTTCGTCTATATAAAACAAGTGCTCTCGGGCGATTTTGGCACATCGGTTCTGACAACCAATCCGGTTATGACCGATATCGGCCGGTTTTTTCCGGCAACTGTTGAACTTGCCACGGTCGGCACGATCATCGGCGCGGTGATTGGCCTTCCCTTAGGCGTTCTGGCCGCTGTCAAGCGCGGCAGCCTTGCGGACCAGATTGTCCGGGTCATCGGTTTGATCGGCTATTCCGTGCCAATCTTCTGGCTCGGCCTTTTGGCGCTGCTGTTTTTCTATGCCAAGCTGCAATGGGTGGCCTATCCCGGGCGGATGGATGTGGTCTATGAATATGACCTGATACCCGTCACTGGCTTTTACCTGTTGGATGCCGCCATGGCGGGCCAATGGGAGATCCTCTGGGATCTGTTTCGCCATATCATCCTGCCCGGCGCACTGCTCGGCTATTTCTCACTTGCCTATATCAGCCGAATGACCCGCTCTTTCATGCTCAACGAACTGTCGCAGGAATATATCGTTGCGGCTCGCGCCAAGGGCCTGTCCGAAAGCCGGATCATCTGGTTCCACGCCTTGCGCAATGCCGCTGTGCCGCTGTTGACGGTGATTGCTCTGTCCTATGCAGGCCTGTTGGAAGGCTCGGTGCTAACAGAGACGATCTTCTCATGGCCGGGCATCGGTCTTTACATCACCAATTCGCTGCAAAATGCCGATATGAATGCGGTGCTGGGCGGAACCATCATTATCGGTTCGGTGTTCATCGCCATCAACATCCTGTCGGATCTCCTTTACAAGACCCTTGACCCGAGGACGCGCAGCCGATGATGACGCCCTCAGATAATATGTCCCTTCGTGAGTGGCTGCTGTCGGACCGGCCCCAATCGCGCCGGCAGGCCCGGCTTGGCCGCGCCTATGTGATCTGGCGGCAATTTTCCGCCAATCGGCTCGCGCTGCTGGGGCTTGGCATCATTATCGCGCTCATTCTGGTTGCTGCTTTTGCCAATCTGCTCGCCACCCACAATCCGGTGCAGGGCGATCTTGCCAATGCAAGGTTAATGGCGCCCGGTACCGGTGGTTTCTGGCTCGGCAGCGACGACCAGGGACGCGACATCTATTCCCGGCTGATCTACGGGTCGCGGCTGACATTGATGGTGGTGGTGCTGGTCGCAATCATTGCCGCACCCATCGGTCTGTTGGTCGGCACGGTGGCCGGTTATGCGGGCGGCTGGGTCGATGCGGTGCTGATGCGGTTGACCGATATTTTCCTGGCCTTTCCGAAGCTCGTTCTGGCTCTGGCGCTGGTCGCAGCCCTCGGCCCCGGCATCGAAAACGCCATTCTGGCCATCGCCGTCACCTCCTGGCCGCCTTATGCGCGCATCGCCCGGGCCGAAACGCTGACGGTTCGCAATTCCGATTATATCTCTGCCGTCAAGCTGATGGGGGCTTCGCCCTTTCGCATCGTCTTGCGCCATATCATGCCGCTCTGTCTGTCTTCGTTGATTGTCCGTGTCACGCTGGATATGGCGGGCATTATCCTGACGGCTGCCGGTCTCGGTTTCCTGGGCCTGGGCGCCCAGCCGCCCCTGCCGGAATGGGGGGCGATGATTGCCGATGGCCGTCGCTTCATTCTCGATCAATGGTGGGTTGCCGCCATGCCGGGCTTCGCCATCCTGATTGTCAGCCTCGGCTTCAACCTGTTGGGTGATGGCCTGCGCGATGCGCTGGACCCGAAGGAGGCCGGACAATGAGTGCCTTGTTGACGGTGGACAATCTCAAGGTCAGCTTTCCGACCCGCACGGGTCTGGTGGAAGCCGTGCGCGGCGTGTCTTTCACGCTGGGCAAGGAGCGGTTGGGGATCGTTGGCGAATCCGGCTCCGGCAAATCCCAGACCGGGCGGGCGATCATGGGGCTCACCCCCGCCCATGCGCGGATCACCGCCGATCACTTGCATTTCGGCGATACGGATCTGCTGGCGATTTCGACAGCGAAGCGTCGGGCGCTGCGCGGCAAGCGGATGGCGATGATCCTCCAGGACCCGAAATATTCGCTGAACCCTGTCATGCCGATTGGCAAACAGATCGTCGAGACGCTGTTGACCCATGAAAGAATGACGGGAAAGCAAGCCCGGCACAGGGCGCTGGCCATGCTGGAAGCGGTGCAGATCCGCGATCCGGAACGGGTGTTCAAGCTTTATCCGCATGAAGTTTCCGGCGGCATGGGCCAGCGGGTGATGATCGCCATGATGCTGGTCTGCGGGCCGGAACTGCTGATTGCCGATGAGCCGACCTCAGCCCTGGATGTGACGGTGCAGCTGGAAGTGCTCGATATTCTCGATATGTTGGTGCGGGAACGCGGCATGGGGCTGATTTTTGTCAGCCATGATTTGCGGCTGGTCTCCTCCTTCTGCGACCGGGTGCTGGTGATGTATGCGGGTCGGGTTGTCGAGGAACTGAATGCGGCCAACCTGTCCGAGGCGAAACATCCCTATACCCAGGGCCTGCTGAATTGCCTGCCGCGCCTGGAAGGCAACCAGCATCCGCTGCCGGTCTTGCAGCGTCAGGTGGAGTGGGCGCAATGAGCAAGGCCCTGATTGTTGAAGAAATGGGCGTGCGCTTCGACGAATTCCTGGCGCTGGACGGTGTCAGCATCGCCGTTGAACAGGGCGAGAGTTTCGGTCTGGTCGGGGAATCCGGCTCCGGAAAATCAACACTGTTGCGGGCGATTGCCGGGCTGAATGCTTTCGAAAGCGGCGTGCTGACTGTCGATGGCAAAAGCTATACCGGTCAGCAGCGCGACAAGACCTTCTATCGCACCGTGCAGATGGTGTTCCAGGACCCATACGGCTCGCTGCATCCGCGTCAGACTGTGGACCGGCTGCTGCTGGAGCCTTTGGCTGTACATGGATTTTCCGATGTCGATAGCCGGATTGCCCGCGCTCTGGATGAGGTTGGTCTCGGTTCCGGTTTCCGCTTCCGGTTTTCGCACCAGTTGTCCGGCGGCCAGCGCCAGCGCATCGCCATTGCCCGCGCCCTGATCGTCGAGCCGAAAATCCTGCTGCTGGATGAGCCGACCTCGGCGCTCGACGCCTCGATCCAGGCGGAAATCCTCAATCTCCTTGAACAGGCCCGCAAGGATCGCGGCCTGACCTTCCTGATGGTCAGCCACGATCTGGCTGTTATCAGCCATATGTGCGACCGGTTGGCGGTGATGCGCACCGGGCAGGTGGTGGAAGTCATGGATGTCGAAGCGCTACGCCGACGCGATGTGCAGGCGGATTATACACGGCAATTGATGGTGGCGAGTGAGGGGTTTCGGCGCAAAAGCTGACCTTCACCCAACCCGCAGCCCTTCGCGCCAGATCTGCTTGATGAATGGATGGCCGCCATGCTGGCCAATCTGCAAGAGATCGGCGCGTTTGCCTGGCGCGATCTCGCCGCGGTCGTTGAGACCGGCGGCTTCTGCCGGGGTCTTGCTGACCATGCGGATCGCGGCGGGCAGGTCGTAGGCGAGATCCGGATCGGCGGCGATGGCGAAGGGCGCGTCCAGCAAGGCGCGCGGTACATAATCGGAGGCCAGAATATCGCAAAGGCCTTCGAGCAGCAGGTCTCGCACTGCCACATTGCCGGATTGTGAGCCACCGCGCACGATATTCGGTGCGCCGCCGACGATTTGCATGCCACGTTTGCGGGCTTCGCGGGCGGCCTCCAGCGTGCAGGGAAATTCGCTGATCGATACGCCTTCGTCAGCGGCGAGATCGACATGCCCGATATCGGTATCGTCATGGCTGAGCAGCGGCTTGTTGTGGCGCTTGGCGATATCCACCACCTGTGGGCGGATGCGGTTGCCAATGGCCTGTTTGGCGGTGATCAGGTCCGCAACCCGTGCCGTGGTCACAGCAAGGGCTTCGCCACGCAATTTCGCGACCTTGGCCAGATAGGTGTCGAGATCTCGCGTCTGGCGGATACCGGGCAGATGCTCCATGACCGAGACGACGCGCACCAGAGCATGGCCAATATTGGCTTCCATCAGCGCAGGCGTTTGTTCATCGATCACTTCGCAACGCAGATGCACGAAATGCTCGGCCCGCAACATGCCGGCACCTTGTGCTTTTTCCAGCGCCTCGATCATTGGCCCGAGGATTTCCGCCCGCTCGCTGCCGTCTTCCGCTGCGCCGACGCAGAGACTGTCGAACACGGTGGTAATGCCGGCGCCGATGATTTGCGCGTCATGGGCAAGGGCCGCCGTCGTGTAGTTCCAGCGGACATGGTGGCGGGGAAAGACATGCTTTTCGAAATGGTCGGTGTGGATATCGACGAGGCCTGGGATCAGCATGTCGCCACCAAGGTCGATGGCGTCGCTGGCATGGGTTAACGGGCCGATGGCGATGATCTGGCCGTTTTCAATTTCCACCGTGCCGGTCTGTATGCGGTCGGCAAGGACAATGGCGGTATTGGTCAGGACCAGGCGTTTCGAAGGTGTCTTACCGCTCATGTCCATCCCGATCTCTCCGCTTTTTATTCCACATAGCATGGTTCAGCCGATTCGAGCCGTGCCGCAACAGGCGCGGTGTAAATCTCTGTGATGACCGTTCTATGTCAGCGATTGGAAATCAGACATGAAGATCACGCCACGCCGGTTGCGAACAGTTGTAAGGCAGGGCTTGCGCTTCATATACGCCACGGGCGATGGCGCGGGCCATGGTGAGGGTGGCGAGATGGCAAAGCTCCATGAAGCTGGCAAGGTCCGGCAACGGCTTGGCGCCGGTGGCGGCGGTAAATACCGTATCGCCATCGGCGGGCAGATGGGCAGGCAGCAGCGCCCGCGCCAATCCGTCATGAGCCATGATTGACAGGCGATGGCATTCCGCCTTGGTCAAAACTGCATCGGTGACAATGACGCCAATGGTGGTGGCGATCGGGTCGCGACCCTTGAGGCGTAGTGCAATATCATCAGGGTTGACGGAAGAGGGCATGCCGAGACCGCCGAATTCACCATCCTGCTCGAAAGGTGCGGCCCAGAATTGCCGCGAGCGGCCAATGGTGGCCGTGCCAAGCGCATTGACAGCAACCAAGGCTGCCACGGTATGGCCGCTGGCGGAGATGGCGCTGGCCGAACCAAGGCCACCCTTGACCGTCGCGGTGGTGGCCCCTGTTCCAGCCCCGATTGTTCCTAATGCGAAGCGGCCTGTGCTGCGGGCCTGAAAGGCCTCATAGCCCATTTCGCGATAGGGGGAATGGAGGCCCCAATCCTTGTTGCCGCCATTCAGCAGATCCATCAGGATTGCCTGCGGCACGATGGGGACGTTCATATCACCGACCGGAAAACCCTGACCAAGCTGGCGCAGACCCGCCTGCACGCCGCCCGCTGCATCCAGCCCAAAGGCGGAACCGCCCGACAGGACCAGCGCATTGACCTGGGTGACCAGGGACAGCGCTGGATCGAGCAAGCCCGTCTCACGCCCACCCGGCGCACCGCCCAGCACCGAGCCGGATGCGGTGGCCGGTTGATCGAAGACGATGACAGTCACCCCGGAACCGAGCGCCAGATCGGTGGCATGACCGACCGAAAGACCGGTAACATCCGTCAGCAGGTTGAGAGGGCCGGGCTTCATGCGGGATGCTCCTTCGGACTGTGTTGCGGACGACTTGATTTCAATCAAGGACGCACCGGTAAAGGCCAGTAAGTTTGACGCATAAGCGTTATACCCTGAAAGCGCTCGTAACAAGTTTATACAGTGAATTTAGTGCCTTACGGTTTGACCGATCGTTGGATTCCCGTGCTGTCGGCCCCTTTTTCGAGATTTGAGCTGTCCATGCAGAAGCCCCAGAAATTCGCCCTTGCCTTCGTTGTCGTTCTGCTTGCCGCATCCGGCGGCACCTATGCCTATCTGAAATTCGGGCGAGCCGATACGCTGCCGTCAGGCATCGTCACGGGCAATGGCCGGATCGAGGCGACCGAGGTCGATATTGCCAGCAAAAGCGCAGGCCGGCTGGTATCCGTCGAAGTCGGCGAGGGCGATTTGGTCACCAAGGGCCAAGTGCTGGCGCATATGGATACGGTGGAACTGCAAAGCCAGTTGCGCGCCGCAAAGGCCAAGATCGCCGAAGCCGAACAGAGCCGCGATGCTTCGGCTTTCAAATTGTCTCAGGCACAAAGCCAGCTCGATCTGGCCGAAAAGGATCTGGAGCGCAAGCTGGTCCTGCTCGGCAAGGGTTTCGTTTCCGATCAGGCGGTTGACAGTCAGCGGCTGACACGTGACAGCGACAAGGCGGCGGTCTCGGCGGCCGAGAGCACGTTAAACAGCGTGCAGGCGACCATCGACAATGCCAAGGCGGAGGCCGACCGCATTGCCCAGACCGTCGCCGATGCGACGCTGACGGCGCCGAAGGACGGCCGGGTGCTTTACCGGCTGGCGGAGCCGGGCGAGGTGCTGGCGGCGGGCGGCAAGGTGTTGACGGTTCTCGATCTGTCGGATGTTTATATGACGATCTATCTTCCGTCTGCCGACGCCGCGAAAACCGCAATCGGTGCGGAGGGCCGTATCCTGCTCGATATTCTGCCGGACCGGGCCATTCCCGGAACGGTATCCTTCGTCTCGCCGCAGGCGCAATATACGCCGAAACAGGTTGAAATCCGCAGCGAGCGCGACCGATTGATGTTCCGCGTCAAGATCAGCGCACCGAAGGAACTGGTGAAGCAATATCTGCCGCTCGTGAAAACCGGGATCACCGGTCTTGGCTATGTGAAGACCGATGCGGCCGCGGTCTGGCCGGACCGGCTGCAATCCGATCTGACGACAGCGCCTCTCGACCCTTCGGCTTCGAATACCCAACCTTCCGCCAATAAGCCGTAAGCGGGGCCGCTATGGAAAACGCTGTCGAACTGGCAGGCCTGTCCCATTCCTATGGTAAACGCCAGGCCTTAAGCGCCATCGACCTCGCCATCGAGGCCGGATCGCGGGTTGCCCTGGTCGGGCCGGACGGGGTGGGCAAGTCCACGCTTCTGGCGCTGCTGGCGGGCGCAAAAAAAATCCAACAAGGCCGGATCACGGCGCTTGGGGCGGATATGGCGAGAGCCGGTGCGCGCAATGCCGTGCAGCCGCGCATTGCCTATATGCCGCAGGGCCTGGGCCGCAATCTTTACTCCAACCTGACCGTCTGCGAAAATATCGACTTCTTCGGTCGGCTGTTCGGGCAGGACGCGACGGAACGGGCCGGGCGCATCGACCGGCTGCTGAAGGCGACCGGGCTTGATCCGTTCGGTGACCGGCTGATGGGCAAGCTGTCGGGCGGCATGAAGCAGAAGCTCGGCCTGTGCTGCGCCCTGGTGCACGATCCCGATCTCCTGCTGCTCGATGAGCCGACGACCGGTGTCGATCCCTTGTCGCGACGGCAGTTCTGGGATCTGGTGGAGAGCATCCAGGCGTCGCGGCCCGGCCTGACCATTATCACCGCCACGTCCGATATGGAGGAGGCGAGCCGTTTCCAGCGCGTGGTTCTGGTGCACGATGGCCGTATCCTGGCGGATGGCACCTGCGAGATCCTGCTGCAACAAACCGGGCGGCAAACCCTGGAACAGGCTTTCATTGCGCTTCTGCCGGATGCGGCAAAACAGGGCTATGGCGATCCGCCGCCCAGGCTTGCCTTCGTTGATCGGGGTGAAGTTGCCATCGAGGCCAAGGAGCTGACCCGGTCATTCGGGGCTTTTACCGCTGTCGATCATGTCAGCTTCCGCATTCCCAAGGGCGAAATTTTCGGCTTCCTCGGTTCGAATGGCTGTGGGAAATCCACCACCATGAAAATGCTGACCGGGCTTTTGCCAGCCAGCAGTGGCGAGGCACGGCTGTTTGGCCAATCGGTCGATGCCAAGACGGGTGCCGGCGATGTCGATGCCCGCCGTCGGGTCGGTTACATGTCGCAGGGCTTTTCGTTGTATGCCGAATTGACGGTGCAGCAGAATCTCAACCTGCATGCGGCGATTTTCGACCTGACCGGGGAGGCGGCCAAGGCGCGGATCGAGACTTTGGCGCAGCAGTTCGGCCTTCAGCCCTATTTGCAGTTCCTGTCGAGCGATCTGCTGCTCGGGGTGCGCCAGCGCCTGCAACTGGCCGTGGCGCTGATCCACCAGCCGGATATCCTGATCCTCGACGAACCGACATCCGGCGTCGATCCGCTGGCGCGTGACGGCTTCTGGAACGATCTGGTGGAGCAATCGCGGCAAAACGGCGTGACGATTTTCGTCTCCACCCATTTCATGGCCGAAGCCGAGCGTTGCGACCGCATCGCCTTCATGCATGCAGGCAAGGTGATTGCCAGCGGCACCCCGCAGGAGTTGAAAGAGCAGACCGGCAGCGCCAGCCTCGACGATGCCTTCGTCGCCTTTATGAAGGCGGGAGGACGACAGGAAAACCTGACTGATGCAGCAACCCAGCCGCAGGCCGGTGCCGCAACGGTGGTGGAGAACGCTGCCGGGGCCTTGGTGCGCAAGGGGTTTTCTCCGGCCCGGCTCATGGCCTATGCGCGGCGCGAGGCGATGGAGCTGATGCGCGACAAGATCCGGCTTGGTTTCGCCCTGGCTGGCACAGCGCTGCTGATGCTGATTTTCGGTTACGGCCTGACACTGGATGTCGATCACCTGCGGTTCGCCGTGCTCGACCGCGACCAGAGTGCCGAGAGCCGGGCCTATATCGATGCCTATTCGGCTTCCACCGCCTTCACCCTGCAACCTGCGATTTCAGATGAAGCCGGGATGCTGTCGCGATTGAAGGCCAACGACATTATGCTGGCGCTTGATATACCCGAGAAATTCGGTGCCGATCTGCGGGCCGGCAAGCGGCCGAACGTGCTGGCCATGTTGGACGGCGCCATGCCTTTCCGTGGTGAGACGGCGCTCGGCTATGTCTCCGGTGCCCATCAGCGGTTCTTGCAGGAAATTGTCCGTCAGTCGGGTGGAACGATCCGGTCGGTCGCTGGCGTGGAAATGCGCTATCGCTACAACCAGGCTTTTCTCAGCCTGAATGCCATGGTGCCAGCGGTGATTGCCCTGCTGCTGGTGTTCATTCCCTCGATCCTGACGGCGCTTGGCGTCGTGTCGGAAAAGGAAATGGGATCGATCAGCAATCTCTACGTGACGCCGGTGACCAAGCTGGAATTTCTACTGGGCAAGCAATTGCCCTATGTGGCCATCGGCTTCATCAACTTCCTGATGATGTTCCTGCTGTCCGTCTGGCTGTTCGGCGTGCCGTTGAAAGGCTCTCTTGCCGGTCTATCGGTGGCTGCTTTTGTCTATGTGCTGGCGACAACCTCGATCGGTATTTTAAGCTCAACCTTCACCTCAACCCAGGTGGCGGCCCTGTTCGTCACCGCCATCGGCACGATGATGCCCGGTACGCAGTTTTCCGGCCTGTTGCAGCCGGTGTCGTCGCTACAGGGCATGGGCCACGCCATCGGCCTGGTGTTTCCCACCACCTATTTCATGCGCGCCAGCGTCGGAGCTTTCACCAAGGGGTTGGGCTTTATCGAGCTAATGGGCTTCGTCTGGCCGCTGGCCCTGTTCTGGATTGGCGCTATCGGGCTTGGCTGGTCGCTGCTGCGCAAGCAGGAAAGGTAAGGGATATGGATCTTCGCACGGTATTTGCCCTGTTTCGTAAGGAGTTGATCGGGCTTTTGCGCGACAAGGTACTGATGGCCATGGTCATCTATGCCTTCAGCCTGGCGATCTATACTCAGGCGACCGGTCTTTCCCACGATCTGCGCAATGCGACGCTGGCCGTGGTGGACCGGGACATGTCGCAATTGTCATCTTCCATTCTCGACGGATTGATGCCGCCGCGCTTTCAAAAGCCGGTGGCCATCGCGCCCCAGGATATCGACCGCGCCATGGATCAGGCGCGCTACACCTTTGTGCTGGATATTCCCGAACGGTTCGAGGCTGATGTTTTGGCCGGGCGTAGCCCCTCGGTGCAGTTGCTGATCGACGCGACCGCGCTGATGCAGGCGGGGGTGGGCTCCAGCACCATCCAGCAGATCGTCAGCCAGCAGGTCGGGCTTTATGCCCAGCGTGTCGGCGTCTCAAGCAGTCAGGCGGTGACGGTGGAAACGCGGCTCGCCTTCAATCAGTCGCTGAATTCGGAGTGGTTTTCCGGCACGATGGCGCTGATCAACAATATTACCATGCTGGCCATCCTGCTGGCAGGCGCCGCTCTGGTGCGCGAGCGCGAACACGGAACGCTTGAACATCTGCTGGTCATGCCGGTCAGGCCTGTCGAAATCATGGTCAGCAAGCTTGCCGCCAATGGTCTGGTCATCCTGGTCATGACGCTGTTTGCCATCGTCACCGTGTTGGTCAAGGTGCTCGGCATGCACATTACCGGCTCACTGACGCTCTACATGGCGGGCGTGGCGCTCTACCTGTTCTTCGTCACCTCTTTCGGGCTGTTTTTAGGCACGCTGGCCCGCAGCATGCCGCAACTGGCGCTGTTGTTCATCCTCACCGCTTTGCCGATGAATATCCTGTCAGGTGGGTTTACGCCGCTGGAAAGCCAGCCGCAATGGCTGCAAAACGCCATGCAGGTCTCACCTTCCACCCATTTCGTCGGTTTTTCGCAGGCCATTCTCTATCGCGGCGCGGGCTTCGAGGTGGTCTGGCCGCAATTTGCCGCGACGCTTAGCATCGGGCTGGTATTTTTCCTGTTCAGCCTTAGCCGGTTCCGGACGTTCATCGCCGCGCAGCAGTGAATGAACGTCCGGACCGGATAAAAGATCAGCGTTTCATCGAGCGCGGATCGAGCGCATCACGAATACCATCGCCGATATAGTTGACGCTGAGGACGGTGAGCGAAATCGCCAGACCCGGCCAGATGGCGCGGGCCGGGGTGATTTGCAGGAAGTTCACACCGTCGTAGAGCAACCGGCCCCAGGTCGGGAAGTCGGAGGGGAAGCCGAGGCCGAGAAAGCTCAGGGCCGATTCCGTGATGATCGCCGAGGCAATGCCGAGTGTGGCCGAGACCATGACGGAGCTGAGCACATTGGGAACGATATGCTTGAGGATCACCCGGTATTCGCGCATGCCGCTGGCTTTGGCGGCCAGCACGAATTCCTGGTTTTTCACCGTCAGCACATCGCCGCGCACGATCCGGGCCGTGTGCATCCAGCTGGTAATGCCGATGACGAAGACGATCAGGATGAAAATCCCGGCTTCCGGGCCGAAAGCGGCGCGCAGCACATCGCGAAACAGCATGGTGATGACCAGCAGCAGCGGCAGGATCGGTAGAGCCAGGAACAGATCGGTGATGCGCATCAACGGCCCGTCGATCCGCTTGAAATAGCCGGAGAGCACACCGACCAACGTGCCGACGAACAGCGAAATCAGCATGGCCACCATGCCGACCGCCAGCGAGATTTGCCCGCCAGCCAGAACCTGCGCAAACAGATCATGGCCGAGATTGTCGGTGCCGAACGGATGGACCCAGGACGGTCCCTGGTTCTTGTCGCGGATATTCAGCTTGTTGGGATCGACGCGGTGGATCAAAGGCCCGACATAGACGGCCAGCACGATCAGCACGAAGACGACAAGGCCGATAACCCCACCGGTATGGCGGCGGAACTGGCCCCAGAGCTGGGCGCTGAAGGATTGCGAGCGGTCGGCTTTGGCCTGGGTGGTGAGGGTGGGCGCATCAGTCATAGCGGATCCTCGGATCGAGAATGCCGTACAACACGTCGGCAATAAGATTGAAGAGTACGATCAGCACGGCGAAGATGAAGGTCAGCGTCTGCACCAGCGGCAAGTCGCCGCTCTGGATGGCGGTGATCAGCAATTGGCCAAGACCGTTGACCCGGAAAATCTGCTCGGTGATGATCGCGCCGGAAAAGATTGTCGGCACGCCGAGCGCAATCACGGTCACTACAGGGATTAGGCTGTTGCGCAGCACATGCACCAGCAACACAGTCTTTTCCTTGACGCCTTTGGCTCGTGCGGTACGCACATAGTCCTGATGCAGGTTATCAAGCATGGAGGCGCGCACGAACCGGCTGATCTGCGAAGTATTATAGAGCGTTAGCACCATGACCGGCAGCACCATCTGCTTGACCTGGGCGACGAAGCTTGTCCAATCCACAACCTGGAGATTGGTATCGTAGACCGAAGGAAACCAGTGCAGGGTCGAGGAGAAAATCACGATCAGCAGCACGCCGGTAAAGAAGGTCGGCACGGAGTAACCAACCATAGAGACGAAGGTGCCGATCTGGTCGAAGATCGAATATTGCTTGTAGGCGGAGATGACGCCAAGCGGGATGGCCAGCAGCACGCCGAACACATAGGACAGGCCGACAACCCAGAGCGTCTGCGGCATGCGCTGGACAATCAGGTCAACGACGGGGCTGCGGGTGGTCCAGGACAGGACCCGCAGGCGCTGGCCGGAGCCGACGGTCAGGCCGGTGATCTGCTCGAAAATATTCAGCGGCTCATTGATGAAGAACTGCTTCAGCCACAGGAAAAAGCGCACGATCATCGGTTGGTCGAGGCCAAGCGCGGCACGCATCTGTTCACGCACTTCCGGCGGGATCGTTAGCGGCAAATCGCCGAGCGGATTGTTGGGCGCCATCGCCAGCAGCGCGAAAATGATGAAGCTGATGATCAGCAGGGTCGGGATGGCAAACAGCAATCGCCGGATCGTATAGGTAAACATTATTTTTTATATCTCCGGGCGCGCCAGGGAGGAGAGATGAAGCTGGAACGGGGCGTCGGCGCATAGTGGGGGCCGACAACCGCCAGCTCACCGGACCCGCGTCATGCGGGTCCGGCAAGGCGCTTGTTATTTGGCGCGCGACCAGTCGGCGATGTTCCACAACTCACTGTCCCAGCCGGTCATCTTGATGCCCTTGAGACTTGCGGCGAAGGCCGAAGGCTGGCCACGATAGACGAGCGGCAGATGCGCGCCGGCTTCCGTCAGCATGTCATTGAGCTTCTTGACGATCTCGACGCGCTCTTCGATCTTGGCGGTCTGGGAAAGCTTGGTGACGAGTGCATCATAGGCTGGATCGCAATAGCGCGGCATGTTCTGGCCCTGCCAGCCGTTTGCCGGGCTTGGGATCTTGTCGCACATCCATTCGGCCATATAGGCTTCCGGGTCGGTGCCGTCGAAATTGTTGGTGTACATTTCAACGTCGGCGTAGAATTTCTGGAACGTGTCCGGGCTGGACGGGTCGCCACCGAAGAACACCGAGGCAGACACATTGCGCAGTTCAGCGCCAACGCCGATCTGTGACCACATATCCTTGACCAGCGCCTGGGTGCCCTGTCGGACGGAATTGGTCGAGGTCAGGTAGAGGAAGTTCAGCTTGACGCCGTTCTTGGCGCGGATGCCGTCAGAGCCCTTTTTCCAGCCGGCATCGTCCAGCAGCTTGTTGGCGCCGTCGATATCCTGCTTCAGGCACCAGTCATTGGTGGTGGAGACATAGATATCCGGGCCGGGGACGATGTTGCAGGTCGGCTTGCCAGCGAGGCCGTAACCCGCCTCGATAATCACGTCGCGGTCGATGGCCATGGAGAGCGCCTTGCGCACAGCCGGGTCGGACAGGGATGGATGCGGGCCGCCTTCCTTGGTCGAGCGCTTGTCGCCCAAAGCCGGATCGGCATTGGTGAGGTTGATGTTGATACGCTCGACCTGGCTGCCGAAAGCGGTGATGATCTTGCCTTTGCCGGCAGCTTCCATGGTTGCCAGCACTTCAGGCTCGACCTGCATGTTCCAGGCATAGTCGTATTCGCCGGTTTCCATCACGGCGCGGGCCGCTGACAGCGCATCGCCGCCACCCTTCAGCGTGGCGGTGGCAAAAGCGGGCTTGGCCGGATCGCGGTAGTTTTCATTGGCGGTGAAGGTAATCACGTCGTTCGGCTTGAATTCCTTGACCTTGAAGGGGCCGGTGCCGATAGGGGCAAAGTTGGCCGCCGTGCATTCCGGGGCCTTGGGGCCAAGGCAATCCTTGAACTGGGCCTTCTGGATGATCGGTGCCTGCGAGCCGACAAAAGCCGAATAGGGATAGGGCTTTGGCGAGGCGAACGTCACCTTGATGGTCTGCGGATCAAGCGCTTCGACGCTCTTTACGCCATCATATTTCTGCTTCTGGGCGCAGCCGCCGCCGTCTGCCGTGCAATATTGCCAGGTGAAGATCACGTCATCGGCGGTAACGGGCGTGCCATCCGACCATTTGATGCCGTTCGACAGTTTCCAGGTAATGCTGGTCAGATCCTTGGAGACGCCGCCGTTTTCAACGGTCGGGATGGTATCGACCAGCTTGGGAACCAGTTCGCCTTTTTCGTCGAAGCCGGCCAGCGGCTCAATGACCATGGAGGATGCATATTGCTCCTTGGTGCCACCGGACAGATAGATGTTCATGGTGGAGACGGCTTGCCAGAAAAGCAGTTTCAGGTCGCCGTCACTGCCGCGCTGGGCCATGGCCGGCGCGCCCGTCATCATCAATGACGCGACGGATGCCGCCAGAATCAACCGGATGTTACGCATGGTTTGCTGTTCCCTTGTTAATCTCGTGAACGAGAGTTTTCTTCTGGCAGCGCATGCAAGGACGCTGCCAATTTTCCCCATTGCCTTAATGGCATTGAATTTAAAGAGTATATGGCCCTGATCCCCTCTGGGCCTGGTCGGATTGCCTGTCCTGATGATTGGTTTGCCCAAATTTTGGGCTATAAAATCACAAGCTTATTTTTCATTCAAGATGGAAAATGCGGGACCGTGTATCAACTGTGGATAGGGCGTGGGCCAAAGTGCCATTCAGCGGCAAGGGCCTTCAGACATGCTGGCGTCAATGACGCCAGCATGCTGCGTATCAATATGCGGTTCTTATAATGGATCTTACTTGCTACGGGTCCAATCCGCAACATTCCACAACTGTGAATCCCAGGGATTGAGTTTTGCACCCTTCAGCGTGTTCGAGATGGCCGAGGGCTCGCCGCGATTGACCAGCGGAATGACCAGGCCGTCATTGACGATCATGTCATTCAATGTGCGGACCAGTTCGGCGCGTTTTTCGGTGCCGGAGGTCCTGCGCAGCTCGCCCAGCAGCTTGTCATAGGCGGGATCGCAGTAGCGGGCGATGTTCTCACCCTGCCAGTTATTGGCGGGAGTGGGGATTTTTTCGCAGGTGAAGCCACCCATGAATTTCTCAGGATCGGTGCTTTCAAAGCCGCTGGCATACATTTGCACGTCGGCATAGAACTTCTGGTAGGTGTCGGGACTGGCCGGATCGCCGCCAAAGAACACCGAAGCGGAGACATTGCGCAATTCGGTTTCGACGCCGATCTGAGACCACATGTCCTTGACCAGAACCTGCGTGCCCTGGCGCACCGAATTGGTGGTCGTCAGGAACAGGAAGGACAGTTTTCTGCCGTCCTTTACGCGGATGCCATCGGGGCCTTTTTTCCAGCCTGCTTCGTCCAATAGCGTGTTGGCCCCGTCCAGGTCCTGCTTTCCGCACCAGGTCTTGGCCTTGGAGGCGAAAATATCCGGTGCCGGAATGATGTTGCAGGTCGGCTGGCCGGCAGCGCCATAGCCTGCCTCAACGATCACATCGCGGTCGATGGCGAGCGCCAGCGCCCGGCGCACTCTAGGGTCTGACAGGGCCGGATGGGGACCTGCCTCCTTGGTGGAGCGCTTGGCGCCGAGAGCCGCATCGACGGCGTAGGGGTTGAGTTGGATACGCTCGACCGTGGAGCTGAAGGCCGAGGTCATGGTGCCCTTGCCGGCTTTCAGCATGGATTCCGTCACTTCAGGTTCCACCACCGTATTCCAGGCGAAGTCATATTCGCCGGTTTCCAGCACGGCGCGGGCCGCCGACATCGCATCGCCGCCGCCTTTCAGGGTGACGGACGCAAAAGCCGGCTTGGCCGGGTCGCGGTAGCGCGGATTGGCGTCAAACAGCACGACGTCATTGGGTTTGAAATCCCGGACGATGAAGGGACCGGTGCCATGCGGCTTGAAATTGGCCTCGGTGCATTGTGGGGCTTTTTCACCCAGGCAATCCTTGAATTGGGACTGCTGGATAACAGGGGAAAGCTGCCCGACGAAGGCGCTATAGGGAAAGGGCTTGGGGGCGTCGAACGTCACTTTCACGGTCAGCGGGTCGATGGCCTCCACCGATTTCACCCCGTCGAATTTGGCCGCCTGGGCGCAGCCGCCGCCGGGCGCCATGCAATATTTCCAGGTGAACACCACGTCATCGGCGCTGACAGTGCCGCCGTCCGACCAGGTCAGGCCCGGTTTCAATTTCCAGGTGATCGAGGTCATGTCCTTGGCGATGCCACCGTTGTCAACGGTGGGGATCTCGGCGGCGAGCCGGGTGAACAGATTGCCCTGCTCGTCGAAACCGGCCAGCGGCTCGATCACCATCGAGGCGGCATAGACTTCCTTGCTGCCGCCTGACAGATAGGGATTGAGATTGGAAACGGCCTGCCAGAATAGGATTTTCACATCGCCATCTGTGCCGCGTGCGGCTATTGCAGGGGTGCTGACAAATGCGCCAGTCGCTGCGAAAATGGCGGCTGCCGATAGCGCCCTTAAGGGCCTGTTATACGTCATGGTTGCCGTGTCCTGCTTTGGTTGAGATGATCGCATTGCTTCGCAGCACGGCGCCCAGAGTCAAGAACGCAGAGGTTTAATCTACTAAAATAACAGACAAGATGACGGAGCGCTTCGGCATTCGAACGTGGCCTGAAGCAATGGTATGGCTAAGTTTTGGGCCGCTGCCATTTCAGGCTATTTTTTGTTCATTTATTGCATTTGCGACTTGCAAAACGCCAGAGTTGATGAACAGTATGCCATCGAAAACCGGATGGGAACAGCAAAAAGAGGTCATTCATGCCCATTTTGAACCGTGCCAGCGCCTTGCAGGAAGAGGTCGCAGGCTGGCGGCGCCATTTGCATCAGACACCGGAGCTGTTGTTCGACGTGCATCAGACAGCAGCTTTCGTGACGCAGAAGCTGAAGGAATTCGGCTGCGACGTGGTGGAAACCGGCATTGGCAGAACGGGTGTCGTTGGCATCATCAAGGGCAATCGCGGCGAGGGTACCACCATTGGCATGCGTGCCGACATGGATGCCTTGCCGATCACCGAAATAACAGGCGCCCCATGGGCTTCGACGGTGCCGGGCAAGATGCATGCCTGCGGCCATGATGGCCACACCGCCATGTTGCTGGGGGCGGCGAAGCACCTGGCCGAAACCCGCAATTTCGCGGGCTCGGTTGCGGTGATCTTCCAACCGGCGGAAGAAGGCGGCGGCGGTGGTCTTGCCATGGTGCAGGACGGAATGATGGACAGGTTCGGGATTTCCCAGGTGTTCGGCATGCACAATGCGCCGGGCGTGCCGCTCGGCGATTTCGCCATTCGCAAGGGCTCGCTGATGGCGGCGTCCGATACGTTCGAAATTGTTATCAAGGGCAAGGGCAGCCATGCCGCCCAGCCGCATATGTCGGTCGATCCGGTGCTGGTTTCGGCGCATGTGATCATTGCCTTGCAATCGATCGTGTCGCGCGGCGTCGATCCGCTGGAATCCTTGGTCATCAGCGTCACCACCACTCATGGTGGCGATGCCTACAACGTCATTCCGATGGATGTGACCCTGACTGGCACCGTGCGCACCCTGCTGCCGCAGATCCGCGATTTTGCCGAAAAGCGCGTGCAGGAAGTGGCGAGTGCAACGGCTATGGCGCATGGTGCTATCGCCGAAGTGCATTATCACCGGGGCTATCCGGTCACTTTCAATCACGCCGAAGAGACGGAGTTTGCCGCCTCGGTTGCTGCCAAGATCTCTGGTGAAAACCGGGTGAAGACCGATATGGCGCCGAAAATGGGCGCCGAGGACTTTTCCTATATGCTGGAAAGCCGTCCGGGCGCCTTCATTTTCTTAGGGGTCGGCGATACCGCCAATCTGCACCACCCGGCCTATGACTTCAATGACGAGGCCATTCCCTATGGCATCAGCTATTGGGTGGAATTGGCCGAAACCGGTTTGGCAGCCTGACTCCGTGTTTGTCGCGGTGGATCAATAATA
The DNA here is from genome assembly GCF_013426735.1 of Agrobacterium vitis. Classification (NCBI taxonomy): domain Bacteria; kingdom Pseudomonadati; phylum Pseudomonadota; class Alphaproteobacteria; order Hyphomicrobiales; family Rhizobiaceae; genus Gillisella; species Gillisella vitis. The sequence goes on from NZ_AP023272.1 coordinate 1,005,183, forward strand.
AAGTGCCTCGGTCGTGAAATCGAGGCCGAAAACAGGGGAAAATGGGCCTATGGCTGAAGATCTCACCACACAGATCGAGCTTGTCCAGCCGGTTCTGTCCGTGCGTAATCTGACCACCTCGTTTCGGATCGGCGACCAGTGGTCTTCCGTGGTGCGCAACATGAGCTTCGATGTCGCGCCGCGTGAGACCGTCGCCATTGTCGGCGAATCCGGTTCGGGCAAGAGTGTGACATCCCTGTCGATCATGCAATTACTGCCGAAGAATTTCAGCCGGATCGAGGGCAGCATCAAGCTGAACGGTCGCGAATTGCTGACGCTTGCGCCGGAAGAGATGCGCCGGGTGCGCGGCAACGATATTTCGATGATCTTCCAGGAGCCGATGACCAGCCTCAACCCGATCTTCCCGATCGGTAAGCAGATCGCCGAGGCCATTCTATGCCACCGCGATATTTCCAGAGCAGAGGCGAAATCCGAAGTGATCCGGCTGTTGGAAAAGGTCCGTATTCCCAATGCCAAAAGTCGGTTCGATGAATTCCCTCACCAGTTTTCCGGTGGCATGCGCCAGCGCGTGATGATCGCCATGGCACTGGCCACCCGCCCGAAACTGCTGATTGCCGACGAGCCGACCACGGCGCTGGATGTGACCATCCAGGGCCAGATCCTCGACCTTATCAAGGTCCTGCAGGAAGAAGAGGGCATGTCGGTGCTGTTCATCACCCATGACATGGGAGTTGTGGCAGAGGTGTCTGACCGCACCATCGTGATGTTCCGGGGAGAAATGGTCGAAGGCGGCACGACGGATAATATTTTCAACCGCGGCCAGCATCCCTATACGCGGGCATTGTTGTCGGCGGTGCCGAAACTCGGTTCGATGAATGGCCATGCCTTGCCGATGCGGTTTCCGGTGATCGACATCAAGACGGGTGACACCCTGGTCGAGGAGGCGGAAGTCGGCGCCCTCGACATGGTGCCGCGCCCGATCCTCGAAGTGAAAAACCTGACGACACGCTTTGCTATCCGTTCCGGCCTGCTTGGGCGTAAATCTGGCGCCGTGCATGCGGTGGAAAATGTCAGCTTCGATCTCAGGCCCGGCGAGACCCTGTCGCTTGTCGGTGAATCCGGTTGCGGCAAGTCGACCACGGGCCGCTCGATCACCCGGTTGATCGAGCCGAGCAGCGGCACGATTGCGCTCGATGGTTATAATGTCATGTCTCTCGACAGTGGCACCCTGCGCAAGATGCGCCGCAGCATCCAGATGGTTTTTCAGGACCCCTTTGCCAGCCTTGATCCGCGCATGTCGGTTGGCACCGCTGTGATGGAGCCGTTTCTGGAGCATAATCTCGGCACCAAGGCACAGGCGCGCGAAAAGGCTGCCGATCTGTTGCAGCGTGTGGGCCTCAGCGCCGATATGATGCGCCGCTACCCGCATGAATTTTCCGGCGGCCAGCGCCAGCGTGTCGCCATTGCCCGCTCGCTGATGCTCGATCCGAAAGTGATCGTCGCCGACGAGGCGGTCTCGGCGCTCGACGTATCGATCAAGGCGCAGGTCTGCAATCTCCTGCTCGATCTGCAGGAAAGCTTCAATCTCGCCTATCTGTTTATTTCCCACGACATGGCGGTGGTGGAGCGGGTCAGCCACCGGGTGGCGGTAATGTATCTGGGTGAAATCGTTGAAATCGGACCGCGCCAGGCGGTGTTCGACAATCCGCAGCATCCCTATACCAAAAAGCTGATCGCCGCGGTGCCTGTACCCGATCCGGCGCGTCGCAATATCACCCGGCAAATGTCCACCGATGAAATCAAGAGCCCGGTGCGGCCTCTGGGCTATGAACCTCCGGCGCGCCATTACCGGGAGGTCTCGGCGGGACATCTGGTGCAGGAAACGGTGTAAGCGCCGCTGGTCCTTTCTCTATCGACCCTTGCGCTCGTCGCGGGGACTTTCCATATGCCGCTCGCGGCGGAGCGTTTTTCGGGTTCCGCATCGACCTTTGAGGAGCGGCAATGGATCAGAGAGTGGGCGGTGAAGCGGAGCAGACGGAGGCCCTGCCGCTTTCGCAGATCCTGTTTCGGATTGCTGAGGATGAAACGCGGGCGCGGGTCTCTATTGGTGATATTTTCGAGGCGCTCGGCGACCGGGCTTTTGGCGCGTTGATCCTGATCTTCGCGCTTCCCAATATCGTGCCGACGCCGCCTGGCACGTCGGCCATAACAGGCGCACCGCTGGTCTTTCTGGCGGCACAGTTGATGCTGGGCTGGCAGCCCTGGCTGCCGGGCTGGATCACCAAACGCTCGCTGGCGCGGGCCGATTTTTCCGCCATCGCCACCCGGATCGCGCCATGGCTTGCGCGCGGAGAACGGCTGCTGAAGCCGCGCTTTGGCTTGCTGGTACGGGGTCCAGCGGAAAACCTTTTGGGGATCATGGCCTTCATTCTGGCCATCATTCTCGCATTGCCCATTCCGCTCGGCAATATCCTGCCGGCCATTGCCCTGTCGCTGTTTGCCTTCGCGCTTCTGGAGAAGGACGGGCTTTACGCTCTCGCGGGCAGTATGGTGTTTCTTCTGTCGATTGTGGTCGTCGCGGGCGTTATCGTGGCGCTCGGCAAGGCGGCCTTATTGCTGTTCAGCATATCCTTTGGCTAAGCCGAATTGCTTTGTATTGAGCCTTGCGCTGCCGGAATGGCCGTAACGTTTACCGGGGCGTGTCTCGCCATTCGTTTACGGCTTTTGGGTTGCTAATCGACCATATGGCAAGTTTCGCGACAGCTTCGCTTCCTATCTTTCCCCATGATCGCCGGTCGAGCGTATGTCGACTAAACGCTTTGTTGCTGACCTGCGTCGGCAATTACCACAATGGGGATTTGCCGTGGCAACGTCTAATAAGACAACGACTGTAAGCAGTCTTGATGGTTTGACTGGAACGAGTGCAACGGACATTATTCTCCTGACCGATCAGGTTTCGGGTGCTAACCTTGATCTTGGCGGTGGCAACGACAAGCTGATCCTTGGCAATTTCGACAATGATGTGACATTGTCCAATGTCGAATCCGTTTTGGGCGGCACCGGTGCGGATTCGATTTTCTACGATACCAAGGCTACCTCAGGTTACATCGACTTGGGCGCCGGCATCGACAGCCTGACCTTTTCGGACCTTGGCGTCACCGCAACCATCCTCAATGTGGAAACGATCGTCGCTGGCCAGGGCAATGATTATTTGACGATGAGCGCCCAGGCGCTCGGGACCTATATCGATCTCGGAACCGGTTCGGACCGGGTGATCCTCGGCAAATTCGATAATTCGCTCACCCTGATCGATGTTGAGACGGTTACCGGCAGTACCAAGTCCGATATCGTGATTATGGAGAATAAAAGCGGCGACCAGACGCGCCGCGTGGATCTCGGTTCCGGCAACGACTCTGTTAGTCTCGGCGATGGCGGCGGCACGGTCTATGTCTCCAATACCGAAACAATCGTGGCTGGCAGCGGCGACGACCGCATTCAGCTGAACAGCAAGGCTTCCAATTTCAGTATCGATGCCGGTGAAGGCGATGATACTGTCGTTCTCAGCAATTATACCAATAAGCTGACAATCTCAGGTGCCGAAAGCATCGTCGGATCGAGCGGAAGCGATCACGTCACGATCGGGAGTGCGTTCACTGGCGGATATGTTTCTTTGAATGGCGGCAATGATACGCTCGTTCTGGGAAATTACACCAATTCCGTCAGTGTCTACGGTGTCGAGACCATTTATGGTGGCTCGGGCAGCGATTTTATCTACATGCAGGAGGCCAAGTCCGGCGGCTTGATCGATCTCGGAGCCGGCGAAGATACACTGGTCTTCAATGAGGATGGCGGCACTGTCACCTTGAAAAATGTCGAGAATATCATCGGCAGTGAAACCAAAGACTATATTATTTTCAAAACGCAGATAACCGGCGGCCTGATCGATCTGGACGACGATGGCGACCGCGTAACCCTGGGCAAGTACAACAACAATGTCACGTTCGCCAATGTCGAAACCATCACTGGCGACAGTTCCAGCGACATCATTACGCTGACCACCGAACTGACCAAGGGCACGATCAATCTCAGCACTGGCATGGACTCGCTGACGCTGGCCGATGGTTCCAACACCATCAACATTTCCGGTGTCGAAACCCTGATCGGCGGCGATGGTGAAGACACGATCAGCTTTTCGGTCGCCTCGACGGGTGGCGAAATCGATCTCAAGGGCGGCGATGATACATTGACGCTTACCGGCTCTGGACGAACCTTGACCATTTCCAACGTCGAGACAATTCTGGGCAGTTCCGCCAGCGAGCAGATCCTCTACAAGACCCTGTTGACCGGCAATCTGATCTCGCTCGGCTCCGGCTCCGACAAGCTCACGATGGGTGATTTTGATAATACCGTTTCCATCGCCGGGATTGAAACCATCGTCGGCGGCATCAAGACCGATGAAGTGTATATCACCAGCGCCATTACCGGCTCGCTGATCGATCTGGGTACCGGCATCGATACGGTGACCATCATGAAAGGTGGCACGATCACGGCCCGCAATATCGAGTCCATCATCGGCGATGACGGCATCGACGTCGTCAAGTTTGATCGCGCCGCACAGGACGTCTATCTCGACCTCGGTGCTGGCAATGACAGCGTCACCTTCGGCAATTTCAACAATACCGCGATGATTTTGAACGTCGAGACCATCAATGCCGGCACGTCCAGCGACGTCATCACGCTCGGGACCGACATTTCTGCCGGTACGATTGACCTCGGCAAGGGTCTCGATCAGCTGACGCTGAGTGACGAGGGCGGCACCCTGACGGCGGCCAATATCGAAACGATCTTCGGCGGTGCGGCGGACGACGTCGTGACGGTTTCAGGAACCGTGACCATTGGCACGATCGACCTCAAAGCGGGTGACGATACGTTGACCATCGGTGGCAGCGCGACCGTGACCGTGCAGAATGTCGAAACGCTGGTCGGCGGAGCCGGAACCCAGAAAATCATCCTTGCCAGTGGGTTCAAGGGCAGTATCGATCTCGCTGACGGTGTCGATACCATCATCATGGCCGATGTCGACGACGCCGACACGACTGCCACGAAGAACCTCATCACGGTTTCCAATGTCGAAACCATCACCGGCGGTTCCGGTTCGGATACGGTCGTCATCGGCACGGTCGGCGGCGCGACCATGATCGATCTGGGCGATGGCATCGATACCTTGAAATTCCAGGATAATGGTGGATCGGTCACGGCTGCCAATGTGGAGACGATCATCGGCGGGACCGGCGATGAAGTCATCCGGTTCAACGCGACGGTCACCGGCGTCAATATCGACCTCGGCGATGGCAATGACACCGTCATCTTCGGCAATTATGCCAATACGGCGATACTTGCCAATGTGGAAAGCATCTCGGGAGGCACCGGCAGCGACGACATCACGCTGGCCTCCGGCACGACTGGCATGAGCCTCAATCTCGGCAACGGCCTCGACAGCCTGACACTGGCGGCTGAAGGCGGTACGCTGACGGTCTCCAGCATCGAAACGATTATCGGGTCCAAAGTCGACGACATCATTTCCCTTTCCGCCTATATGACTGGTGGGGAGATTTCGCTTGGCGCTGGCAATGACCAGTTCATCATTGGCGATGTCGGCGGCACGGCAACAGTCTCCGGCGTCGAAACGGTGACGGGCGGGGTAGCCGCCGACGTTATAACGCTTGCCAAAGACGCATCGGGCTATATCAATCTGGGCGCAGGTCAGGATGGTGTGATCTTCTCGGCATCCGGCAACACGGTGACGCTATCGGGCGTCGAAACTGTGACCGGGGGTGCGGGAGATGATACGGTCGAGTTTTCCGACGCGATAACGGCAACCACGATCAAGCTTGGAGCCGGCAACGATGTTCTGCAAATGTCGGAACTGGGTGGCACCGTCACCGTTACCGGCGCGGAAGCCATCCTTGGCGATGTCGGCAGCGACGTCATCACCATTGGTGAACAGATTACGGATGGCTTTATCAATCTCAATGCTGGCAGTGACCGCCTGATCCTGTCTTCCGCCAACAATACGGTGACGGTGGAAAATATCGAAACGGTGACTGGCGGCTCGATGATCGATGACATCACCTTGTCTGGCGTCTATACCGGCGGCACTCTGGATCTGGGCAGCGGCAATGACCTGCTGACGTTCGGCGAATCCGGAACCGTGACGATCGCCAATGTCGAAACGGTGGTCGGGTCAACCGGCGACGATGTCCTGACTGTCAGCGGTTCGATCGGCGGGGCAACTCTTGATCTGGGGGATGGCCAGGATACCCTGAGCTGGAGCGCGGGCCTGACGGCAACGGTTTCCAACGTTGAGACGGTCAATGGCGGCTCCAATGCCGACATCATCACGCTGGCCACGCAATGGACCGGTGGATTTATCGATCTGGGCGATGGTTCCGACAAGCTGACGCTGGCCGACACAACCAATACGGTGACGGTGGCGAATGCGGAAACCATCATCGGTCAGTCCCTGGCGGACTATATCGCCATCAACAGCAGCACCTATAGCGGCTATATTTCGCTGGGCGGCGGCACGGACGAAGTAAAGCTGGCGTCCTCGACAAGCACGGTAACAATCGTCGGTGTGGAGACGGTCACGGGTGGATCCGGCGACGACAAGGTGACATTGGGTGCTCAGGTGTCGGGCATCGAACTCAACCTGGCCGACGGCAACGACGTGGTCACGCTCGGCAATTATTCCAATATGATCAGCCTCTATAATGTCGAATCCGTCACCGGCGGCAGCAATACCGATGTGGTCTATATCAGGGACACGGAAATCTCCAACGGCCAGTATTTCTTGGGTACAGGCGCGGATTACCTGAACTTTGAGAAAGCCGCGACCGCGACCGTTTCCAGTGTCGAAACCCTGGTCGGTTCTGCCTATGACGATACGATCACCATTTCCGGCCAGTATACCGGCGTGACGATTGATCTGAGCGCGGGCTCGGACACGTTGACGCTCGGTTCCGCCTCGACGCTGACCACGGCCAATATCGAGTATATCACCGGCAGCACGGGGGCCGATTTGATCGTGCTGTCGGGCAGCACCAATACGACGGTGGACCTGGGGTCTGGCAATGACACGATCTATATGAGCAGCGGCTCCGATACGGTAACGGGTGGGGCCGGTTCCGACCTCTTCACCTTCACCTCCACGGACAAATCGAGCACGTCGAGCCCGGACAAGATCACCGACTTCGTCAACGGTGAAGACAAGCTGGTGTTCAACGGTCTGCTGCAGGGCACCTTCACTTATCTGGGGGCAGAGAAATTTTCGGTGACAGACCATACCCAGGCCTATTTCGTCAATGATACCGCAACACTCTATATCGACTTCGATGGTGACGCGGTGGCAGATATGCAGATGACCTTGTCCGGCAAGACCGCCGACAACATGTCGGCCAGCGACTTCCGCTGGAACTCATAAGGCAGTGCTCCCGGCCCTGGGTTTCTTGACCTGGGCCGGGCAACTGTCTGTGTACGAGCACTGCACGGCATCGAAAACCGGTTCCCTGTTTTCGGTTCGGTGTTGTATCGTGGCATTTCCACGAATCGGAGACCTGCAATGATTGAAGTTCCGGTGTCCTGGGGTGAGCTGATCGACAAGATCACCATTCTCCAGATCAAGGCAGAGCGGATCACGGATGAGGCCAAGCGCACCAATGTCGAGCGCGAGTTGTCCCTGCTCAATGAACGGCTGAAGCCGGTGGCCGGTCATCAGGGTGTCATCGCCATCAGCCGTGATCTTCTTGCTGTCAATACGGCGCTCTGGGAGATTGAGGACGATATTCGCGATTGCGAGCGCGACGGTGATTTCGGTCCGCGTTTCGTGTCTCTCGCTCGTTCGGTCTATGTCACCAATGACCGGCGCGCCGAGTTGAAGCGGCAGATCAACATTGAACTTGGCTCTGACATCATCGAGGAAAAGTCCTACAAGCCCTATGCTGCGGCCTGATTGATGGTGGCATGGGTCTTTGATTCATGTTTGGGACTCTTTGACCTTTAGGCGAGGATGCATGAGCATGTTTTCGCCTTGATATGAAATGGCCGACGCGCCGATTTTGGGTAAACAGGGCCATGATGGTTCGGTGTTCCTGGCCTTGGATCTGGCCCATGGATGAAAGAAGAGCGCGTTATGACGACGCATGAGGTTTCGCAGTGCCGTTCGCTGTTGGCGCAGGGGCGCGTGGCTGAGGCCTTGCAGGGCTTGACGGCGCTTTTCGAGGCCCATCCAGATCATGCCGAGACCGCTCATTACTATGCGCTCGCCCTTCATCTTTCCGGCCGTTCTCGTGAGGCCATTCCCGCTTTCGAACATGCTTTGCAACTTGCGCCGGACCAGTCCGGCCTGCTGCAAAATATGGTTCTTCCGTTGGTTGCAGTGGGTGACCACCAGCGCGCCATCGATATCGGCGCTCGCGCTGTGACGCTTGACGGTAAAGCCGTTGGCGCATGGTCCAATCTGGTTCTGGCCCTGACATCGGCAAAACGATGGGATGAAGCCCTGAATGCGGCTCGGCAGGGTCTGGCGCTTGACAACAATGAGCCGTCTCTGCTGGCTCAGATGGGTGTCATCCTGCTGGAGCTTGGCGACAGTGCGGGAGCCGAAATCCATTTGCGCCGGGCGCTGGAGCTGAAGCCGGATGCCGAAGCTTTCTATAATCTCGGCGTACTGCTGCATGGATTGCAACGCGATCCCGAGGCCTGTGACAGCTATACAAAGGCGCTGACGCTTGATCCCTCGCATCGACGCGCCGCCAATAATCTGGCGGCAAGCCTGCGCATTCTGGGCAATTTGAAGGGCGCGGACCGGATTCTCAAGCAATTGATCGGCAGCGGCGATGCCCCCGTTCACCGCTTCAACCGCGCCTGCCTGCAATTGCTGGACGGCCAGTGGAGCGAGGCCTGGGCCGATTACGAGTTGCGCGATCAGGCCACCGGGAGTTCCACCTCGCCCTTGCTGATGCAGGGGCCGCGCTGGCAGGGCGAAGCGCTGCAAGACCAGACGCTGCTGGTGTTTCATGAGCAGGGATTGGGCGACACAATCCAGTTTATCCGGTTTTTGCCGCGCATTGCGGACCGGGTCGGGCATGTGGTTTTCGTCTGCCAACCGCAACTCTACCGTCTGCTAAGCCTTTCCGAATTTTTCGCGATTCCGTCCATCACGCTCTTGCCTGATGGTGCGGATCTGCCCGCTTACGCGGCCTGGGTGCCGCTATTGTCGCTACCGGGTCTCATCAACCTCGTGCCAGAGGCGACAGGCCAGCGCGTTCCCTATCTCACACTGGAAAAACAGCTTTTCGAGCGCTGGCGCGACTGGCTTGGCGAGTTTTCTCCAAGCCAGGGGCAAGAGCAGGCGACGAAACGGTTTCGCATCGGTCTGTCCTGGCAGGGCAATCCAAAGGCCTATGGTGAGCCGGGCCGCTCACTGCCGCTGGAACTCTTCCAGCCGCTTGCCGAATTCTCAGATGAAATTGACATCATTTCCCTGCAAAAGGGGGTAGGAGCCGATCAGCAAGCGCCGGAGGGATTGGCGCTGCACCCCGCTCCGGGTCTGGATGACGGTCCCGATGCCTTTGTCGATACCGCAGCTTTGATGGCGTCGCTGGATCTGGTCATCACCTCAGATACGGCCCTTGCCCATCTTGCGGGCGCATTGGGCAGGCCGGTCTGGCTGTTGCTGAAGAAAGCCCCGGACTGGCGCTGGGGCATGGATGGCATTCTGACCGACTGGTACCCGACCATGCGGCTGTTTCGCCAGATGGAGGCGGGGCAATGGCAACCGGTTCTTCAGGACGTGGCGCATGAGTTGAAAGTGCTGCTGTTTGCTGGCCGCGCCACGGATGATGCGCCGGCTGAGGCCGCTGACGGATTGAACGAGGCGATCAAGCGCCATCAGGGCCGCGATTATGGCCGGGCCGTGCAGCTTTACCGGCATGTGCTGACGCAGGATTTTCAAAGAGAGCGGGTGCTCAATCTGCTTGGCATGGCGTGCCTGGAAGCAGGGGAACGCTCATCGGTGGCAGGGCGGCAGGCCATTCCCTTTTGCGCCCGCGCGGTGGCGATCCGCCCCTCGCTTGGCGATCACTGGAGCAATTTCGCCATTGCGCTCGATGCTGCGGGGCTTGTGACCGATGGGATGCGGGCGCTGCGCCACGGGCTGCTCTACGATACCGGTCACGCAGCGTGCCTTTTGGCGCTGGCCCGGCGCGAAACCGCATTGGGCGAAGCCGAAACTGCCTTGCGTCGTGCAGGCGAGGTGCTGAAGGCCCAGCCGCGCTCAGGCCATGCCCTGTCGGTTTATGCGGCGGCGGCGCTGGCGCTTGGCCGGTTCAACGTGGCGGAGGAGGCTCTGCGACGCGCCTGCCGGATCGAGCCGGAACTGGCCTCGCATCACGTACAACTGGGTGCGGTTCTGCTGAAAGCCAAGCAGCCGCAGGCAGCCGCCCGCGCCTGGGAAAAGGCTTTGACGCTTGACCCCGCCAATGCCGATGCCTGGAGCAATCTGGGTGTGGCGGAGCGCAACCACGGCTATGCCGATCTGGCCTGCTGGATCCAGAGACAGGGCGCGATTGCCAAGCCCGGCCATGCCGAATCCTGGAGCAATCTTGGCATCAGCCTGATGGATACCGGCCGCGAGGACGAGGCGATACTGGCTTTTGGCAAGGCGATCGAGGCCCGTCCCGGCTATGCCGATGCGGAAATGGCGCTGGGCATGTGTTTGCTGAACGAGGGCGATTATGCCCGTGGCCTGCCGCTTTACGAGCGTCGCTTCCTGGTGGAAATCCTCGGCATAGACCGCACCCGCGTCCGGCTACCGGTCTGGCAGGGGGAGGATCTGGCGGGCAAGTCCATTCTGGTTCTCGCCGAACAGGGCTTTGGCGATGCTTTCCAGTTCGTCCGCTATGTGGCGCTGTTGAAGGAAAAAGGCGCGGCCAAGGTGATGATTGGCTGCCGTCGCAAGATTGCCACGCTGCTGCAAACCGTGCCGGGAGTGGATGGCGTTGTCTGCGAAAGCGATCCTGTCCCGCCGCTCGATTACCACGTATTCATGATGAGCTTGCCGCTGCTTTGCGGCACAGTCGTCGAGACGATCCCGGCTTTTCCCGCCTATCTGTTTGCCGATCCGCTTCGCGTGCGACGTTGGGCAGGCTGGCTTGCGGCAAAGCCGGGCTTGCGGGTTGGCCTTGTCTGGCAGGGCAATCCTGATCCGCAGGTCGATAAGGGCCGCAGCTTTCCCTTGCAGGTGTTGGCGCCGCTTGCCGCCATTGACGGTGTGCGCCTGATCGCCTTGCAAAAGGGGACGGGCGAAGAACAGCTGGATATGGTGGATTTTGCTGTCGAGCGCCCCCCAGAGGATTTCGACAGCGGGGCCGATGCCTTTGCCGATACGGCAGCGATGATCATGAATCTCGATCTCGTCATCACCTCCGATACCGCTGTTGCGCATCTGGCTGGCGCGCTTGGCCGCCCGACCTGGGTGATCCTCAAATCCCATGCCGAGTGGCGCTGGCTGCGCGGTCGTAGCGATAGCCCCTGGTATCCGACAAGCCGCGTGTTTCGCCGGGTGGCCGATGAGGTCGAAGCGGAACCCTTTGCCGGTGTCGTCTCTCGCGTAGCCGAGGCGCTTGGCAGGCTGGTCGAGGGTGACAGGGCGCAACTGTTTGAAGCCGCCGAGCCTGTGGTTGCCGTTCCGGCCCAGCCGGGTCCGCAGCAACGATTGGCCGCCGCCATCCGCACCCATATGGCCGGAAATGTCACTGCCGCCGAGGCGACCTATGCGGCGCTGCTGCATGAGGACGAAACACGGGCCGAGGCGCTGCATATGCTGGGCGGGCTGGCGGTAGAGCGCCTGCATTATCATCGCGGCTATGTCCTGCTGCGGGGGGCGGCGGCACTTGGCCTTGCAACGCCGACCTTCCAGACCAATTATGCCATAGCCCTTCGCCACGTCGGCAAGCAGGATGAGGCCGAGGCCTGCCTGCGCCAAAGCCTGGAGACCAGCCCCAGCGCCGAAGCCTATATGACCCTCGGCAATCTTTTGCGCGACACGGACCGCTATGGGCAGGCGCTGGAGGCTTACCGCGCCTCCATCCAGCTTCGCCCGGATCTGTCCAAGGCCCATCGCGGGCTTGGCAATGCATTGCGCGAAATGGGCCGGGTTGAGGAGGCAATCGCCAGTCTGGATCGGGCACTGGATCTCCTGCCTGGTGATGTCGAAACCCTGATCGACCGGGCGCATGCGCATCTGATGGCGGGCAATCTGCCGCAGGGTTTTCGCGATTATGAGACGCGCTGGCAGGGTGCCGAAATGGTGGCGCGCTCGCTGCCCATGCCGCGCTGGACTGGCGAGGCCCTGCCGGACAAGGTACTGCTGATCCACGGCGAACAGGGGTTGGGCGACCAGATCCAGTTTGCCCGTTTCGTGCGCCAAGCCGCTCTCAAGGTCGGTCATGTCATTCTGGAATTGCGTGAACCGCTGATCGGCCTGTTTTCAACGCTGGTGGTGGAAAGGCACAACATTACTCTGCGCCGCCAGGGTGTCGATGCCATTGACGATGCCGATGTCGAGGCACCGATCATGAGCCTGCCGCTGATTTTTGCAACCACGCTGGAAACTTTGCCTGGTCCTGCCAATTTCCGGCCCGATCCTCGCCGGGTGGCAGACTGGGAAGCGCGGTTTGCGCATCGTGACGCTTTGCGGGTCGGGCTGGTCTGGCAGGGCAATCCGGTCGCCCGCGCCGACAAGGGCCGCTCGCCGCCTCTGAAAGAGCTGGAGCCGCTGTTTGCTGTCGAGGGCGCGCATTTCATCAGCCTGCAATTCAAGGACGGGCTGGAACAGATGGCAGGTCTGGACTTTGCCAAGGCCATGCAGGCACCGGGGGCGGAGCTTGGCGATTTCGGCGAGACGGCGGCAGCGATTGCTGCGCTTGATCTGGTGATTTCCTCCTGCACCTCCACGCTGCATCTGGCAGCATCGCTGGGCGTGCCGTGTTTTGCGCTGCTGAAATACGGTGCGGATTGGCGCTGGATGACCGGTCGAGACGATAGCCCCTGGTATCCGGGCCTGAAACTGTTTCGCCAACCGCAACCAGGCGATTGGGCAAGTGTGGCCAAGGCGGTGACTGACGACCTCAAGCGGCTGGTGGAGCGTAAGCCATGACGAACCAAACTGCGTCGGGCGAAAAGCTGATCCAGGCCTTTCAGCTGCACAAGGCCGGCATGCTGGACGAGGCGATTGCCCATTACCGTGCCATTATCGAGGAAGAACCTGACCAGGTCGATGCGCTCAGACTGCTGGCCTCAGCGGAGCGCTCGCGTGGCGATCTGGCGCAATCACTGTCGCTTTATGCCAGGGCGCTCAGACTTGCGCCTGAGGAAAGCGATATCTGGTACAATCTCGGCAATGCGCTTGGTGAGGCCGGGCGCAAGCCGGATGCACTGGAAGCTTATCAACGCGCCGCGCAATTGGCACCTGACAATGCCGCCTGTCACGCCAATATCGGCGTAACGCATGCCGATCTCGATGATTATCCGGCAGCGATTACCGCTTATCGGCAAGCGCTGGCACTCGATCCGCAAAACCGCATAGCGCTCCACAATCTCGGCAATGCGCTGTCCGAATTGGGCGAGGCGGAAGCGGCGATGGCGCTGCTGTCCAAGGCGCTGGAAATCTATCCCACCTCGGCCGAGGCTCATTACAACCTTGGCCTCAACCTGCTGCGGCTTTTCGATTATACCACTGGTTTTGCCGAGTATGAATGGCGCTGGCAGGCCGAAGGCTTTCCGGGAGAGGCACGTCATACTGAGATCGCCGATTGGAACGGGCGACCGTTTCAAGGCAAACGCCTGCTGGTCCATGCGGAACAGGGACTTGGCGACACGATCCAGTTCGTCAAGCTGTTACCCCTGGTCAAATCGCTTGGCGGCGAGGTGATCCTGCAAGTGCCAAACAAGCTGGTCGGGCTTCTGGCGGATGTTCCAGGTGCTGATCGGGTACAGGCAGAGAACCCGCCAGCAGGGACCATCGATTTTCAGGTGCCGTTGCTTGGTCTGCCGCATCGGCTGAAATTGACGCTGGGCAGCGTGCCGAAAGCCCGTGCCTATTTGCAGCCACAGGCGGAGCGGGTTTCGCTGTGGCGTGAACGGCTGAATTTGAAGCAAGGCGAGAAAGCCCTGGGCTTTGTCTGGCGCGGCAATCCGCTGTCACCAGCGGAAAAAGGTCGCAGCCTTGCCGGTCCCGAACAGCTGTCGCGCTTTGCGAGCCTTGGCGGTACACGGCTGATCGCCCTGCAAAAACTTGACGATGCAGCATTGGAACCCGCCGATACGCCGTCAGGTTATAAAGTGGCGGGCCTGTCCTTCACGCTGGAACACCCAGGCCCGGATTTTGATGCCGGAGCGGATGCTTTTCTCGACACGGCGGCCATCCTCACCCAGCTTTCGGCCTTCATTTCGGTCTGCACCGCGCCGTTGCATCTGGCCGGTAGCCTTGGCGTACCGACCATCGGCCTTTTGAAGAAAGTGCCGGACTGGCGTTGGGGTTCTGAGGGCGCCACCACGCCCTGGTATCCGTCCTTGCAGCTTTGCCGCCAAACCGAGGCGGGGGATTTTACCGCCCCGATTGCACAGGCGGTGTCGCTTGCTGACGCGATTACTGATAGGTCCTAATGATCTTTTTCATCGCATCTGCCGTGCGCGACCAGGTATAGCCAGCAAGCTTGGCTGCGCCGCGCTCGCCACGGCGGCGGGCTTCGTTGCGGTCGCGCCAGACCCGCTCCAGCATCTCTTCGATTTCATCGACGCTGCTTTCTCCCCACCCGGCCACGGAGCCGACGCCAGCGCCTTCGCCAGCAACAGGGGTCTGATGTTCCAGCGCATAGCAATTGCCGCCGTCGATCAGGTCGAGATGACCGGTATTGGCCGACAGAATTGTCGGCACGCCACAGGCCATGCATTCCATCGCCACCAGATTGGTGCCGCCTTCGGAGCGGTTGGGGAAGACCGCCACGTCCATTTCGCGCAGGATCGGTGCCATCAGCGCATTGGGGACAGAACCGAGATCAAGAAACTGATGGGCAGCGATATCGTTGGCGGCAATCCAGGCGGATTGGTCGATGGCGCCCTTGTCATTGGTGGTGATGGCGGTGGCCTTGCCGGACCGGTTGAGCGTCAGGGCAAATTGCGGCCAGGGACTGTGCCAGGCGGAAACCAAGAGGGCTTCGGGATGGCGTTTGGCAAACCTTGCGAAGGCGGCGACCACCAGATCCTGCCCCTTGCGCAATTCCAGCTTGCCGCCTGAAAACACCAGGAACCTGTCGGCCAGAACGCCTTGGCGCGGGCCGGGGTGAAACAGCGTCTGATCGATGCCTTGGATGACGGTGGTGACATTGTTGAGGCCATGGGCGCGCATGATCTCTTCGTTCCAGCTCGATCCGGCAATCACCAGCGGCAATGCTTTCGCTCTGGCTTTCGTGGCCTCCGACAGTTGCGGCAGTTCAAAGAACACCACGCCCACCGTCGGGCTGCCGGAAAGCGCCACGCCTTTGGGGCCGGGCGACATGGTAAAATCATTGCCGAGCCCGGCGAGAAGCGGGGTATTGACCGTCAGGGACTTTTCGCTCTGGGCGGCGATGCGGTTCGAAAGGTCGGCGCTGGCCCGGAAAAATCCGCCAAGTGCGCGTTGCCGCAACGGATCGACGACGATCTGGTCGGATTGCAACGGAAAGGACGTCACCGGCTCCAGCACCGGATCGTTGGACCAGTTGAGCGCCAGGTTAAGGCCATAAATGCCCCAGCCGAAAAAGCTGGATATGCCCCAATGAATGATCACGGGCCGTCTGGGCGTCTGGGTCACGGGCAGCATATCTCCAAGCCTGGCGGTTTTCAGGGCGATTCGCCCCGGTTGCAAAAGCTTAACCTGCTTTTCTGGGCGCTGGAACAGTGTGGGCCGCGTTATCAACGACGGTAAGGGAACTGTTTCTGTTTGCGACACGGATTCACGAAAATCCAGCATGGCGAAAGCTTCGGCTTCTACGGTCGGGTTGAATGGGTCCGTTCCCGGCTTGTGGGGCAGGGCGGATCCTCACGAAAAACTCGCCATGTGTGCTTTCGGCGATGGATGATGAGGTGTGTCGATGAATGCTGAAGACAGAGATCTGGCGGATGAGGGGCAGGCCAGATCCGCTCTTGCTGCATTGGCTCTTGCCACGCAAAAATTGGGCTTATCCCTCTCGGTCGAGCAATTGTGCCGCGATTACGGTGATGAGGAATGCTTTTCTCTGCCGCAACTGGCCGAAATCATTCGCGATCATGGGGTAAAGGCCAAGCCGATCCGCATGAACTGGAAGCTGTTGAGCCAGATGGAAGGCGCTGTCGCCGCCGTCATTCAGCTCAATGATGGGTCGCTCCTTGTCTTTGAAAACTTTGTCGATGATCCGCAGACGCCGCGCATGGTGTTTCGCGATCCCGCCGATTCGAAAGCCACCCGGTTTGTGATTGACGAATTGCGGCTGACGGAAAACTGGAGCGGCCATGTCCTGCTGATGAAGCGGGAGATGACCGAGGCAAGTGCGCGCGAGGAGTTTGGCTTTCACTGGCTGCTGGCCCAGGTGATGCAGGACCGCCGCATGGTGCGCGACGTGTTCATTTCGGCCATTTCGCTCGGCGTTCTGGCGCTGGTACCCTCGCTGTTCTACATGGTGGTGATCGACAAGGTCATGGTGCATCACCGTTTGTCGACGCTGACGCTGATGGCTGCGGCCATTTTGGTCGTGCTGCTGTTCGATATGTTGCTTGGCTATATGCGCCGGACTGTGACAGCCATCGTCACCGCCAAGATCGATGTGCGGCTGAACCTGATGATCTTTGACCGGCTGTCACGTCTTCCCATCGAATTCTTCGAGCAGAATGCCACCGGTGGCATCGTCCATCGGCTGGGAGAGGCCCGTCGGTTGAGGGCCTTCGTCACCGGCCAATTGTTCGGTTCGGTGCTGGATATGCTGTCGCTGTTCGTGCTCATTCCTGTCATGTTCCTGCTCAGTCCCGGTCTGACCTTCTGGGTCCTGGGCCTCGGCGCGATGATGAGCCTGATACTGTTCATCTATATGAAGCCGATCCGCCGTGCCTATGCGCAGGTGATGGGCAGCGAACACCGCCGCACCGCCATGCTGATCGAGATGATCAACGGCATTCGCACGGTGAAATCTCTGGCGCTTGAAGGCCGCAAGCGGCGCGAATGGGACCAGAAAGTCGCCGAAGCGGTCAATAATCAGACCAACCTGCTGTTTTTGGCCAATCAGCCGCAGACCTTGCTGGCCCCTCTGGAAAAGCTGATCTATGCCGGTTCTTTGCTGATTGGCGCCTATCTTGTTATCGTCAACGAGCATACGGTCATGACCGGAACGCTGGTGGCCTTTACCATGATTGCCATGCGCGCCACCCAGCCGCTGGTGCAGATGGCTGGCATGATGCAGCAGATGGAAGAGGCGCGCGGTGCATTGCGCCAGGTCGCATCCGTCATCAATGCCGAGCCGGAACCGCGCCGTGAACACGGGGTACGCCCGGAATTTTCCGGCCGGATCAGCTTCGAGGATGTGCGTTTTGCCTATGCAGGTACCGCAGTGCCGGCGCTCAACGCCATCAATTTTCACGTCAAGCCGGGCAATATCGTCGGGCTGATGGGCCGTAGCGGCTCGGGCAAGACCACGGTGACGCGGCTGTTGCAGGGCCTGCATCAAAGCTATTCCGGGCTGATCCGTCTCGATGGCGTCGAGTTGAAGGAAGTCGATCTCTATCATCTGCGCACCAATGTCGGTGTCGTGCTTCAGGAAAGCTTCCTGTTTCGCGGCACGATCCGCGACAACATCCTGATCGCCAAGCCGGATGCCTCGCCTGAGGACATGATCGAGGCGGCACAACTGGCCGGTGCTGATGAATTCATCGAACGTCTGCCGCGCGGCTATGACACGATGCTGGAAGAACATGCCAGCAATCTCTCCGGCGGTCAGAAGCAGCGGTTGGCAATTGCCCGGGCGTTGATCGTCAACCCGCCGATCCTGATCTTCGACGAGGCCACCAGCGCGCTCGATCCGGAAAGCGAAGCGATCATTCTGCGCAACCTGAAGCGCATTGCCGAAGGCCGCACCGTGTTGATGATTTCGCACCGCCTGTCCTCGCTTGTCGATTGCGACCAGATCCTGGTTCTGGATCGCGGCCAGCTGAAGGACAGCGGCACCCATCACGACCTGCTGCGCCGCTCCGGCGACTACCGCCACCTTTGGAACCAGCAGAACCGCCACCTGACGACGGGAAAAGACCATGACGAAAACCTTGACGCTGTCGCCTGACGAGCATCGTTACGCGGTCCGCACGACAGCGGAATTCCTGTCCGAAAGCGCCAGCATCCTGCATCGCACCCCGCCCAAATCGGCGCGGATGACGATTGCCACGGTGGCGGCCCTGATCACCAGCGCGATCCTGCTGTCGGTGTTCATGCCGGTCGAGCGGGTGGTGAGCGCGCGGGGTCGCGTGGCGTCCGAGGCGCCCAATACCGTGGTGCAGCCGTTGGAAACCTCGATCGTTCGGGAAATCCTGGTGCGCGAAGGCCAGGACGTGAAGGCGGGGCAATTGCTGGCCACGCTCGATCCGACCTTTTCGCGTGCCGACCAGACCACGGCCAGCCGGCAGATGGCCAGCCTTTCGGCGGAAGTCGAGCGGCTGAAGGCGGAAATCGATGGGCGTGATTACCAGCCGCGCGACGGCGATAGTTTCGGCAAATTGCAGCGGCGGTTCTTTGAAGCCCGCCGGTCGCAATATGAAGCATCGATGTCAACCTTCAAGGCCAAGATCTCCTCCCTGCAAACCACGCAGGCCCAATTGCAGCAGGAACTCACGGTCAATCGCCAGCGCCTCTCACTCAGCGAGGAAAGCGAGGCGATGAAAAGCGCGCTGGTCGAGAAGAAATATGCATCGAGAGCCGATGGCCTGAAGGCCAAGGACTGGGTGTTGGAAGTCACCGGCACGATCCGCGAAGTTGAGGGCAAGCTGGAAAGCGGTGCCCATGATATTCAATCGGTGCAATCGCAGATGGAAGATCAGGCCCAGCAATGGCGCTCCGACGCCATGGGTCAGCTTGTCAAGCAGCAGGTGGCGTTGAATGCGGCCATCGAGGAGTTGAACAAGGCCGATAAGCGTTCCGACCTGATCGAATTGAAAGCGCCGGAAGACGCAACCGTGCTTCAGATCGGCGATATTTCCATCGGTTCGGTGGCGCAGACAGCGCAGAAAATGTTCGTGCTGGTACCGAAGGCCGCCCGGCTTGAAGTGGAAACGGAAATCTCCACTCAGGATCAGGGCTTTATCAAGGTCGGCCAGCCGGTCGATATCAAGCTCGATGCCTGGCCTTTTGCCCGCTATGGCGGCTTGCGTGGCACGGTCCGGGCCGTCAGCCCCGACAGTCTGAAAGTTTCTCGCGGCGATGGCGCGGCAACGCAAGGCGCATCCGAGCGGACATTCTATATTGCCAAGATCACCATTGACGACCCGCATCTGAAAAGCAATCCGGCCGATTTCAGCCTGATTGCCGGGATGACGCTGGTGACCGATGTCGTCGTCGGTGACCAGACCGTGGCTGCCTATCTGTTTGACCGGGTTGTACCTGTTGTGAGCGAGGGAATGCGCGAACCATGAAGCAATTGCTGTCTTTTGTGCCCTTTTTTGTCCGAGGCGCGGCAATCCGGCAGGCGTATCGCCATGGCATGAAAAAGCTTGGGGCGGGCCGGATGCCGCTGGCCGCAAGCGCCCTGCGCAAGGCGGCCAAGGGCGGCCATGTCGGGGCATCCTATGAACTGGCCCGGCTTTATGAAACGGGGCGCGGGGTGATTTCCGATCTGGCTGAAGCCCGCAGGTTGGCGCGTTATGCCGCCGATGCGGGGCATGTCGGTGCCATGGCGCTGACGGCCCGGCTCTATCTGATTTCACCGCGTCAGGACATGCCGTCGTCTCCGGCGGCTTTGCGACTTTATGGCGATGTCATGCAACTGGTTTGCGAGCCCGAACTGGCCCGTGACTATGCGCTTCGCGCCCATGAGCACGGCAATGTCGATGGGTCGGCACTGGCCGGTTATCTTCTGGCGTCCGGCATTGGCGGCGAGGCCGATCCGCATACGGCGCTGATCTGCTATGAGCCAGCGGTGACAGCTGGCAATGTGCGGGCGCATCTGGGCATGGGAACGCTGCTGGCCGGGGGGCATTTGGGCGAAGTGGATTATGCCCGCGCCCTGCCTTACTTCAAATATGCGGCAGCAGCGGGCAATAGTACGGCGCGCCATTACCTCGCCATGCAATATCTGAACGGCCTTGGCACCACACCCGATGAGGAGAAGGCGCTGCGCCTGCTCAGCGCTGCTGCCGCCAAAGGCTACCGCTCCTCCATCGAGGAACTGGCGAAATATTATCTGCACGAAGCCTATCCCGAGCGGGATCGCGCCCGGGGCGTGCGCTGGCTGACGGCGCTTGGCCGCATGGGCGACCGGCGCGCCTGCCGTGACCTCGAGCGGCGTTATCGCCATGGCATCGACGTCAAGGCCAGTTCGGTGGAAGCGGTGATGTGGCTGGAAAAGGCAGCGCTGAAGGGCGATGTCGCCGCGCAGTTCCAGATGGCGGTGGTTGCCGCGACCGGTGCAGGCGAAGGTGAGGGCGATCTCAACCAGGCGCGGATCTGGTTTGAAATGGCGGCTGAAAACGGTCATGCCCTCGCCATGGTCAATCTGGGACGGTTCCGAATGAAGGGCATTGGTGGCATCGTCGATCTCGATGGCGCGCAAAATATGCTGGAACTGGCTGTCGAGGCTGGCGAAATGGCGGCCTATGCGGTGCTGGGCGAATTCCACGCCTATTACGCCGATCCCTCGGATGTCGAGGCCGCCCGCGAGATCCTGATGCACGGCGTCGAAAAAGAAGATGCCGTCTGCAAGGATATTTTGGCGCGGCTGGAAGAAAAGCTGTTGGCCAAGGTTGCCTGAAGGCCAAGGTAACCTAACGGCTGTAGACTTGATTATCATGCTCGAATTATGAAATGTCACAGTTGCGTTGATGCCGTCGTTTCGTGTGCATGCTACTCTCAGAGAGTGCATGGTGGCAGAGCGACGGCGCAACGGTAAGGAACAAACCGGCACTTCAAGCCTTTTGAGCCCAACTCTGACCGATCCGGACATGCATGACGACTCAACAGATTTTGGCTTTCGCCGTCATCGGCCTGATGATGGTTGCCTTCATGTGGGACCGTATCCGCTACGATGTGGTGGCGGGGCTGACCCTTCTGGCAGCCGTTGCCCTTGGCCTTGTGCCAGCCGATAAGGCTTTTTCCGGGTTCAGTGACGATATCGTTATCATCGTCGGCAGTGCTCTGGTGGTTAGCGCCGGGGTGGCGCGGTCGGGTCTGGTCGATGCTGCGATCAAACGCTTCTTTCCCAACCTGACATCGATGCGCGCCCAGATCCTGCTTCTGGTGCTGACGGTGACAGTGCTGTCGGCCTTCATCAAGAATATCGGCGCATTGGCCATCATGATGCCGGTCGCTTTCCAGTTCTCGAAGAAGTCAGGGACGCCGGTCTCCGCCTTCCTGATGCCGATGGCGTTTGGCGCGCTTTTGGGCGGGTTAATGACCCAGATCGGCACTTCGCCCAATATTGTCGTGTCCAAGCTGCGAGGCGAACTGACCGGCACGCCTTTCACCATGTTCGACTTCACCCCTGTCGGCGCGATCCTGGCCGTTGCCGGGGTGATTTTCCTGATGCTGTTCTATTGGCTGGTGCCCAAGCGCCAAAACCAGAACCCGACTTTGCAGGAAGCGCTCGGCAATTCCAATTTCTCTACTGAGGCGACCCTACCCGAAGGCTCTGCGTTATCAGGCAAGCCGCTGCGCGATCTGTTGAAAACCACCGCCGGCGAAGTGATCGCCACCGCCATCCTGCGCGGCCACAGCCGTATTTCGCCTTTCCCGGATATGGTGTTGAAAGAGCAGGACACATTGCTGCTGGAGGGACCATCCGATGCGCTTGACCGGCTGGTCAGCCAATCCGGCTTGAAACTGTCGGGCCGGGAGATCGGTTCGGGCGGTGAAATCACTGCCATCGAGGCGGTGGTCGGGCCGGGGTCGCCGCTGGAAGGCCTGACGGCCCGCGATGTTTCTCTGTTCAATACCTATGGCATCAACCTCCTGGCCGTCAGCCGCCGCGGCAAGCGGCTGAAGGAGCGGCTGGCGCATGTGGCCTTGCGCGCTGGTGATGTCGTCGTGCTCCAGGGCCGGCGCACCGCCCTGCCAGCCGTATTGCAGACTCTGGATTGTCTGCCGCTGGCAGAGCGCGAAATCCTGCTCGGCACCAGCCGCAGCGCGCTTATCCCGGTGCTGATCCTGATTGCCGCGATGGGATCAACCGCAGTCGGTCTGGCACCGGTGCCGGTTGCCTTCTTTGCCGCTGCCCTGGCGATGGTGGTGTTCCGGGTCATCCCGCTCAACGATTTCTATCAGGCTGTCGATGGTCCGATCCTCGTCATGCTGGCGGCACTGATCCCGGTCAGCGATACTCTGCGCAGTACGGGTGGAACCGATGTCATTGCCGGTTGGCTTGGCCATGTTGCCCATGGGCTGCCGCCTTACGGTGCGCTGGCGCTGATCCTGGTGACCGCCATGGCGGTAACGCCGTTTCTCAACAACGCCGCTACAGTTCTGGTCATGGCGCCGATAGCCGCCAGCTTTGCCCATAATCTCGGCTTCCGGCCCGACGCCTTTCTGATGGCGGTGGCAATTGGCGCCGGTTGTGATTTCCTGACACCGATCGGTCATCAATGCAACACGTTGGTGATGGGGCCGGGCGGCTATAAATTCAGTGATTATCCACGCCTTGGCCTGCCGCTGTCGCTGTTGATCATTCTTGTTGCTATCCCGGCACTGATCGTCGTCTGGCCATTGAAATAGCCATGGCTCAGCAGGGCCTGAAATGTAGAGGGCCTGAAATGCCGAAAGCCTGCGTTGGCGGAACGCAGGCTTTCAAGCGGGGGACGGGGGTTTTAGGCTCGCGGGATTCACAACCGCTTTCCTGCACTCCTAACGGGCAACACCGGAAATGGTTCCGCCCAATCTGATTTTTTTCGCAATCTTTTTCAAAATCCCCTGTCACCGGCCCATGCGTTCCCGCCGATGCTTGGGTTTTCCTTGACGCTTGGCGTTAGATATGGCCTAAGGCCAGCCAAAGGATTATCGCTGGAAGCCTGCCGTGAGCGTGGCTTTCACCGCGTCCAGATCATCAAAATGCGATGGCTTGGCTCTGCCCGATCCTCGCCTCCATGACCACGAGCAAAATCATGACCACTTCCGGCGTCCGCGTCCGTATCGCTCCTTCTCCCACCGGTGAACCGCATGTCGGCACAGCCTATATCGCGCTGTTCAACTATCTGTTCGCCAAGAAACATGGTGGCGAGTTCATTTTGCGCATCGAGGATACCGATGCGACCCGCTCGACGGCGGAATTTGAACAGAAAGTGCTGGACGCTCTGAAATGGACCGGCCTGACCTGGGCGGAAGGCCCGGATGTTGGCGGTCCCTACGGTCCATACCGCCAGTCCGAGCGCAAGGACACCTATCGTCCTTTCGTCGATAAAATGGTGGCTGAAGGTAATGCGTTCCGCTGTTTCTGCACGCCCGCCCGGCTGGACCAGATGCGCGAAGCGCAGCGCGCCGCGGGCAAGCCGCCCGGCTATGACGGTCTCTGCTTGCATTTGAAGGCGGAAGAAGTCGATGCCCGCGTTGCCGCAGGCGAGCCGCATGTCGTGCGCCTGAAAATCCCAACCGAAGGCTCCTGTGATTTCCATGACGGCGTCTATGGCGACGTGTCGATCCCGTGGGACAGCGTCGATATGCAGGTTCTGCTGAAAGCAGACGGCATGCCGACCTATCACATGGCAAATGTGGTCGATGACCACCTGATGAAGATCACCCATGTGGCGCGCGGCGAGGAATGGCTGGCCTCCGTGCCGAAGCATATCCTGATCTACAAATATCTCGGTCTTGAACCGCCGGTGTTCATGCATCTCAGCCTGATGCGCAATGCCGACAAATCCAAGTTGTCGAAGCGCAAGAACCCGACCTCGATTTCCTATTATTCCGCCCTTGGCTACCTGCCCGAAGCGCTGATGAATTTCCTTGGCCTGTTCTTCATGCAAATCGCCGAGGGCGAAGAGCTGCTGACGATGGACGAGCTGATCGCCAAGTTCGACCCCGACAATCTCTCCAAGGCGGGTGCGATCTTCGATATCCAGAAGCTCGACTGGCTGAACGGACGCTGGCTGCGCGAAAAGCTGACGCCGGACGAATTCTTAGGCCGTGTTCTGACCTGGGCCAGCGAAAACGACAGGCTGACGGAAGGCCTGAAGCTCGCCCAGAGCCGGATCACCAAGCTTGGCGAATTACCGCCACTGGCAGGCTTCCTGCTGGCCAATGATGTCGGCCTGACGCCTGCTTCCTTCGGCGGATTGAAGACCAGCCCGGCGGAAACGCTTGAGATCGTCACCACCGTTCAGGCTGATCTCGAAAAGATCCTCGAATGGAATGTTGCGACGATCGAAGAAGAGTTGCGGGCCATTGCCGACCGGTTAGCTAAGAAGCTGCGGGTCGTGACCCCACCGCTCTTCGTTGCCGTTTCCGGCAGCCAGCGGTCGCTGCCGCTGTTTGACAGCATGGCGCTGCTGGGGCGTTCCGTGGTGCGCCAGCGCCTCAAGGTGGCCATTCAGGTCTTGACCTCCATGGCGGGCGCGGCCTGACAGCTAAAGCTCTCCCCCTTTATTGAGGGAGAGCTTATCATAGCCGTTTTCAACCGCTATGCTCCACAATTGATCCAAGAATTTCGTGCCCGATAGGCGAACCAATGACCGAAGCAAACACCGAAACCGCCCTTTCCTCCGACGCCACCGAAGTGCGCCGCCAGAAACTGGCGCTGCTGCGCCAGCAGATCGGCGATGTCTATCCAGCTCACTTCCACCGCACCGCCACCACGGCTGAACTGGCCGAAAAATATGCGGAGCTGGAGCCAGACACGGAATCGGGCGATACGGTTACGGTTGCAGGCCGCATTTATTCCTCGCGCAATTCCGGCATGTTCATGGACCTGCGTGACGCCTCGGGCAAGATCCAGATTTTCAGCCACAAGGATATGACGCCGGAAGAAGCGCGCGCCATGCTGCCGATGATCGATCTGGGCGATATTGTTGGCGTGACCGGTCAGGTGCGTCGCACCAAGCGCGGTGAGCTGACCATCAACGCCGAAACCATCACCATGCTGACCAAGACTTTGTTGCCGATGCCGGAGAAATATCACGGCGTGACGGATATCGAAGTGCGCTATCGCAAGCGCCATCTCGACATTCTCACCAATGACGAATCCAAGCTGCGCTTCCAGCAGCGCTCGAAGATCGTCTCGGGCATCCGCCGTTTCATGGAAAGCGATGGCTTCATGGAGGTGGAAACCCCCATGCTGCAATCCGTCTATGGTGGCGCGTCTGCCGATCCGTTCAAGACCCATCACAACACGCTGAAGCAGGACATGTATCTGCGCATTGCGCCAGAACTGTTTCTGAAGCGTACGCTGGTCTCTGGCCTTGCCGACAAGATTTTCGAAATCAACCGCAACTTCCGCAATGAAGGCGTGTCCACCCGGCACAATCCAGAATTCACCATGATGGAATGCTACTGGGCCTATGCCGACTACGAAGACGTGATGGATCTGGTCGAGCGCCTGTTTGCCGACCTCGCCATGCGCATTCACGGCTCGACCGAATTTGCCTTTGGCGACAAGGAAATCTCCTTCAAAGGTCCGTTCAAGCGCGTTCCCATGCCGGATGCCGTCAAGGAGGTCACGGGCATCGACTTCCTGGCCATCAAGACCGATGAAGAAGCCCGCGCGGCGGCCAAGGCTGCCGGGTTTGCGGTCGAGAAGGATTGGACCTGGGGCGAATGTCTGTCCTTCATCTTTGAAGAAAAGGTCGAGGGCACGCTGATCCAGCCAAGCCATGTGACGCATTTCCCCAAGGATATCTCGCCGTTTGCCAAGGAAGTGCCGGGCGAGCCGCGTCTGGTCGAACGGTTTGAGACCTATTGCAACGCCTGGGAAATCGGCAATGCCTTTTCCGAGCTGAACGATCCGGAAGAACAGCGCAAGCGCATGGTCGAGCAGCTCGAACAGGCCCATGCCCGTGGCGAAAAGGACAAGCAGCTCGACGACGAATTCCTCGACGCCATCGATCAGGGCATGCCGCCAGCGGGCGGGCTTGGCATCGGCGTCGATCGGTTGATCATGCTGCTGACCAATGCGCCTTCGATCCGTGACATTATTCTCTTCCCGGCGCGGCGCGCCAAGGTCGATTGATCGCGCCGGTCAAGCAGCGAGGCTGAAAAGCTCTATAGCATCGTGCCGATTCGTTTTCTGCACGATGCTATTTCTCCCCCATGCTGTCGTCTTTATCGCAGTGAAATTCCGCGTGGCAGAACCGAGGGCGTGGCGCTAGGCTCTGTTACCAGCGGTTTTGAATCACTCTGCGCCTCGGCTTTCGCAGTGGTTTCTGCTGTCGGCTTATCTGTGCCTGTGACCATGGATTTGATCGAACTCAGCCAGCCCTTACTCTCCACGGTCTGTGGTGTCGGATCGGCTTCGGCCACTGGCGATGTTGCCGCAGGAATAGGTGATGGTGCAGGTGACGCAGGTGCCGGAACGGGTTCTCCTGCCTTTTCGCTACCTGCATGTTCAACACCTTGCTGTTGAGTGGGCGCTTTGTCGGCGTTGGCCTGATGAGGGGCCGCGTTGTCGGAGTGGCTGCCCTCCTCAGCATCGGCAGCCGGGGCGGCGTCATGTGCCGGTGCTGCCGGTTTCTCTTCAGCGCCGAAAATCATGCCTTTAAGCGAGGCGATCAAGCCGGGCTTTTCCTCAGCTGGGGCTTCGCTGCCATGACCCTCGGCTGGAGCCGCTTCACCATGGGCGCTCTGGCCTTCCTTGGCCCCTTCTTTGCTGCCTTCCTTCTTCGTTCCTTCCTTGGAGGCCTCGCCTTCTTTTGCGTGGCCGCCTTCCTTCTTGCTTTCACCCTCTTTTTTGCCTTCGCCTTCAGGTGTGGCAATAACCGGCTTTTCACAAGGGGCCGCGTCTGTCAGCTTGGCCATCATGGTGCTGGCGTCAGCCAGCGGCATTTCCACCCGCTCGCCGTAGAAATCGCCATTGCCATTGGCGGGTTTATCGACATAGCGCGCCGTCAGGCTCTGCATATGTGCAGTTTCGGCCAGTTGGGCAGGATTGGCGATATAGATGACATCGGCGCCAATGGCGCGACCGCGAATGTCGGACTGGTCCTTTGGCCCCTTTTGATCGAGCACCACGACCTGAACGAGATCTGGTTTTTCCGTCTCGGCAACGGATTTGGCGATGCGCAGCGCGGTCTTGATGCGGGTTACGCCATCGGTTGCGTCCGTGGTGACATATTTGCGAACCCACAGCCGATCTTTGCGCTTGATGGTGGCCGATTGCAGTTCCATGCAGGTCAGGCCGTTGACCTCGCTATAGGATGGTCCGAGCAACGCATCACGGCCGATATAGACGGCAGCCGAACCCGTGGCGCCACACAGGACCGCGACGCCGCCGACGATCAGCAGGAGCTTGCGCGACAAATGGATTTTGCCTGGCAATAGCTTCACGACACACGATATCCCATGGCCCACTCCACAAACGCAAAACACCCCTCAGTTTTAGGAGTTTCCTGTTGCCGAAGGCTTAATTGGGTATATTCGTTTTTCTTTATCGTCGGATATTCTCAACCACGGTTAATGAGGGTGTAATCAGTTCCCGTATGAAGTTTAGTTAAGAAGCAGGTTCTGCAATAGATTGAACCTCAAGGGCTTTTCGCCGTGCCACCACCTGTTCGCGCCAAACCGTAAACAGACCCGCTCCCACCACAATGACCGAGCCCAGCACCATATTGCGGGTCAGGCTTTCGCCAAACACCGTTACTGCGATGATTGAGCCTAACACTAACTGGTAATAGGCAATCGGTTGCAGCACCACGGCATTCAAATGCTCATAGGCCTTGATCAGCGAAAAATGCCCGGCAATGCCGGTGCAGCACAGCGCCAGCATCCAGAACCAATCCTGTCTGGCAATCGGAGCCAGGAAAAATGGTGCCATGCAATTGGCCCCGACAAAGCCGACCATGCACATATAAAAAAAGCTGGTGACGGGCGGATCATCACGGCTGACCAGCCGTGTCAGAATGCCGTACAAAGCCCCTGATAACGCGCAGAACAGCGGTAGCACGACCAGCAAGCTGAAACTGCCTGAGCCCGGTGAAAGGATCAGCACGACGCCGAACATGCCGACGAGGATCGCCGTCCAGCGCCGCCAACCAACCTGTTCGCCCAAAAGCGGCACCGACAACAGCGCCACGAAAATTGGCCCGGCGGCAAAGATCGCCTGTGATTGGGCAAGCCCGACATAGTGAAAGGCAGCAATCGACACCAGGATTTGCGCGCCCAGCAACAGGCCCCGCAGGATTTGCAGGATAGGCCGTTTGGTTTTGACTGCTGCGACCAGACCATTGCGGCTGCGGGCGGCCAGAATGAGCGCGAAGATCGCGAAGGCCCAATAGCGCACGGTGGCGACCACGACGGGCGAATAGCTGTCGCCCAGATGCTTTGAAATGCCATCCTGCATGGAAAATACGGTGTAAGCGGCAAAGGCAAAGACATAGCCAAGCGAAGTCGATTTCATCATGTCAACAAACGGAGAAAAGGGCCATCGAAGAGAGGCGAGGCCAGTAAACCAACGGGGAGTGCGGGTGGCGCGAAGACCCTACCTTGTCATCATCGGGGAACGAAAACAACGCCTGAAGCTTATTTACAGTCGAAATCAATCATAAACATCATTGCACAGGGGTAGCCACTTTATTCCAACTGAGTGTCCACCTGAATTTAACGGATCGTCGGGTAAGACCATATGACCGTGAAAATGTGGCGCACCGTCGCCCACAGAAAGGCCCGCAGGCCTTTTCCAGCAACAGGAGAATGCCATGCCTCCAGCAGCCAGTCTCAGCCGCAGGCTTTTGTGCCGAATGACCGGGCGCAGCATGCTGGCGTTTTTCCTGGGATTTGCCGCCATGCCGGCCTTCAGCCAGACGGTGATCCCGGCACCTTCTGTCAATGGTGAGGGGAATGGCGCACCAGGCGGAATGGATTTTCCCGATCCCTATCTCTGGCACGTCACCGGCCTCAAGCCTGGCCAGCAATTGCCGGTTCTGTCGG
The DNA here is from genome assembly GCF_013426735.1 of Agrobacterium vitis. Lineage (NCBI taxonomy): Bacteria > Pseudomonadati > Pseudomonadota > Alphaproteobacteria > Hyphomicrobiales > Rhizobiaceae > Gillisella > Gillisella vitis. Next base: position 1,034,572 of record NZ_AP023272.1, read on the forward strand.
GTGCAGGCCCGAATTTCCGCATCATTCACGTGCTGACCGAAGGCACGCCTGTCGATATGCAGAACTGCATGGAAAGCCGGGGCGGCTATTGGTGCCGGATCGCCACCGTGGACCGCCCGCGCATCAGCGGCTGGGTGGATGGCCGCTATGTCGTCAAAACCGGTGGCGACCCGCCAGGGATGATTGGCGGCGTGCCGGTCGATCCGGTGATTGAATTGCCTGTTGGCAAGGGGAATGGCGGCCAAGGCAACGGGGGGAAGGGCAGGGGCCAGGGCGGACAGGGTTCCAGCTGGCAGAACAATGGCGGCGGCTATGGCAACCCGTTCGGCAATAGCCAAAGCGGGGCGGGCGGCAATAGCGATGAGTGAGGGTTCGCGGTAACGAAAAAGGGCGCAGCCTTTGCCGCGCCCTCAGACTGCTGACAAAGTCAGCATTTATCCTCGACGTCATGCTCGGCCTTGTGCCGAACATCTAAGAGCGTTAATTTAATCCAACAAATTCAATATCTTATTAAGCGACAGCAGATCCTCGGGACAGGCCCGAGGGTGACGAAATGCCGAGATCGCGGTTTGTCAATAAACTGAGGGCGCAGCCTTTGCCGCGCCCTTTTCCTCAAGATATCGTCGAAATCAGGCGGCCAGCTTCTTTGCCACCATGCCGCGCAGGGTGCCGAGATCCTTGGCGAAGGCGCGAATGCCTTCCGACAGCTTTTCCGTGGCCATTGCATCTTCGTTCAAGGCCCAGCGGAACGCCTTTTCATCCAGCGACACCAGCGGATCGGGCGTGGTCTTTTCTGGCGAAAGCATGCGCGGCAGATCGCCGGTTGCCGCATCCAGCTCATCCAGCAGCGCCGGGCTGATTGTCAACCGGTCGCAACCAGCCAGGGCTTCAATCTCGCCAGCATTGCGGAACGACGCGCCCATGACTATGGTTTCGATGCCATTGACCTTGTAGAAATTATAGATCTGGCGCACCGACACCACGCCCGGATCGGTCTCAGAGGTGTAGTTTTCGCCGGTCGATTTCTTGTACCAGTCGAGAATACGCCCGACGAAAGGCGAAATCAGGAACACCTTGGCTTCCGCGCAGGCAATCGCCTGGGCCTTGGAAAACAGCAGGGTCAGGTTGCAGTCAATGCCTTCCTTTTGCAGCACTTCGGCGGCGCGAATGCCTTCCCAGGTCGAGGCGAGCTTGATCAGGATACGATCCTTCTCGATGCCACGCTCCTTATATTGCGCAATAATGGCGCGGGCCTTATTGAGCGAGGCCTGCGTATCGAAGGACAGATCGGCATCCACTTCGGTCGAGACCCGGCCCGGAACGATCTTGGCGAGCGCCGCACCAACCGAAATCGCCAGCCGGTCGGCGACAGCCTCTGTCACGGCTTCCGAAGCGCCGCCCTTGGCCTTGCCCCATTTGATCGCCTCTTCGAAGGCATCGGCAAACATGTCGGTGCCCAAGGCTTTCAGCACGATGGTCGGGTTGGTGGTGCAATCCACCGGCTTCAGGCGGGTTACGGCCTCAATGTCACCGGTGTCGGCGACAACCGTGGTCATGGCGCGAAGCTGTTCGAGTTTCGAAGTCATCAGGCAATTCCTTCATGTCACATATCAAATGAACACTGGACGGGCATTTGCGTTCCAACACGTCTTTGCGACCTGGGGACCATATCCTCTGTCCTTTGATCTGAATATCGGGATAGAAGGGCATTAAGTCAAGACATTTGTCCGTTGGATTTGACAAATGTTGCATGGCTTGCAATAGTCAGGAGACGGAAAACAGGGGGCAATTCGCATCGTGGTCAAGCTTCGCCGGGAGACCCAGAGCAGCTATTCGGAAGCGGCATCGCTGCGGCTTCGGGCTGCCTGGCTCTATTATAACCAGGGCCTGACCCAGAAGGATGTGGCCGAACGGCTCGGCATCAGCCGCTCCACGGTGATCCGGCTGCTGGATGAGGCGTTGAAGCGCTCCGAAGTGCAGATCTGGATTGCCGAGGGCATCGACGATTGCGTCGAACTGGCGGTCAAGCTGGAAAAGACCTTCGGCCTGGATGAGGCGGTGGTTGTGCCGTCCTCTGCCGGGCAGGATGCCGAAGGCATAGCCCGCGCTGTCGGCCTGGCGCTCGGCCAGTTCCTGACCGAAGTGGTGACTGATAATGCGACCATCGGCGTCGGCTGGGGCCGCACCATGACGGCGTCACTGGCCGGGTTTCGCCCGCCGCGCCGGGAAAATTGCAAGGTCGTCTCGCTGCTGGGCGGCATTGTCGCCGTCCACCAGACCAATCCTATCGACTATACATGGCGGCTGGCCAGCCAGCTTGGGGCGGAATGCTATATGTTCCTCGCTCCGCTGCTGGTCGATAGCGTCGCCACCAAACGGGCGCTGATTGAGGATTGCGGGTTGAAAACCCTCTATGACCTCGCCGAAAATCTTGATTTGGCCGTAGTGTCCTGCGGCGACATCCGCCCGCAATCCACCTCGCTGTCGGAAGGCTTCATCAGCCGCGCTACGCTGAACGAACTGATCGAGGCTGGCTGTGTCTGCGACACCATGTTCAACTTCCTCGATGCCGAAGGCCGCTCGGTCTCCCACCCGATCAACGAGCGGGTCATGTCCGTTAATCTCGACACGCTGAAAAAAGCCAAACACATCGTGATTGCGTCAGGCGGAGCGCATCGCGCTATCGCCATCCACGCCACAATGCGCCGCATCGGGTGCAACACGCTGATTACAGATGAGGCTGCGGCGCGGGAGTTGTTGGGGTTGGCGGGGTGAGAAATGACAGGGTCGTTTGAGGATCTTGCCTGGCGGCGCTCTTGCTATGCCACATAGCCCGAAGGGCCTTTTAATAGTTTCCAATCTATGTTGACTTGAAGAATTCTGCGGCCAATGTTGCGGCGTAATTGTGGATTGCGGTTCGGTCTAACCCTGCTCCATCCATAAACAGTTCAGGTGCAGCTTCTTGTCCTATCTCTGATCCTTCCGGGAGGAAGGTGTAATGACCGACACCTCCCGTCAAAATCTCATATCTACAATTCGGAATATTTTGGAACAGCCATTTGCAGCACTGGTCTGGTGGCGCAACGGTGTCTTCGTCACCGCCTATCAGATGGACAGGTTTGTTGATAGCCTGAAGACTATCCTGAGAGAAACCCAGCACGGAACGACCCGGAGCAATTGCGAATGCCGCGCGGATTCTGCGATCCGAAAAGTCTGAGCGCCTTTGCTCCCAAGACCTTCGAAAAACCGGGTTTTCAAAGAGTTTCGGCAGTTCATCGGCGAGGTTTGGAAATTCTCGCGGCCCACGGATCGGACTCTTTTCCGGGTTGTCGGGCTCGAACTGTGAAAATGCGATACGCGCTCCAGACAGTAAAAGTGCCGTATACGCTCCGGCTGAGAAGCCCGCAGCGAAAATTTGATCGCCTGTCTCTGCCCGCAGTTCGTTGCGCCAATTGGGGTCGTTGAGAATAGCTGTCAGGTCTTTCGCACGCTCCCACATGCAGAGGAACCCTTCTGCGCGAAAAGGTTCAGAGGCAGTATGCCCGTGATGGTTCACCGCTAACGCGATAAAACCCCGCTCAGCCAACCGGAAGCCAAGCCATTCCAAACCAGCCGCTGTGGAGCCTGTTCCGTGCGACAATAGAACAAGCGGCAACGTCCCGTCCGCATGCGCTATCTGCGCGTTGACAGCAACGGGTTGTTTCCTGAACCAGGATTTCTCGACGAGAGGATGAGCGGACGACTTCTCGTCTGTCGGATACCAAGCGGTCCATGGTAGTGGACGCGGAGCAGTGCCATCCCAATTTAGTCGCAGGGGATCGATACTAGAGCCTGTTCTAATACGCCGTCTCATTGATCAAAACCCATTTGCCCACTCTCTGCGTCCGATGGACATGATGCGGCACGGCTGGCTTTCGAGCTTTCGCCAGGCATCGCAGCAGTGAGCGACGATGTCGTCGTAAGATTTGAAGATCCTGTTTGAGAGCCAGTTTTCGCGCATGAAATGCCAAAGGTTTTCGACGGGATTGAGCTCCGGCGACTTCGGCGGCAACGGCAGGATGGTGATGTTGTCGGGCACGACGAGCGTGTTGGACATGTGCCAGCCAGCCTGATCCATGATCTGGATGGCGTGCGCGCCGTCATCGACATGACGGGCGATTTCAGCCAGATGCTGGGTCATTGCGTAGGTGTCACACCATGGCATGACCAGCGCGGAGGCCTTGCCGAGCTTCGGGCAGATGGCACCGAAGATATAGGCCGATCTCGTGCGTTGATCATGCGGCGCGGACGGTCGCGTTCCGCGCTTGGCCCAACGGCGCGTGATCTTCGTTCGTCGGGCAAATGATTCACTGGATCATTTGCTTTTCCGCCTCACTCTGCCCGATCCGGGCCTCGTCCTGGAACCAAATCTCTATTCGTTTTCCTTGGGCTGCTCCGGCAACAATTTCTGCCACTGCGGCTGGGAAACTTTTTTAAAATCGTCAATGGCCTGAGGGTCCTGCGCGTGATGTTTGGGCCGGGCAGCCAGCTTGCGATAGCCCATGGCTCGTACTTCACGGCTCAGCGTTTGCTCGCTCACAGAAACGCGAAACTCTTCCCAGAGCCATTGCGCCAAATCGCACAGACGCCAGCGAACGACGCCGTCGAGATAGGGCGTCGGACCACGCTCGATGGCCTGCGCCAGCGCCGCACGCTGCTGATCGTTCATCCGCGACTGCTGACCGGGAGCCTTGCCATTGATCAGGCCCTGGGGGCCGCGTTCGTTAAAGCGCAGGACCCAGTCCCGGATAATCTGGAGCGTGACATTGCCGAGGCGGGCGGCATCTGACCGCGTGCCGCCGTCATAGATCGACGCGAGCGCCAACAAGCGTCTTACCTGGGCCGCGTCCTTCGTCTGCCGCGCCAGCCGCCGGAGATGGTCTCCATCAAAATCTTCACGCAACGAAATCCCTGATCGCATCGTAAACCTCCGGTTTGCCCCAGAGATTCAGATTCACCGCGATTTGGGAAGCCCAAAGAGTCAACATCAGCAAGGCGACGTATTAGGCCTCGACTCGATCGGTCGGGTGCGCCTACTATTGCTGAGACCTCCTCTGGACTTGCCCGAAAAAAGTGGAGAGCGAAGGCTTCTTCAGGGTGTCAGCTTGAGAGGGATGCTCTCGAACTGAATTGGGCATTTGTAGCCCAAGGAGGAATGTCTTCTTTTTGGATTATAGAAGGCGTCGATGTATTGTCCAATGGCGATTTCAGCTTGGGTCCTTGTTTTGAATACAGTTCGCCAAACCAGTTCTGACTTGATTGTCTTGAACACGGTTTCCACCATGGAATTGTCATAGCAATTGCCCTTGCCGCTCATCGACAGGATGAACCCGTGAGCTTTCAGAAGCTTTTGGTAGTCGGTCGCGCAATATTGACTACCACGGTCGGAGTGGTGAATGACATCCTTCGGCGGTCTGCGGATGGCTATGGCCCGTCGTAATGCCGTCAATGCCAGGTCCTGCTTCATTCGATCACTGGTGGCCCAGCCGATAATACGTCGAGAATAGAGATCGACAACAATGGCCAGATAGAGCCAGCCTTGCGTCGTCCAAACGTAGGTGATGTCAACACCCCACTTCTGATTTGGACCTGTGGCGGCAAAGTCCTGATCCAGAATATTGGGGGCAACAGGCCCTTTGTGATCGCTGTCAGTTGTTCTCTTGAATCGGCGTTTCTGCAATGCCTTCAAACCATTGTCATGCATGATGCGAGCAACCCTGTGGCGACCGACGCAAACCCCGTCTTCCTTCAGTTCCACCGTCATGCGTGGGCTTCCATAGGTTTCATGTGAGGTGGTGAACTGAGCCCGGATATGAGCCAAAAGAACCATGTCCGTCCTTTGCCGCAGGCTTGGTTTGCGTATGTCCCAAGCGTAATATCCGCTTTCACTGACACCCAGAAGCGTGCAGGCACGCTGAACAGGAACATTGGCCTTCTCTGCCGCAATGACCTTGAATTTCATTTCATGGTTTCCTTTGCAAAGAAGGCGGCTGCTTTTTTTAATAAATCGCGCTCCTGACGCAGAATTTCATTTTCCTTGCGAAGACGCGCCAGTTCCTTGGCAGTATCTTCGTGTGGTCCAGAAAGCAGGTCGGCTTCCTTGTGGGCGCTCACCCATTTCCCAAGCGTCGAGAGCCCAACGCCAAGATCATCGGATATTGCACGCAACGGCCTGCCGCTGGTGCGCGCAAGTCGGACAGCCTCAGCTTTGAAAGCATCTGTGAACTTGGCGTGGCGGCCGGGTGAATTCTTCTTCGTGTTCGTCATAGGGCGAAATCCTATCAAAGGTTAGGGATTCGCTCTCCACTTCTTCCGGGCAAGTCCATCACTGCAATCGTGGTCATGTCGATACTCGCGAGATCGCCCTGGTTAAAAAATGCTCTTTGTTGAAGAAGTGTTCGAGGACATCCAAAAATGTTGGGGCTGAAGCATAATGTAAACCTTCTCGTTGACTATGACCCTGCTTGGGAAGACGAATTTGTTCGTGAGCAACGGCGGATCTCAAATGCATTGGGGGCAATTGCCCGCAGCATCGAGCATTATGGGTCTACTGCCGTTAGGGGCATGAAGGCCAAGCCGATCCTGGACATCCTTATCGGCGTTATGCCGCTTGCAGAATGGGAAAAATGCCGGGAGCGGCTCGTGCTGCTTGGATACGACTACGCTGCAAATGCTGGCGTACCGGGGCATCATATTTTTGGTAAGGGAAAGGATCAAACGGAGCGCACCCACCTCGTACATGTCGTGGAATACATGGGAGAGTCTTGGTGCTCAAATCTGGCTTTCAGGGACGCGCTTCGACGGGATCCATCGCTTCGAGACGCTTATATCGCGGAGAAACAACAGGCAATCGCTCGAAACCCCGCGAGCCGCGCAGAATATAATACCCTCAAACAAACATTCATCGATTCTGTTAAAGCAAGCCTGTAGGAGTTTTAAGGCCGCAGAGACAGTTCGGGACCTTTCCTGCTCACCCCACCTGCCCAGCCTCCCACCCCAGCATCGCCCGCTTCCGCGTCAAGCCCCAATGATACCCTGTCAACGCGCCGCTCTTCCCCAGCGCCCGATGACACGGCACCACAAAGGAAATCGGGTTCCGCCCAACCGCTGCGCCGACGGCGCGGCTGGCGGTGGGTTGGCCGATCTTCTGGGCGATGTCGGAGTAGGTGACGGCGCGGCCAAGCGGGATTTGCAGCAGGCTTTGCCAGACCCGGACCTGGAAATCCGAGCCGATCAGCACGACGCGGAGCGGCTGTTCCGCCTGCCAGCAGGCGGGGTCGAAGATCCTGATCACATAGGGTTCGATGGCCAGTGGGTCCTCGACAAAATTTGCCAGTGGCCAGCGCCCGGCCATGTCGGCGTAGCAGGCGGCTTCTTCGCCCGGATCGCAAAAGCCGAGGCCTGCCAAGCCGCGATCCGTCACCATCACCAGCGCTAGGCCGAACGGGGAAGAGTGGAAGCTGTGACGGATGGTCAGGCCCGCGCCTTTGGCTTTCCATTCGCCCGGCGACATCGCTTCATGGCTGACGAACAGGTCATGCAACCGGCCCGGCCCCGACAGGCCAAGCTCCAGCGCGGTTTCCAGCAAAGGCAGGCCTTCATGGCCCAGCAGCCGCTTGGCATGATCCAGCGTCACCGCTTGCAAAAACGCCTTGGGCGACAGGCCAGCCCAGCGGGTGAAGGTTTTCTGCAACTGCGTGGGGGATTGGCCAAGCCGTTCGGCAATGGTTTCCAGCGCCGGTTGCTCCCGGTAGTCAAGCGTCAGCATTTCGATCACCCGGCGCACGGTCTGGTAATCGCTCCCTTCGGGGGTGATGTCGCTGGCGCTTGTTTCAAAACTGCGGGCAAATGTGGTCATGGCACTCTTCCTTTGGCTCAGGCGACTTGACCATGACAGGCCGTGCCGTGCCACCCGTTTCTTGCCATGGGGTGATAGATATCAGATCCGCTGCGTTACCGTCGCCAAGGCACCGCGAAAAGCCTTGGCAAAGCTTTCACGGTCATCGGGATTGAGGAAAGAGCCGACATCGGTGGCTCGGCCTTGCCCCTGCACCGACATTGAGATGATCCCGAATTCCTCGTGGCGGCGGACAAAAAACCGCGCCCAGAACGGATTCCAGCGAAATTCGGTCATCCGTCCCGAGGGGGTGAATTTGCGGATAGAGATGGCGGTGCGCGATACCGTGACTTCCTCGCGGGCTTTGGCCGCCCGGTAATTCAGCCGGAAAGCGCCGTAGAACAGCAGAAAATCCAGCCCGAAGAAAAACCCGATTGGCCAGGCACCCGTCACCAGGAAAAACCCGCCATAGCCGACACAGACCAGGCCGGACAGCATCAGCATAATGCGAAACCCCTTTCGGCCCAGCGACCGATAGGGTACCAGTTCGGCAGCGAAAATCGGTTGATCGGCAACCTCACCCATGGACGCCATCCTTCTTTCCCAACCTGATCATACAGAACCATGAAATCCAGCACGCAAACTTTGAAAAAGTCAATTTCTTCCCCCTCTCAACCCAAGCCAGCGGGACGAAAAGTCGCGGTTCGCAGCGCCTATTCCAAGGCCGAGCTGGAGGAAATCTTCCGGCGGTTTTCCGTGCAGCGCCCGGAACCGAAGGGCGAGCTGGAGCATGTCAACCCGTTTACCCTTGCCGTCGCCGTTGCGCTCTCGGCGCAGGCAACCGATGCGGGGGTCAACAAGGCGACCCGCGCCCTGTTTGCCGTGGCCGATACGCCGGAAAAAATGGTGGCGCTGGGCGAAGAGAAGGTGCGCGATTATATCAAGACCATCGGCCTTTTTCGCAACAAGGCAAAGAATGTCATCGCGCTCAGCCAAAAGCTGATCGACGATTTCGGCAGCGAGGTGCCAAAAACCCGCGAAGAACTGGTGACGCTGCCGGGCGTCGGCCGCAAGACCGCCAATGTGGTGATGTCCATGGCCTTCGGCATTCCGACCATGGCCGTCGATACGCATATTTTACGGATCGGCAACCGCATTCGGCTGGCACCCGGCAAGACGCCGGATGAGATCGAGGAGATCCTGATGCGGATCATCCCCAAGCACTATCTCTTCCATGCCCATCACTGGCTGATCCTGCATGGGCGCTACTGTTGCAAGGCCCGCAAGCCGGAATGCGAGCGCTGTGTGATTGCCGATCTGTGCAAATCGCCGGAAAAGACCTGCGATGTGCCAGCACCGCTGGTGGAGCTACCGCCGCAGATCCTTTGAAAACTGCGGGTCTTTGACCGACAGCATCTTGTGGAGATGCACCATCAGGCCTGCGGCAAACAGCGGCGTCAACAGGTTGAGGATCGGGATTGCCAGAAACGCTGCTATCACCAGTCCGGCCAGGAAGATCGTGCCGGAATGCTTGGCGCGAAATTGCCGCGCCTCGATGGTCGGGCGCAGCCGCATGGCGGCGAATTCGAAAAACTCCCGGCCCAGCAGATAGCCATTGACCAGGAAAAACGCGATCAGGTTGATGCCCGGCACGAAGAGTAGCATGAAGGCGATGAGATTGCCGATGATAACGATGCCGAAAAATTGCAGCGATTGGACAATGGCATCGCCAAGCCGCATGGCCGTGCCGGGCGTATCGGTCGGATAATCCCGTTTTTCCACCACTTCGGCGACATCATCGAGAAACAGGCCAGCAATGATGGCCGTGACCGGCGCCAACAGCAGCGCCAGCACCAATGCGAGGCCAATACTGGCGACAATGCCGAGGATCAGCACCAGCCAACCGGCCCAATCCGGCGTTGCGGGGAAAAATCCGGCAAACCAGGGCCAGAGATAGAAGATGAACAGTTCGCGCAGCGCCAGCCAAAGCCCGGCCAGGGCGGCCAGCGTCAATCCCAGCACTTTCCAGAACACCGAACGGGTTTCCGGCGCAAACAGATTGCGCAGCGACAGCATGGCGGCATCAAGGATCACAGGCAGCTCCCAGGGCAGGACCAGAATGACAGATCAGAACGGTGAGGATGTGGGAGGCGGAATGCCGCTGTGCAAGAGTTGAGAGGGCAAGAGTTGAGAGGGCAAGAGTTAAGAGAGCAAGGGAAGCCCCTTGCTCTCTCGATCAATGTCAATGCAGCTTCTTGCGCGCCGCATCCTCGGCTTTCGTCGCCTGCTTCTTGCGACGTGCCATCATGTTGAGGCCTTCGACAAGGGCGGAGAAGGCCATGGCGGCGTAAAGATAGCCCTTCGGCACATGGAAGCCCATGCCATCGGCAATCAGCGTCATGCCAATCATCATCAGGAAGCCCAGGGCCAGCATGACCACGGTCGGGTTCTTCTCGATGAAGCGGCCCAGCGGGTTGGCAGCCAGCAGCATGACGGTGACGGCGAAGATCACGGCGATCACCATAATAACCACATGTTCGGTCATGCCGACGGCGGTGATGATGCTGTCAACCGAAAACACCAGGTCAAGCAGCAGGATCTGGCCAATGGCAGCCCCCATGGTCGTCGTGGCGGTGCCGATGAAATCGCCTTCCTTGTCAACGGGATCGACGCTGTGATGAATTTCCTTGGTGGCTTTCCAGACCAGGAACAGGCCACCGGCAATCAGGATCATGTCCTTCCACGAGAAGCCGTGGCCAAACAGCGTAAAGACCGGCGTGGTCAGTTGAACGATCCAGGCGACGGTGCCGAGCAGGCCGAGGCGCATGACGAGCGCCAGGCCGATACCGATCTTGCGGGCCTTGTCTCTTTGCCCCTCCGGCAGCTTGTTGGTGAGAATGGAAATGAAGACCAGATTGTCTATTCCCAACACCACTTCCATGATGATCAGCGTGACGAGCGCGATCCAGGCCGCCGGATCGCTGAGCAAATAGGTAAAGTCCTGCATAAAATTGATATCCCCCGTGCAAAAAGCGCTTTGCGACACAAATAGGGAGCCGATACCGCATCAGCAAGGGCGGCAAGTCATGTGAGAGGACCATCACCGCTATCGTGGTGATTAGGCCACAGGATGAGATGGATTTACTCAGTTCGCCCGTTGCGCCTCAGGGTCGTTTTCGGCCTTGCGATCATAGGCGAGCAGGAAAATATGCAGGGCGTTATCGATGATGTAGTCAATTTCCGCCTGCGGCGGCGGCACCTCGATTTCACCGAACAGTCGCTTCTTGAAATAGGCCCCGGTTGCCAGTTCGATGAACTGGCGGGCGGCAAGCTCGGTATCGGCTATGTCGAGACGCCCGGCCTTGACCTGGATATCCAGATAATCTTCCAGAACCGTGCGGACGTTTTCCGGTCCCGACCGCATGAAGCTTTGACAGAGGTGCGGCATACGATCCTGCACGGCCAGCAGCATGCGCATGGCGGGAATCATTTCGCTGGTCAGGATATATTGGGTAAACGCCTTGGCATAATTGCGCATCGCGTTTTGCAAATCGGTCTCTTCCGCCAGGATATCGCGCATTGAGGCCGCAAATTTCTGCTTCTGATTGTTGATCAGAGCGGCAAACAGATCTTCCTTGCTCTGGAAATAGACATAGATCGTCCCCTTGGACACGCCGGCTTCCCGGGTGACATCGTTCATGCTGGCCGCATCGAAGCCATGCTTCATGAAGGCGCGTTTGGCGCCATCCAGAATCTGGTCACGCTTGGCCGGATCTTCACCCGCAGCGAAGCGTCCTGAAGCAGTCTGGGCGGGCTTTTCATCGTCGACGACTGTCATGCTCGGATGTCTTCGCTCTTATGGGGCATTTGCAACACAAAAATTAACTTTAGATGGCGGGCATTCGTTTGTTCTCTTGATATGCGGTATGAATTGGCCTATGTCAAATCGAACCGAACGGTTCCGTTCGATTGTTTCCGCCTTTTGCTGTATGGTGACGTTATGTCTGTTTCTCCCAGAAAGGGCGCCATCCGCGCCGTCGATGCACAGGATCAATCGGTCGATCAGGAGCGTTCCGCCTTGGATGAAGGCGTGACCGGCGAGGCCGGTTCCGATCCGGTGACAGGTGACTCCACGGCGCGCGACGCCAAGGCGCGGGCTGAAACCGCATCGCCTGCCGCGAAGGTGGCGCCCGCCGCAGGCCAGGCCCCGCCGAAGAAGCGCCGCAGCTTTGCGCTGCCGGTCATCGCGCTGGCCGTTTTGGCGGGTGCGGGCTATTACGGCTATAATTACTGGACCGAGGGCCGGTTCATGATCTCCACCGACGACGCCTATATTGGCGGCGATATCGCGGTGATCACCCCGAAGGTGACCGGCTATGTCCAGTCGGTCTCGGTGACTGACAACGATCATGTTAAGAAGGGCGACGTGATCGCCACGCTCGATGACGGCGATTATCGCATTGCGCTCGATCAGGCCAAGAGCCAACTCGCCACGCAGAAATTGACGGTTGACCGTATCGAGGCGCAGGTGCAGGGCGGCGAAGCGGCTCTTCAGCAGTCCAAGGCACAGCAGGCATCCGCCGAGGCGACATTGCGTACAGCGCAATTGTCCTTCAAGCGCGTCACGGATTTGCGGGCTCAGTCCGTGATGTCTCAGTCGGAGCTGGACACGGCAACCTCGACCCTTGCCGTCGCCCAGGCCAATGTGGATGCGGCGGTCGCCGCCGTTGCCTCCTCCGTTTCAAGCATTGCTGTCCTCAAGGCCCAGAAAGCCGAGGCGCAGGCTGGTGTGCTGACGGAAGAAACGGTGGTTGCAAAGGCCCAGCGCGATCTGGATTTCACTGTGCTGCGCGCGCCTTATGACGGTGTGATCGGCAATCTGGCCGTTCAGGTCGGCGATCTCGTGTCTAGCAGCAAGCGGCTTGCCTCGCTGGTGCCCATTGGCCGTCTCTATATCGATGCCAACTTCAAGGAAACGCAGCTTTCCGGTATCGTGCCGGGTTCCAAGGTGCGGGTGCATGTGGATGCCTATGACGAGCATGACGTTGAAGGGACAGTTGTATCGATTGCCGCAGGTTCCGGTTCGATTTTCTCCATGCTGCCGGCGGAAAACGCCACGGGCAATTTCACCAAGGTTATCCAGCGGGTTCCGGTCCGGATCTCCATTCCGCAGGACGTGCTCGACAAGGGTTATCTGCGGGCAGGTCTGAGTGTTGTGGTCGATGTCGACACCCGCACCGCGCCCAAGGCACCTGACGCGAAGTAACACGCCGCTAAGTAAAAAGTACGGCAAGGCACGGATTTCGAGGCAGGATCATGACGGACAATGCAAGCACGGTCGGACCGGGCGCGGTTCCGCAAACGCTGAGCAGGCGCGATATCATCGGCTTTCTGGCGATGGTGTTCGGCATGTTCATGGCCATCCTCGACATCCAGATCGTCTCGGCATCGCTTTCCGAAATCCAGGCCGGTCTTGGGGCCGGTTCTGAGGAAGTCTCCTGGGTACAGACATCCTACCTGATTGCGGAAGTGATCATGATCCCGCTGTCGGGCATGCTGGCACGGATCATGTCGACCCGGGTGCTGTTTTCCTGTGCGGCGGCTGGTTTCACCATTGCCAGCGCCATGGCGGCGACCGCCACCAATATCGAGCAGATGATCATCTACCGCGCCATCCAGGGTTTTATTGGCGGCGGCATGATTCCCTCGGTTTTCGCGGCGGCGTTTACGATTTTTCCGCCCTCCAAACGCAGCATTGTTTCGCCGATCATCGGCCTTGTCGCGACGCTCGCGCCCACCATCGGTCCGACGGTTGGCGGCTATATTAGCCATGCCATGTCATGGCACTGGCTCTTCCTGATCAACGTGTTTCCCGGCATTATCGTTACGCTCGTGGTCTGGACATTCGTGGACTTCGACAAGCCAGACAGATCGCTGCTGGCAAAGTTCGATTGGTGGGGCCTGTTTTCCATGGCGCTGTTCCTGGGCGCGATGGAATATGTTCTCGAAGAGGGCAATAACAAGGACTGGTTTAACGACGAGCGCATTGTTTGGGGCGCTCTGCTGATGACTTTGGGTGGGGTGGTGTTCTTCTACCGGGCCTTTACGTTCGAGCAGCCAGTGGTCGATCTCAGGGCTTTTTCCAATCGAAATTTTGCCTTCGGATCGCTGTTTTCCTTCGTCATGGGTATGGGCCTCTATGGCTTGACCTATCTCTATCCGCTCTATCTGTCACGCGTACGCGGCTATGACAGTCTGATGATCGGCGAAACAATGTTTGTTTCCGGCCTTGCGATGTTCCTGACAGCGCCGCTTGCTGGCATATTGTCCACGAAAATGGACCCGCGACTAATGATGGCCTGCGGCTTTACCAGTTTTGCGCTCGGCACCTATATGGTCACGGGTATGACCGCTGACTGGGATTTTTACGATTTGCTGGTGCCGCAAATCTTGCGTGGCTGCGCATTGATGACGTGCATGGTTCCGATCAACAATATTGCCCTTGGCACTCTTCCTCCCGAGCGGATCAAAAATGCGTCCGGCCTCTACAATCTGACACGAAATCTCGGTGGTGCCGTCGGGCTGGCGATCATCAACACACTGTTGACCCGGCGCACGGACGAGCATTATGCACGCATGGTCGAACATGTGACCTGGAGCAAGCCAGCGGCGATGAACTGGCTCGAAACGCTTTCGTCCAATTACGCGTTTCATGGTCTTGATGGTGATAATGCAGCCTTGAAAAAGCTGTCCGGCATGGTCAACCAGCAGGCCTGGATCATGGCTTTTATGGATGTATTTTTAGGGATCACAATCTTGTTTATTGCGCTAACGGCACTTTCAACGATGATAAAAAAACCTGAAGGTGCCGTGCCCGCCGATGCGGCGCACTAATTGATTTGACTTTCCGCCAGAGAAAGCAAGTCAAGTCTTCGTCGGGTAAAAGACCCCCCGTCATTCTGGTTAGGTAGAGGTTTTTACCTGACCATTAGTTCCCGCGATCCACCGCAGAAAACTTGGCCGCCCTCAACAGGCGGCCTTTTTTTGTGCGCTTCTGATGTACGTACATCAGAAAATGATTTACGGAGGCGGGGCCATGGGATAAAGGTCAGATCCTGACGGAGAGATGTGTGTATGAAACCCACGGTTCATGACATTGCGGCACAGGCGGGCGTCAGTTTGGCGACGGTGGACCGGGTTTTGAACAATCGCACCGGCGTCAGTGCTTCGACCCGCGCCCGCGTGGAAAGCGCCGTCGGCATGCTCGGCTATGTTCGGGATTTGGCGGCTGCCAATCTGGCCAAAGGCCGGATTTATCCTTTCATCTTCATCCTGCCGGCCAATGACAATTCCTTTATGTGCGGTCTGCGCCTGCAAGTGCTCGACGCCGCCAGCCGAGCTGGCATGGAGCGAACCCGCATCGATATTATCGATGTTGCGGCTTTCGATGCCGCATCTTTGGTTGCGGCCCTGGACGATGCTGCCGCATGCCAACCCGCTGGTGTGGCCGTGGTGGCGGTGGATGCGCCGGACGTAGCTGCGGCGGTCGCGCGGTTGCGTGCTGCTGGCATACCGGTGGTGACACTGGTCTCGGATCTCAGCGGTGCCGAGCGCGACCATTTTGTCGGCATAGACAACCGTGCCGCCGGGCGCACGGCAGCCAGCCTGCTTGGCCGGTTTACCGGCGGACGGCAAGGGACCATTGCAATTGTCGCCGGGTCGATGCTGGTGCGCGACCACCGCGACCGGTTCGAGGGGTTTCGCGCTGTGATGGCTGCTGAATTTCCGCAATTGACCTTGCTGCCGGTGCTGGAAGGCCGTGACGATCCGCATCATGTCGAAACCCTGCTGCACGATCTGTTTTCGCAATCGCCGGATATAACAGGCCTCTACAGTCTGGGTGCAGGCAATCGCGGCTTGATCGCTGCATTGGAACGGCTGGATGCCGGCCATCGCCCCCTGGTGGTCGCCCATGAATTGACACCGGTGACGAGAGCGGCACTGATCTCCGGGCTGATCGATGCGGTGTTGAACCAGGACGCCGGCCATGAAGTGCGCAGCGCCATCCGGGTGCTGAAGGCCAAGGCCGATGGTGCGGCTGTGTTGGCGGCGCAGGAACGTATTCGTCTCGACATATTTCTCAAAGACAATCTGCCAGAGCAAGAACAGCGATAACAGGCAGCGATAACAGGCAGGATAGGGAGGCTTCTCATGTATCTCGGATTGGATCTTGGCACGTCGGGCGTCAAGGCGATGTTGATCGACGCGGACCAGACGGTGATTGGCTCGGCCAATGGCGCGCTGACCGTCTCACGCCCGCATTCCGGCTGGTCGGAGCAGGCGCCGTCGGATTGGATCAGGGCGACGCAGGAGGCCATTGCCGGGCTGAAAGCGCAGTTTTCCCGTGAGCTTGCCGCCGTCAAAGGCATTGGTCTTTCCGGCCATATGCATGGGGCAACGCTGGTCGATGCGCAAGGCGACGTCTTGCGGCCCTGCATTCTGTGGAACGACACCCGCTCCTTCAAACAAGCCGCAGCATTGGATGCCGATCCGCGTTTTCGCGCGCTGACCGGCAATATTGTCTTTCCCGGCTTTACCGCGCCGAAGCTGGCCTGGGTGAGGGAGAATGAGCCGGAGATTTTTGGCCGGGTGGCAAAAGTGCTGCTGCCCAAGGATTATCTGCGGCTCTGGCTGACAGGTGAATATCTGTCGGAGATGTCGGATTCGGCTGGTACCTCCTGGCTCGATACTGGCAAGCGCGCCTGGTCGAGCGCGCTTCTCGCCGCCACCGATCTCGGCGAAGAGCACATGCCCGGACTGGTCGAAGGCACTGCCGAGGCGGGCCGGTTGCGGGCCGAATTGGTGGCTGATTGGGGCATGACTGCCGGTGTCATCGTTGCCGGCGGGGCGGGGGACAACGCGGCCTCTGCTTGCGGCATGGGGACGGTGGCGGAAGGCCATGCCTTCGTGTCGCTTGGCACATCCGGGGTGTTGTTTGCCGCCAATGCCTCCTATCTGCCAAAGCCGGAAAGCGCCGTGCATGCCTTTTGCCACGCGCTTCCCAATACCTGGCACCAGATGGGCGTAATCCTGTCGGCCACGGACGCGCTGAACTGGTATTCCGGTGTCAGCGGCAAGCCTGCCGGAGATCTGACCCATGAGCTTGGCGAAGACCTCAAAGCCCCGACCGGCGTGACCTTCCTGCCTTATCTCTCGGGCGAGCGCACGCCCCATAACGATGCCGAAATCCGGGGCGCGTTCATTGGTCTCGGCCACGAATCCGGTCGTGCTGTTCTCACCCAGGCCGTGCTGGAAGGCGTGTCCTTCGCCATCAGGGACAGTCTTGAAGCGCTGAAGTCGGCTGGAACGTCACTGTCACGGGTCACGGCGATCGGCGGCGGCTCCCGCTCGCGCTATTGGCTGGCGTCGATTGCCACCACGCTTGGCATTCCCGTCGATATTCCAGCCGATGGTGATTTTGGCGCGGCGTTTGGCGCTGCCCGTCTGGGGTTGATTGCCGCAACCGGTGCCGATCCGCTCGCCGTTTGCTCAGCCCCGCCGACGGAGGCGACCATCGAGCCGGTGGCGGCTTTGCGCGACGGCTACGAGGACGCTTATCAGCGCTACCGCGCGCTCTATCCGGCCATCAAGCAATTGGGTCCCATCAAGCTGGCCCATTGAAAACAACAGAAAACCTTTAACATCAGGAGGAAAACCCATGAGCACAGGCTTTTTCGGCGACATCACCAAGATCAAATATGAAGGCCCTGACAGCACCAATCCGCTGGCCTTCCGCCACTATAACCCCGATGAAGTGGTGATGGGCAAGCGGATGGAAGACCATCTGCGCTTTGCCGTGGCCTATTGGCACACCTTTGTCTGGCCGGGTACCGACCCGTTCGGCGGCAATACGTTTGAGCGTCCCTGGTTCAAGGATTCGATGGATGCTGCCAAGCTGAAGGCCGATGTGGCCTTTGAATTCTTCCAGTTGCTCGGCACGCCTTACTACTGCTTCCATGATGCGGATGCGCGTCCTGAAGGCGCGTCATTTGCGGAAAATACCAGAAATCTGAATGAGATTGTCGATTACTTTGCCCAAAAGCAGGCCGATACCGGCGTCAAGCTGCTGTGGGGGACGGCCAACATGTTCTCGCATCGCCGCTATATGTCGGGTGCGGCGACCAACCCGGACCCTGACGTCTTTGCCTTTGCCGCCGCAACCGTAAAAACCTGCCTGGATGCCACCCAGAAGCTTGGTGGCGAAAACTACGTGCTGTGGGGTGGCCGTGAAGGCTATGAAACCCTGCTCAACACCGACCTGAAACAGGAACTCGACCATATGGGCCGTTTCCTCAACATGGTGGTGGAATACAAGCACAAGATCGGCTTCAAGGGCGCGATTCTGATCGAACCGAAGCCGCAGGAGCCTTCCAAGCATCAGTATGATTATGATGTGGCCACCGTCTACGGCTTCCTCAAGACTTATGGTCTGGAGAAGGAAGTGAAGGTCAATATCGAGCAGGGCCATGCCATTCTGGCCGGTCATACGTTTGAGCATGAACTGGCACTGGCCAATGCGCTGGGCATCTTCGGCTCCATCGACATGAACCGCAACGACTATCAATCCGGTTGGGATACCGACCAGTTCCCCAATAACGTGCCGGAAATGGCGCTGGCCTATTATCAGGTTCTGCAGGCGGGTGGCTTTACCTCCGGCGGCACCAATTTCGATAGCAAGCTGCGCCGCCAGTCCATCGACCCGGCGGATCTGCTGATCGGCCATATCGGCGGTATGGATTGCTGCGCCCGTGGCTTGAAGGCAGCGGCGAAAATGGTGGAAGACAAGGCGCTGTCGGCACCGCTCGCCAACCGCTACGCAGGCTGGAACAACGAAACCGCTAAGGCCATGCTGGCCAGTGGCACGCTGGAAAGCATTGCTGCCCGGGTTGAAGGCGAAAATATCAATCCGCAGCCGGTGTCCGGTCAGCAGGAATTGTTGGAAAACGTCGTCAATCGCTACGTTTAATCAACTTTAGGTCCTCGGCGGGGAAAGAGGTTTTCCCCGCCGGTTTTCTTTGCTAGATCTACTGCAACGTTTCAGTATCATTTTGGAGGAGATGCATAATGAAGACGATCAAAGGCCCCGCCTTGTTTTTGGGCCAGTTTGCCGGTGATGCCGCGCCATTCAATTCCTGGGATAGCATTACCAAATGGGCCGCCGAAAAAGGCTATCTCGGCGTGCAGGTTCCGACCTGGGCCAGCCAGTTGATCGACCTGAAAAAAGCCGCTGAATCCAAGGATTATTGTGACGAACTGGCCGGTGTGGCCCGCGCCAATGGCGTCGAGATTACCGAGCTGTCCACCCATTTGCAGGGCCAATTGGTGGCAGTGCATCCGGCCTATGATGAGGCGTTTGACGGTTTCGCTGCCCCGGAAGTGCGTGGCAACCCGAAGGCCCGGCAGGAATGGGCTGTACAACAGGTGAAATACGCGCTGAAAGCTTCACGCCATCTCGGCATCAAGGCACATGCCACTTTTTCCGGTGCGTTGGCGTGGCCGTTTATCTACCCATGGCCGCAGCGCCCCGCGGGTCTGGTGGAAACCGCATTTGACGAGCTGGCCAAGCGCTGGCTGCCCATTCTCGACTACGCCGACGAGCAGGGCGTCGATGTTTGCTACGAGATCCATCCCGGCGAAGACCTGCACGATGGCGTGACCTTCGAGATGTTTCTGGAGCGGGTGAAGAACCATTCCCGCGCCAACATGCTCTACGATCCCTCGCATTACGTGCTGCAATGCCTCGATTATCTCGACAATATCGACATCTACAAAGACCGGATCAAGATGTTTCACGTCAAGGATGCCGAGTTCAATCCGAATGGCCGACAGGGCGTTTACGGTGGCTACCAATCCTGGGTCAACCGCGCCGGGCGCTTCCGTTCGCCGGGGGATGGACAGGTGGATTTCGGCGCGATCTTCTCAAAAATGGCGGCCAATGATTTCGATGGCTGGGCCGTGGTCGAGTGGGAATGCGCCCTGAAACACCCAGAAGATGGTGCGCGCGAAGGGGCAGAATTCGTCAAGGCCCATATTATCAGGGTGACGGAGCACGCCTTTGACGATTTCGCCGCCAGCGGCACGGATAAGGCGGCTAACCGGCGAATGCTGGGACTGTAAATATCCTTGCATTCGCGGTGATACCCCCTCTGCCCTGCCGGGCATCTCCCCCTCAAGGGGGGGAGATCGAGTGATGAGATGTCGGCGACTTGATGATCAAAATAGCAAGGTTTGCGGCCAATCTCCCCCCTTGAGGGGGAGATGTCACGGGAGTGACAGAGGGGGGTACCCTGAGTTCTACGAATCTTGATGAGGAAATTCCAATGACAATCGAAGCAAGCAAATCCGAGCAACGCGCCGCGAAAATCCGCCTCGGCATGGTGGGGGGCGGGCAGGGCGCGTTTATTGGCGCGGTCCACCGCATGGCGGCAAGGCTCGACGATCATTACGATCTTGTGGCGGGAGCTTTGTCCTCCACGCCGGAAAAATCCCTGGCCTCGGGCCGGGATCTGGGGCTTGATCCCGCCCGCTGCTACGGCTCTTTTGAAGAAATGGCGCAGATAGAGGCGGGGCGCCCGGATGGGATCGAGGCCGTGTCTATCGTCACGCCCAATCACATGCATTACCCGGCGGCGAAAGCCTTTCTGGAACGCGGCATCCATGTGATCTGCGACAAGCCACTGACCTCCAATCTGGACGACGCCAAAAAGCTGAAAGAGGTTGCCGACAAGGCCAAGGCCCTGTTCATCCTCACCCACAATTACACCGGCTATCCCATGGTGCGCCATGCCCGTGAACTGGTGCAAAATGGCGAGTTGGGAGAGATCCGGCTGGTACAGATGGAATATCCGCAGGATTGGCTGGCGGAACCGGTAGAGCAGACCGGCGCCAAGCAGGCCGTCTGGCGCACCGACCCGGCCCAATCGGGCGTCGGCGGTTCGACCGGCGATATCGGTACGCACGCCTATAACCTCGGCAGCTTCATTTCCGGGCTGGAACTGGCAGAACTCGCCGCCGATGTGCACACCTTTGTCGAAGGCCGCAGGCTGGATGACAATGCCCATGTGATGCTGCGTTTCCAAGGCGGCGCCAAGGGGTTGTTATGGTGCAGCCAGGTAGCAACCGGCAATGAAAACGGCTTGAAAGTGCGTATCTACGGCACAAAAGCCGGGATTGAGTGGAAACAGGCCGACCCTAACTACCTCTGGTATACCAAGCTTGGCGAACCGAAACAGCTGATCACCCGTGGCGGTGCGGGGGCCGGCGGGGCAGCGGCCCGCGTCACCCGCATTCCCGGTGGCCATCCTGAAGGCTATCTCGAAGCCTTCGCCACCATCTATACAGAAGCCGCCCACGCCATCCAAGCGGCGAGAACCGGCGCGGCGGTTGATCCTGATGCGGTCTATCCCACGGTGGATGATGGGGTGAAGGGGGTGGCTTTTGTGACGGCGTGTATTCAGTCGTCGAAGCAGAACGGGGCTTGGGTGAGGGTATGAATCGAATGCCAAGGGCCGTGGAAGCGGCCCTTGGCATTCTTCAATCGGTTGAAGTGCGGCGTAGCCGGGTCAACCTACTTGCATTTGTATTGGGACGTCCAAATCCATTTCACTTCGGAGGTTGAACTCGGGATCGTTTGCTGGGTCATGCCCGTGCTGGCAGGTTTACTATCGACGCAGAGCAACCAGTATGGTGTGCCTAGCTTCCCATCTGTGGTTGATGGCGTGGCCGGAAACGTTCCGGTGGCGAGAACCATCAGCAGGGAGTTGCCGCTATATTGATGCGACCATCCTGTGACATAGTCGGGACCAGCCGTTTGCATGGCTTGTTCAACGGTCATGCCTGATGTCCAGTTAACGCTATAGCTTATCGTGGTTTGGTTCTCGGTGTAGACAAGAGTGGCGCTGTTGGCCGTGGCGGGTAGCGCCATGCTGAATGTCGCCGCGCAGAGAAAATTGATAAAAGCTGTTTTCATAAATGTATCCCCCAATTAATGCATCTCTAAGTAGCATTTTTCTATTGGCAATACAACATAAGGAGTGGTTACGGTGAGTTATCTTTCGTCCGTGGCGTTCCAGGCGCAACTGCGTTAACAGTCTGTTCAAGAATTGCTGCTGGCCTGGCGAAAATGGTGATTTCGAGAACCGGAACGGAGCGTACTTAATGTACGTGAGTACGGGAAGCGCAGAAATTGTCATTTGCAGACGGCCAGCGGCGATTATTGGATAGACTGTAAGACCTGCATACCTCCTATTTATTCACGCTTAAGTGCCGAAAGGTTCCCGATGACCGACCCGAAAGCCCTTGCCGCCCGCTTCCCCGGCGATTTCCTGTTTGGTGTGGCCACGGCCGCCTACCAGATTGAAGGGGCGACCAAGGTAGATGGGCGCAAGCCCTGCATCTGGGATGCGTTTTCTAACATGCCGGGCCGGGTGTTTGAGCGGCATAATGGCGATATGGCTTGCGATCATTACAATCGCTGGCAACAGGATCTCGACCTGATCCAGGAGATGGGGGTTTCCGCCTATCGCTTTTCCATTGCCTGGCCGCGCATTATTCCTGATGGCACGGGCCGGGTGAATGAGGCGGGGCTGGATTTTTACGACAAGCTGGTCGATGGCTTGAAAGATCGTGGCATCAAGGCCTATGCGACGCTCTACCATTGGGATCTGCCGCTGGCGCTGATGGGCGATGGCGGCTGGACGGCGCGCTCTACGGCCTATGCCTTCCAGCGCTATGCCAAGCTGGTGATGGCGCGGCTGGGCGACCGGCTGGATGCCGTGGCGACGTTTAACGAGCCGTGGTGCTCGGTCTGGCTTAGCCATCTCTACGGCGTGCATGCGCCGGGTGAGCGCAATATGGAGGCAGCGCTGCATGCCTTGCACTATACCAATCTCGCCCATGGGCTGGGCATTGATGCCATCCGGCAGGTCGCGCCGCATGTGCCTGCGGGTCTGGTGCTGAATGCCCATTCGGTTATCTCCGGCTCGCAGAGTGCGGCTGATCAGGCCGCCGCTGAACGCGCCCATCAGTTTCACAATGGCGCTTTCTTCGATCCGGTCTTCAAGGGCGAATATCCGGCGGAATTCATGGCCTCCCTTGGCAATCGCATGCCTGTCATCGAGGATGGCGATCTCGACATCATCTCCCAGAAACTCGACTGGTGGGGCCTGAATTATTACACGCCGATGCGGGTTGCCGACAATCCGGCTGAGGGCGCCGAGTTCCCCGCCACAGTGGACGCGCCTCCAGTCTCACCAGTCAAGACCGATATCGGCTGGGAAGTCTATGCCCCGGCGCTGAAGTCTCTGGTGGAAACGCTCTACGACCGCTACACGCTGCCGGTCTGCTACATCACCGAAAACGGTGCCTGCTATAATATGGAGGTGGTCGAGGGTGAGGTGGATGACCAGCCACGGCTGGATTATTACGCCGAACATCTGGGTGTGATTGCCGATCTGATCGCCGAGGGCATCCCCATGCGCGGCTATTTCGCCTGGAGCCTTATGGATAATTTCGAATGGGCAGAAGGCTACCGCATGCGGTTCGGCCTTGTACATGTCGATTACGACACGCAGGTTCGCACGCTGAAGAACAGCGGCAAATGGTATAGCGCGCTTGCTGGCGAATTCCCGAAAGGCAACCACAGCGCCGAATGATTGCAATCTGGCCCTCTGTGACTCTTGGTTCGCCGCGCTCTTGCTTATTGCGACGCAATAAATCAAACTTCCCTCTCAGGTTGCGATGACCAAAAGGGGGAATGCATATGGGACGGGTACAGCTGCCGCTGTCAGGCAATGTCACTCAGGCGATCAATCCATGGACCTGGGTCTATAGTCCGACCCAGGTCGGGCAGGCCAGTTTGGTCACGTTCAATATCGATGTCGGCCCCTCGACCAATCCCGAGGCGGAGAAGGATATATTGATGAATGTGGCCAGCTACGGCAAGCAGCTTGGCCGCATCGAAGACGCTCTGCGCGTGGTGATCGAACAGCTGGAGCCGCTGCTCACGGATGAAAAACTGGCCGATAACGAGGCGATCATTGCCTTTCGGGCGCTGATGTATGAGATCGATACGATCAAGAAACAGCATCGGAAATAGCGATTGGTATAGCCGCGCCCTCATCCCCGCCGTATTTTTCGGATTTTTTAGCGGAAGTGAATTCTTCAAGATTTCAGAGTAGAATTGCGCTGAGTTTTAAACGGGAGATCTGGATGACGTCATGTGCGGGTTGCCGGGACGGGACGGCGTTCGATGCCCCGTTTTCCATGGCTTTTCAGCCGATCGTTGATATGCGTGATGGTGCCGTGTTTGGCTATGAGGCGTTGGTGCGCGGCACGGACGGTGCCGGTGCAGCCACGGTCATGGCCGGTATCAACACGCACAACCGCTATGCCTTTGATCAGAGTTGCCGGGTCAAAGCCATTGAACTGGCGGCGTCCTTGCTACCGGAGACGTCAACGGCAAAGCTGTCCATCAATTTCATGCCCAATGCCGTTTACGAGCCGCGTGCCTGTATTCGCCTGACGCTGAAAACCGCTGAACGGGTCGGCTTTCCCCTGGATCGAATTCTGTTTGAATTTACTGAAAACGAGCGGATCGATACCGATCATCTGCTCAACATTCTGAAAACCTATCGCAGCATTGGCTTCAAGACAGCGATTGACGATTTTGGCGCGGGCCATGCCGGGTTGACGCTTCTGGCGAAATTTCAGCCCGATATCGTCAAGTTGGATATGGAACTGGTGCGCGGTATTGATCAGGATCGCGCCAAGCGGATCGTGTTGCGCCATACGCTGGCCATGCTGACCGAGTTCGGCATTCTGCCCTTGTGTGAAGGGGTCGAGACCAAGGAAGAGCTGGATGTGTTGAAGGATATGGGCGTGCCCTATATTCAAGGCTATCTGCTCGCCCGCCCAGCGTTTGAACGGTTCGATCAACCGGATCTTGCGCTCCTGTCGTGACAGTCCTTATGCTTGGACGTGTGGCGGCAAGTGCTGCCTCACAGATCCCGGATCAGCCGCCGATATGCCGTTCGCCGCGCTGCTTGGCCAGCGCAATCTGTTTCTGGCGTTGGCGATAGCGATCCCGGTCTTCTTCCGTGCGGGTCTCATAGCAATGGCTGCACGATACGCCTGCCTCGTAATAGGGCGAGGACAGTTCTTCGGGTGTGATCGGGTTGCGGCAGGCGTGGCAGAGCTGGTGGTCGCCCTCCTTCAATCCGTGTGTCACGGACACGCGCTCGTCGAATACGAAACAGGCGCCGTCCCACAGGCTTTCTTCCTCCGGCACGTTTTCCAGATATTTCAGGATGCCGCCCTTCAGATGGTAGACCTCTTCGAAGCCTTGTTGCTTCATGAAGGCCGTTGCCTTTTCGCAGCGGATGCCGCCGGTGCAATACATGGCGATTTTCGGCTTGTTATGCAGGCCGGGATTGTTTTTCACCCAATCGGGAAATTCGCGGAAGGTCTTGGTATTGGGGTCAACTGCACCCCGGAAAATGCCGATCGCGGTCTCATAATCGTTGCGGGTGTCGATGACGATGGTGTCCGGATCGGAAATCAGCGCGTTCCAGTCCTTGGGATCGACATAGGTGCCAACGATCTTGTTGGGGTCGATATCCTCGACCCCCATGGTGACGATCTCTTTTTTCAGCTTCACTTTCATGCGCACGAACGGCATTTTCGACGCCCGGCTTTCCTTGTGCTCAAGGCTGGCAAATTCCGGCTGGGCGCGCAGATAGGCCAGCACCGTGGCAATGCCCGCATCCGTGCCGGCAATCGTGCCATTTATGCCTTCATGGGCCAAAAGCAAGGTACCCTTGACGCCCTGCGCCTTGCAGAGCGCATCGAGCGGCTCGCGAAAACTTTCGAACCGCGCGAAGGACGCAAAATGATAGAGCGCGGCCACACAGAATGCGCCGCCCTCTTCATGGCGAGGATTTTGAAGATCGTCTGTCATGGCGTGCGAAATACTGCCAATGCCGCCGGGAATCAACGAATTTCAGCAGGCACACCACGCTTTGAGTTTCGTCAAGTCATGCCGGTGGGTTGAAGACGCGAATCCGATGGCCGTCTGGATCGGTGGCGAGGAAAGTCCGCCCGAACTCCATATCGGTCGGTGCTTGCAGCATGGGCACGCCAAGCGCTTGCCATTGCGTGTGGAGATCATCAACATCCGCAGCCGTATCGGCCCGGATGGCCAGTTCGCAGCCACCGCCAGCGATGCTTGCCGCAGGCTCAACGGTGTGGCGAGACCAGAGGCCGAGAATGAACCCGCCCGGCAGCGCGAACATGGCAAATGTCGCCGATAATTCGACGGGCGCAAGACCGAAGACCTGCTGATAGAAATGGGCGCTTGTCTCGGGTGTATCGACGTAAAGAATGGTCATTTTCGGGGTCGAGGTGGCTGTCATGAGAGCGTCTCCTTCAGGTTGACGCCCGATTTGTAACCCAGCCTGCTGCCAAAAAATGGCAGGAGTGTTTAAAAAATCCGATCTGTAATAGCGTTATGTTCGCGCCATCGTTTCAGCAGGCTGGCTCGACGCACCGGGTAGCGCAGAGCGAGTGTCTTGCACTCCCCAATGCGGTCGCAGCGAAAATGTCTGAAGTCATCGCGCAGCGTACACCAGGCCAGCAAGATCCGTGCGCCTTCAAAGAATGTCAGGGCGAAGGGCCAGATATCGCGGTTGCTCGCCACCCCTTTTCCATCCCGGTAGACGATATGCAGCACATGTTCTGCGCGGATCGCTTGCCGAAACGGGCTGAGATCGGCCGGAAGCTGCCCCGCTGCTCTATCGCTTGGCCCGACCAGCAGACTATTATCCTCAAGGCTGCGGCGAAGTTCGTCGGGCAGCACGGCGGTGATTTTTGCAAGCGCGTCGCGGGCGGCAAAGGCCAGATGCTGGTCGGTTCGTTGTGCGACAAAGCGGGAACCAAGCACCAGCGCTTCGATTTCCTGTGGGCTGAACATCAGGGGCGGCAGCATGTAGCCCGGACGCAGCACATAGCCAAGACCGGCCTCTCCCTCGATACCGGCGCCCTGGCTCTGGAGCGTGGCAATGTCGCGGTAGAGCGTGCGGATGGAGACGCCCAGTTCTTCGGCTAATACCTGTCCGGTCACCGGGCGGCGATAGCGCCGCAGGATTTGCAGCAGGGAAAGAAGACGCTCGGATCGGGTCATCAACTGCCGCCTATTGCGCTGCGGTCCGCAGCCACAGCGCCTCGATGACGGCTGGTTCAAGGTCTGGGCCGTCGGCAAACAATGCATCCGCCGCCTCAAGTGCTTGCCGACGCAGGGCTTGCTGCTGGCGGATGATGATGGCGAGCAGATGGGACAATGTTTCGCCGCCAGCAAACAGGCTTGAGTCTTCATCCAGCACCGAGGTCAGCACCGAAAGGTCGTTTTCATGGCCCAGCAGATCGGCCAGCTGCTTGGCGGCGCTGCGTTTCATCTGCATGGCGCTTGGCCAGAGATCACGCAGCAGGGAAAGATGCATCCAATAGGTCTGGGTGGCCTTGCGCAGCGCATGGTAGCTTTCCGCCTCGCTGGCGTCGTGGCAGGCGGCAATGGCTGCTTCGGCGCGCTTGAAGGTCTTGGCCCAGGCCTTGGCAAATATCCGGGCGACCTTGGCGGGCCGGTCGTTGAACTCAATCCCCATGGCGACATCTGCCGCCTCACGGCAGCCGTCTGCCGCATCGCGCATCACTGCGCTCTGGCCTGCCTCCAGACTGGCCGACAGCCGTTCATGGCGATTGGACAGGAGTGACCACGCCTGTTGCAGGGCATCGGCTTCTTCATCGCTCAGGGTTGCTTCTTGAAGCGCCTCGACACTTTCCAGCAATGCGGCAGCGTCGCGAAGTGCTGAAAGGCTGCGGGCAATAACGCCTAGCCGCCGGTTTTCCCGGCGACGCAGATCGGTAATGGCCGGGGCGATCAGCCGGTAGAGGGCTCTGGCGCGCTTCAGTTTGCGGCGAGCAAGATGAACGGCCCGATCCCGCTCGTCGGCCTGGGCTTCGGCGCCCCTATCAAGATCGGCTGCGGCAGCCTGCAAAAGCGCGCCCAGCATCCCGGCAATGGCGGTGCCTGTCTTCAGGTCAGGCCTTAAGCGATAGGCCATTGCGCCTTTCCGTCTGTGGCGTCGAGGTTGCCAGCCATTGGTTGGAATAGCGCCCGTCGCCGGTGACTTCCCGTCCGACCCAAGGCGGCAGCGGTGGGTCTTCGCAGTCATTTTCAAGTTCGACCTCGGCCACCACAAGCCCGGCATGCGCGCCAGCGAACACATCGACTTCCCAGAGATAGCCGCCATATTCAACGTTATAGCGGGTTTTTTCGATGACGTTGCCCTGGGCTTTGTCGATCATTTCCAACCCGTCGGCGAGCGGGATTTCATATTCGAATTCATCACGGCTGAGGCCAACATGACCGATCTTGATGGTCAGCAGCGCATCCGTCCGGTCGCGGATGCGAATCCGCACGGAACGATCTGCCCCCGACAGGATATAGCCCTGCTGAAAACTGCTGGATTTGCTGACATGCTGACGCCAAGTGTCTGTGCGGACCAGGAATTTTCTTTCGATTTCCTTTGCCATGGCTGCTTTCCGTCATGTTAAAATCGATTTCACTCTATAGTATGACGCCGGTTTGACAATAGTTCCATCGATCCTTGAATTGCTGCTGCGCGCATTTGCCTCGACAGGGCAGTTTTCACGCGCTAATCAGGAGCATCTAATCGTTTGAAAGGTATGTTCATGACTGCGAAGACGGACAGATTGTTGGCGGTGCTCAAGCTTCAGCCAGTTGTTCCCGTGCTGATCATCGACGACGTCGAAACCGTCGTGCCGCTGGCGCGGGCGCTGGTGGCCGGTGGGCTGAAAGCCATTGAAATCACCATGCGCACGCCAGCTGCGCTGGAAGCGATTTCGCGGGTGGCCGCCGAGGTCGAAGGGGCTGTGGCCGGTGCCGGGACCATTCTCAACCCTGCCCATTTCGAGGCCGCGCTGAAAGCCGGGTCGCAGTTTATCGTCAGCCCCGGCACCACGCCGGAATTGCTGGCGGCTGCCGCCGGGTCCGATGTGCCACTGCTGCCGGGTGCGGCCACGGCCAGCGAAGTGATGACCCTGCGCGAAAAGGGCTATGAAGTGCTGAAATTCTTCCCCGCCGAACAGGCGGGGGGGGCGGCCTATCTGAAATCACTGTCTTCGCCGTTGGCAGGCACGCTGTTTTGCCCGACAGGCGGCATTTCACTCAAGAATGCCCGTGATTATCTGTCGCTGCCAAACGTCGTCTGCGTCGGCGGCTCCTGGGTGGCGCCTAAAGAACTGGTCGCTG
The DNA here is from genome assembly GCF_013426735.1 of Agrobacterium vitis. Lineage (NCBI taxonomy): Bacteria > Pseudomonadati > Pseudomonadota > Alphaproteobacteria > Hyphomicrobiales > Rhizobiaceae > Gillisella > Gillisella vitis. The sequence goes on from NZ_AP023272.1 coordinate 1,063,833, forward strand.
CGGGCGATTGGGCCGGCATTACCAAGCTGGCCGTTGAGGCCTGCGCGCTGAAAGGCTGAACTACAAGCGGCGGCATATGTCGTAATTTGACGCCCGCGTCTTGGGAAAAGGCGCGGGCGTTCCTATCTCTTGCTCATCCGAATTATCAGGGAGAAGAGAATGATCGACGCCAAAAAGCTCCTCACGCAGTTTCTGGGATCGCAGATCCCGGGCATCGGCGGCTCTGTTCGCAAGAGGGGTGATGACGCCGCAAGCTATGCCAAGTCCAATCCCTGGAAGACCGGCGCGCTGGTATCCGTGCTGCTCGGCACCAAGACCGGACGATCGCTGGCCGGAGGCGCGCTGAAGGTTGGCGGTCTGGCGCTGGTAGCCGGTCTCGGCTACCGCGCCTATCGCAATTACCAGTCCGGCAAGGCCCCGGAAGAGTTGCGCGCCCTGCCGGAACTGCCCGCCCCACCGGAAAATTCCGGCTTTGATCCGGCAACCTCGCTCAGCAATGATTTCGCGCTCAACCTGATCAAGGCGATGATCGCCGCGGCGAAGGCCGATGGCCATATCGACGAAGGCGAGCGCGCCAATATCATGGAAAAACTGCATGTCGAGGAACTCGGGGATGAGGCGGAGGCCTTTATTCGTGCAGAACTCGACAATCCGACCGATCTCGACGCGCTGGTGGCTGCTGCCCGCACCGAGGAGCAGAAGGTCGAGCTCTATACGGCCTCGCGGTTGACCATCAATCCCGATACCCGCGCCGAGCGTGGCTATCTCGATCTGCTGGCCGGGCGCCTTGGGCTTGCCGATGGGTTGATCGACCATATCGAGGCGACGGTGGCAGCGGCCAAGGTTGAGCAGCCGGCTGGCTGAGACCCATGCACAACAAAAGCAACGGCGGAAATCGCCGTTGCCTTCACGGGCCTGCTGGCATAATCCTGACGTGAGACGAACAGGGGGGCATCATGCAGGATCTGAAGACCTATCGCGTTGCGGCGCCAGCTCCAGTGCGGCTTGAGGGCCGCTATGTGCTGGTCGAGCCCTTTGTCCGTGAGCAGCATCTGTCGGCCCTGTGGTCCGGGCTTGGCGGTGGCGATGCGGTTAACCAGGCGCTTCGCTATTTTCCCAATGATGATTTTTCCGGTGTCGAGGTCTTCGGCGACTGGCTGGAGGGTGCCAATGCCAGCGGCAGCCTGATTACTCATATTTTCCGCTCTAAGGCTGATGGGTCCATTGTTGGCATGGCCAGCCTGATGCGGCCGGATCCAAAAAACGGCGTGGTCGAGGTTGGATCGGTCGCGCACGGCCCGGCAATGAAACGCTCACCGCTGTCGAGCGAAGCGCATTATCTTCTGGCGAGACATGTGTTCGAGGATCTGGGCTACCGGCGCTACGAGTGGAAATGTCATAATGACAACGAGCCGAGCAAGACCACGGCGCGCCGCTACGGCTTCACATTCGAGGGCGTGTTTCGCCAGCATATGATTTCCAAGGGAAAGAACCGCGATACGGCCTGGTTCTCGATCATTGATACCGATTGGCCCCTCGTTAAAGCCGGGTTCGACGGCTGGCTTGATCCTGACAATTTCGATGCCGACGGCCATCAGAAACAGCGGCTTGAGGATATTCGCGCCGCTTTGAGGTCTGCGACATGAGTCCACGCGATAAAAATTCGGCGATTGCTGCTGGTCTGATCATTCTCGGCTTTGGGCTGGCCATGGTGTTCCTGCCCAATCTGGTCCTGTGGATCGGGCAGTTTTCCCCGCTTCTTGCGGCTGCGGTCGGCTCTCTGGTGGTTTTGTCGTTCTTCCTGATCTTCTGGCTCCGCGCGCGCTATCAGCGCCGTCACCCGGATGACAGGTGATAGCCTTGCAGGGAGGCGGCCAACAACAGGCTTCCGACCAGGATGATGAACAGCGCGCCGCCGATCTCGATGGCAAGGCCGACGCGGTAGGCGGTATGGGAGCCTTGGCCCGCCAGCCGCACCGCCAGGCCCTTGGCACCGACAGCGGCGATGGCGAGCGCCGAGACGGTGATCGCGGTTCCCACTGCCATGGCGAAGACCGACAGAATGCCGCCTAAGTAAAGCTGGTTCAGCATGGCGAAAGTCATGACCAGCAGCGCGCCGGAACAGGGGCGAAGGCCAACGGCGACAATGGCCGACCAGGCTTCCTTGACGCTGAAATGCTCGGCACCGACCATGGCTGGCGACGGAAGATGGCTGCGGCCGCAATCCACGCAGATTTCGCCCTCACGCGGTATGTGACGGTCGCTCTCGGCTGCATCGGCCTGGAACCGTAGGCCAGTTCCTTTCAGCGATGCAGAACTTGAAGACGAGGCGGATTTTGCCCCTCCCGGCTGCGGCGCATCGAACAAGCCGGATGTCACGCTGCCAGATGATATGTCGCCAGCACTCCCGCCGGAAAATGCAAGGACCGGCACAGGCTGGCGATGCCGGAAAATCTCGCTCAGCTTGCGCACCAGCAGCCAGACCCCGAAGGCGACGACCAGCGCGAAACTGGCGGCTTCCATGGCATCGGTTGCCCGCGTCAGCGTGATGCCGCTGCCGCGCAGGGCGAGGAACATCACACCGACAGTGACGATGGCGACGATGGCCTGCAAAATCGACGAGGCGATGGAAATGGCGATACCGCGCTTCAGCTCCAGCTCATTGGCAACCATATAGGACGAGATCACCGCCTTGCCGTGGCCGGGGCCTGCGGCATGAAACACCCCGTAAGCGAAGGACAGGCCGATTAATACCCAGAGCTGGTGCGGATCGTCGCGCATACCGCGCAGCGCCTCGGTCAGCGCCCGGTAGAAAGCCTGTTGATGGGTGTTGATCCACAACATCACACCCGCCAGCGGTCCGTCCATCTGAAAGGACGGCTCGGCGGTGCCGATGCCAAGCGGCGAGCCTGCATGGGCCAGTGTAGCGGGGAGTGTCGCGGCAAGAGCGACTGCTACGAGAAGGGTTGTGCTTGAAGCCCGTCTATATTGCGTCGGCGTCAGCATGCCAGGTCGAGCCTCGTTGCAAACAGCTTGCCCATATCCGTGCCGGTCGGATCGTTGAAGAAGGCTTCGGTCAGACTGGCCTGGTTCTGCTTGATCACGTCATCGGGATTGGGCCGGACCACGGTGCGCTTGCATTTCTTCAGCGCATCGCCGGTCTCGACGATGTCGCTGTCCTGCTTGAAGTCGATGGCGGTATAGAGGGTCGGATCATGGACGCCGAAGCTGAGATTGCCCTTGATCGGAATGGGCTTTTCCGGCTTGACGATAAAGAACACCAGCAATTGATTGTCTTTATAATCGGCGTTGAACACCTGCGGCTTGGCGACCTTGACGGTCGCGCCGCTGGCACTGATGAAGGTGAAATAGCCATAGTCGCCAAGCGAGCTTCTGATCGTATTGGCGATATCCTGCAACTCGCTATGGTCGAGCTTCAGGTCGCCGTTCTTGTCGAAATCCAGCATGACGCTGGAGGAAAACACCTCGTCGAAGCGCCAGGTATTGCGCAATTCCTTGATGGTATTGTCCGCTCCCGCCACCACTTCCAGCCGGGCCTGGACGAAGACATGCGGATGGGCAAAAGCCGCGGGCACCGACATGCCCACAAAGCCTGCAACAAGAAAACCGGCGAGAAGAAAAGGTCTAGCTATGTTCATCTGCGCCCTAACCGCTGCATATATTGAATGCGACAGCGAGCCATTGGAAACATAGAGGACGCGCTGTGTTGTCGGCGTCGCATGGACGCATCGCATTTATATTCACGGTCTGTGGTGGCCAAGCAATAGGACGGAAATAGGGCCGCTGACTTTTGCCTTGGAAAAGTGAAGAGGGCATTCTGAGATGAAACGGCGCCCGGCCTGTGTCACTCCGAAGGTGGCGTTCCTTGCTTGGGCTGGCATGTGCCATTGCGTTTGAACCAATTGTGCATGAAATCAACCAACGCGCGGACCTTGGCGGGCAGGTAGCGGCGATGCGGATAGACCGCATAGATCCCGCTGCCGGAGGGCATGTAATCCTCGAAGATCGAAATCAGTGCGCCGCTTTCAATATGTCTGCGGGCGACAAAATCCGGCAAGAGGGCGATGCCGAGGCCCGATAGCGCGCCGCGCAACGTGGTCTGCGGGCTATTGACCTCCAGCGGCCCGGAAATATTCACGGTAAAGGCCTCGCCATCCGGCTGGCGCAGGCGCAGGCTGTTGTGTCCGCGCGTATTGGTGTCGATCAGCACCGGCACCCTGGACAGATCCTGCGGATGGGTGAGGGGACCATATTTCTCCAGAAAAACCGGGCTGGCGCAGGCATAACTTCTGAAATCCGCCAGCTTGCGGGCGATCATCCCCGAATCTTCCAGTTTGGTGACGCGGATGGCTAAGTCGAAGCCTTCCTCGATCAAGTCAACGAACCGGTCTTCGGCAACGATCTCGATGGAAAGATCGGGGTGTTGCAGGGCAAAATCGATCAGCGATTGACCGACTTCGGCATCGGTGAAGCTGCGCGGCACGGTGATGCGAATCTTGCCGCTGATGCCGACATTGTTCTCGCGCACCAGATCGGCCAGATTGTCGATCTCTTTCAGGATGTCAGCGGCGCTGCGATAATAGGTGTGACCGGCCTCGGTCATCGAAAACTGCCGTGTGGTGCGATTGAGAAGCAGTGCCCCCAATTCATCCTCCAGCTCGCGGACATATTTTGACAGCAGCGCCTTGGAGCGCCCGGTCTTGCGGGCGGCGGCAGAAAAGCCTTCCGCTTCAACGACATCGATGAAAGCGCGGATGCGGGTCAGGGTGTCCAAGAGGGCCTCTTCGGATTGTTTTGATGGGTGGTGAACAATAGTCTCACTTCGTTCAATAATAAAACACATAAAAAAATGAAGCGGGCTTGCAAAAACCGCTTGATTATGACGGCGAGTTTTCTTATCTCCGTCTTGCCCAAAGTCGCACGTGCCTGTGGGTGTCCGCCGATCCTCGATGTGGTGAGGAAATCGGTAAGGTACCTGGAATTAACCCCTCCAGTCGTTATCCCGGCCAACCGGGAAATGCGAGGACACCTTGAAGCAACGACGGTGCGGGCCTTTCTAGTCTCTGCCGGCTTTCCATCAGCCGGGGTCACTGAAGAGGCACACCATCATTGCCGGAAGTGCGGTCGGGTTCCCCTACCAATCCATGGCAGACAAAGCGGATTGATGCTCTCAGGCAAGAGGGCGTTGATCCATCGCCCGCGTTAGAGCGTTCGTACGGTACCAGTGTCTCCACCGACTGGTTTCGAGCGAGGTCTCGGCGCACTTTGTCCATCCGGAACTTTTGGGTTCCGGTAACCTTTTTACTATGGAAGGGATCGCCATGACCACCGCCCGCATCCTCGACTTCATCAACACCCAGCGTCCTGAAGGCCCTTGCCTCGTTGTGGATCTTGATGTCGTGCGCGATAATTATGGCGCATTCCGCCACGCCCTGCCAGACAGCGCCATCTACTATGCCGTCAAGGCAAACCCGGAGCCGGCAATCCTGTCGCTGCTCGCATCGCTCGGCTCCAACTTCGATTGCGCCTCCGTGGCCGAAATCGAAATGGCGCTTGCTGCCGGTGCGACTGCCCAGCGGATTTCGTTTGGCAACACCATCAAGAAGGAACGGGATATTGCCAAGGCGCATGCGCTCGGCATCAACCTGTTTGCTGTCGATAGCCATGAGGAAGTCGAAAAGATCGCCCGTGCCGCCCCCGGCGCCCGTGTGTTCTGCCGCGTCCTCACCGATGGTGACGGTGCCGAATGGCCTTTGTCGCGCAAGTTCGGCTGCGTGCCGCAGATGGCCGTCGATGTTCTGGTCTATGCCCACCAGCATGGTCTGGAAAGCTTCGGCGTGTCCTTCCATGTCGGCTCGCAGATGACCAAGGTCGATGCCTGGGATGCAGCACTGGGCGACGCCAAGCGGGTGTTCGCACAGCTGGCCAAGCAGGGCATCTACCTGCAAATGGTCAACATGGGCGGTGGTTTTCCGACCAAGTACCTGCGCGACATTCCGTCTGCTGAAGCCTATGGCCAGGCCATCAATGCCTCGCTGAAGAAGCATTTCGGCAACAACATTCCGCAGACCATCATCGAGCCCGGTCGCGGCATGGTTGGCAATGCCGGTGTGATCAAGGCGGAAGTGGTGCTGATCTCAAAGAAGTCCGACAATGACGCCCATCGCTGGGTGTTCCTTGACATCGGCAAGTTCGGCGGTCTGGCAGAAACCATGGACGAGGCGATCCGTTACCCGATCCGCACGGCCCATGACGGCGACGAAATGGAGCCCTGCGTGTTGGCTGGCCCAACCTGCGACAGCGCTGATGTCATGTATGAAAAGAACATGTATCCGCTGCCGCTGTCGCTGACCATTGGCGATGACGTGCTGATTGAAGGCACCGGTGCCTATACCACCACCTATTCGGCGGTGGCCTTCAACGGTTTCGAACCGCTGAAAGCCTATGTGATCTGAACAAGAGTATTTTCGCATTTGCGGGCGCAAAACCGCGCCACACTTTTGCTGGAATGCTCTATCCTGCCGGCTGAATAGCCCGGCAGGATAGCTCTCTCACCATTTGAACGCTCTTTTGCACAGGAGGTCGCCATGACCGCTGTTATCAACACCGTGCGCGCTTTTTTTGCGCAGCCTGCCTTCAAGATCGACGCTGAAACCCCCGCCGATGTCGTGGCGCGCGAGGCCTTGCTGGACCGCGCCATGGGGCCGGACCGCCGCACGAAGTCGTCTGAAAAGATCCGTCGTGGCCGAGTACCCGCCGAAGGGCTGGCGCTGGTGGCGCGTGACCGCAAGGGCCATGTAATCGGCACCGTGCGCCTGTGGAATATTGAGGCTGGCGTCAATGCTGAAGGCCAGGTTATCGATGCGCTGCTGCTTGGGCCGTTGGCCGTCGATGCCGCGCATGAAGGCAAGGGCGTTGGCTCGCAGCTGATGCGCGCCGCCCTGATGGAAGCCAAGACCCGTGGTCACGGTGCCGTGCTGCTGGTCGGCGATGCCGCTTATTACGAGCGCTTCGGCTTTTTTGCCGCAAAAACCATGCATCTTGTCATGCCGGGACCGTTTGCCCGCGACCGTTTTCTGGCGCTGGAACTGGTCCACGGCTGGCTGGACGGCGCTGTCGGCATGATTTCGGCCTCCGGTCGCAAGCTGACCGCACCGGCCCGTCGCAAGGCGGCATAAGGGGCTTATGAATACGTCCTCGGTCCCAGTCACAGTCTGTTCAAGAATTGCTGCTGGGCTGGCGAAAATGGTTATTTCGAGAACCGGAGCGGAGCGTACTCAAAGTACGTGAGCACCGGAAGCACAGAAATTGCCATTTGCAGCCGGCCAGCGGCGATTATTGGATAGACTGTGAGATCGAGGATGGTGCGCAGCAATGCAGAGCGGCGGCCTAGCGTTGCTGCGCACCCCACCCATCCGTCAGTGTTTTCAGAAAAGCCACGACATCCCTGATTTCCGTCTCGTTCAATGCGGGCGGTTGGCCGGGCTTGCGGTCCATGGGCGCATCTATCACATCGATATTGCCGCGATAAGCTTCTGGCATGTCGTTGAACTTGTCGATGCTGCCATCCGATTTTTTCGGATAGATGCTGGCTGGATCGGTGTCACGGGCCACGTAAAAGCGAGTGGCGTCCTCCAGCGTGCGATAGACGCCATTGTGGAAATAGACGCCGCGCTCAGCGACATTGCGCAGGGTCGGGGTCTTGAACAACCCGCAATTTTGCGGCTGGGCGGAAAATTCGTCGTGGCGCATTGGTCCGCAAATGCCGAGATCGAAATAGAGCCTGTCGGCATTGGCGGGAATATCAGGATTGCGCGGCACGCCGAGCGCCTCGAATTCGTAATCGGTAAATGCCGGCATCTGTCCGTCTCCACCCATTTTGTCCAGGTGGCAGGAGGCACAATTGCCTTTTTTCGGATCGTCGAACAAGGCGAGCCCACGCTGCTCAGCCGGGGTAAGCCGCACCTGTCCGCGCAGATAGGCATCATATTTGCTGGAATAAGAATGGAAGGACGGGTCTTCCACCTGATAGCGGGCGAGAGCAAAGCCGACTTCCGACAAGGCCATGGATTGGTCCTCCGCAACCTGTTTGCCGAACAAGGCCGTCAGTTGCGCGCCATATCCGGCTTTGATTTTGTCATAGAGCGCCTGCGCATCGCTATTGGCCATTTCAAACGGCGATAAAAGCGGCCCAAGCGCCTGGTCTTCCAGACTGTCAGCGCGCCCATCCCAGAACATGCCACCCTGGGGAACGGCATTGTCGGCGGCGGCCACGGCTTTGACGAGAGGTTGGCCAGCGACCGGCCCGGCCACCGGGGTGGTTTGCGCGGCAAGTGCTGTACCGGAAGCTTCTGCCATCGGCGAGGCTTCCTGCGCCTCCTCGGCGGCATTTTCCACGCCCACAGAGAAGGCAGGCGTGGCGATCTTGTAGGCAAGGCTTGGCACGGGGCGGATACCCGGAAGGTTGAGATCGGGTCCACCCCTCTGTACGGCTTGCGTGTTGGCTGGGGCGTAGTGATGGCCCGGATCATGGCACGTGGCACAGGACATCTTGCCGCTGCCCGACAGGCTCTGGTCGAAAAACAGCGCTTTGCCCAATTGTGCCACGGCGCTGAGCTGGTCGGGTGCGCCGGTTTCGGCCTGTGTCGGGGGTTCCGCCAATGTCTGGGCCGCCCAGCCTAAGCCTGCGAAGGCAAGGCTCAGCAGGGCCAGCGCCAGCAGCGGCAGGCGGGATTTTTTGTCAAACACTGCCATGAACAGCTGCTCTCGGTTTGTCCGCTCTAGCTTTTTAGGCCGGTCTTCGGATCGAGGATCAGCGTATCGCTGCGGGCATGGGACCAATCGAACATGCCGTTCAAGGAACCGGCGATGGCATCGAAGGAGCCTCCGCCCAGCCTTTGCCCAGCCATCCAGTTATCCTCGATAAACCGCATGACCGAGGTCTGGTCGGTCAGGGTATGATCGACATAGTTTTGCTTGGCATAAGGCGAGATCACCAGCAATGGCTGACGGGTGCCATAGCCGCAACGGCCCTGGACTGGCTGGCCATTGACGCCGGGCAAGGGAGTTCCGGTGCCGCAGGCAGCACCGTCAAGCACGTCATAGCCTTTGACTGGAATGCTGGACGGATTGACGACGTTATGGGTGTGGTCGTACCAGCCGTCGGAATCGTCATAAAGCAACACCACTGCGGTGTCCTTCCACTCCGGGGATTGCTGGAGTTTGTTGACGACATTGGCAACGAATTCCTGCTCATCTAGCGGATCGGAATAGCCAGCATGGCCGTCCTGATAGGCGGGCGCCTTCAGGAAACTGACGGCGGGCAGAGTGCCGTTGCTCAGCACTGCGTAGAAGTCATTGATGTCATACTGGTGGTTGGCGCCGCCGTCCTGGCTGGTGCCGATGGCGGCGACCGAACTCGGGCGGATATGCTGGGGATTAGCGGTCGAGGGATAGTATTGGAAGGGTTGGTGGTGGGGAATATAATCCACCTCATCGACCTTGGTAATTGCCGATGTCGTCGTGCGTTTGCAACCGGTCGTGCCATTGGGATTGTTGAGCGTCAGATCGAAGCCACCCTCGAAAAAGCCCCAGGTCAGGCCCTTGTCGTTCAGGAGGTCGCCGATATTGCGGCCGGTCATCAGCGCCGTCTGACCTTTCGAGCAGACGTCGCCGGTGGGGTCGAGATCGGAAATCATCGTCCAGCCGCCATTGCCATCAGGCACGACTTCGCCCTTGGCATAGGTGCCGTCCTTTTCCAGCGTGTAGCCGGGCGGCAGGGTCACACCATTGGTCTGGCCTGACACGAGGTTGATGGCGCCGGGGGTGGAGGGGCCGAAATTGGTGGAGAAAGACCGGTCGTTCAGGGCAAAATTCTGTGCGTAGTTCCACAGCGCCGTAACGGTATTGCCGTCATAATAGCCCATGACCTGGCCTTTGGTGCCAAAGGCACCGGCAGCACCCTTGGTGCCGCGCCCGGTATTGGCGGGAAACAGGTCCATGGCGAAAGCGTCATAGGCGGCCTGTTCGGCGGTATAGCCATGGTTCTGCGAATTGGTGGCCGCCTGGGTGCGATCGAGACGGAATGGGGCGGTGGCATCCGGGCCATTGCCCGGATTGGTCTTGTTCGGATTGTCCTCCAGCAGGCCGGCATGTGCCAGCGTATCGATATCGGCAGGCGTCTGCGGCGTGGCGGTAAAGGCGGGCTCACCCTTGACATTGGCAGCCTTCGGATAGGTCGCGAAATAATGGTCGAAGGCGACGTTTTCCTGGAAGATCACCACCAGATGCTTGATCGGCGTTGCCGTGTTGACCTCAGCCGCCGCCGAGGCGGTGGGGATGAGACAGAGAGACGCAGACATGAGAATTGAACCGGCACACATGTTTAGCTGCCGAGGATGAAGAGGCATGACCATATCCTTTACGAGGATCCGCGATGGGGAAGCTGACATCGGCGGAGTGGCAAGACGATAAGAAGCGTTTTTAACAGTTCCGTGACAGAAAAGGACTTGTCTCGCTCCAATCGCCGCCCGGGTCCTCACAAGTGGGTGATAGGAAGCGGCGATGGAAAATAACCCTTCCTTTGCCGGTTGACGCGAGCATGTGGGCCACCTCTTTGAGGTCTGGACGGAGGATGGTCTTGTTCGAAGAAAAATTGATAAGAATCAAAAAGATGATGCATGGAAGCCACACTTCATCCTTGAATACTGGCGGCCTGTCGTAAGGTTGTCTTTTCTTGATTTGTCTCAAGGACGGTGGTGTCCGGTCACCGATAATCGGTTGCAATGCAGCAGGGGGACCTGCTGATCAATCGATAAAGGAGAGACGACATGTCAACGAACCGCACCCTTGGCTTGATAGCGCTTGCGCCCCTTGCTTTCGCATCGCTGTCTTTGGCGACGCCTCTGGCCTCTGCGGCGGATCTGACACCGGCGGCAAGCGCTCCGCAAGCCGAATCGCTGCTGACGCCCTACAGCCCCTGGCAGGTCCGCGCCCGTGCGCTGGCCGTGGTACCCAATGATGGCGGCTCGGTGGATGGCATTGGCGGTTCCGATCTGTCCTACAGCAACAGCGTCACGCCGGAAGTCGATTTCAGCTATTTCTTCAATCGCAACATCGCTGCCGAACTCATTCTCGGCACAACTTCAGCGAACGTCAATGCCGGGGGCTCGATCGGTAGCCTGGGCAAGCTCGGCAAGGTCTGGATCCTGCCGCCAACGGTAACGCTGCAATATCACTTCACCGATTTCGGCAAGTTCCAGCCCTATGTTGGCGCGGGCGTCAACTATACGATGTTCTACAATCAGTCAGCGACCGGTTCCGCCACCAAGCTCGATGTCAAGAATACCTTCGGTGCCGCCGTTCAGGTCGGTTTCGACTACATGATCAATGACAAGTGGGGCGTCAACTTCGACGTCAAGAAATACTATCTGCGTCCGGATTTCGAAGCGACCGTTGGCGGCTCCAAGGTCAAGGGCACGGCCAAGCTCGATCCATGGCTGATCGGCGCCGGTGTCACCTACCGCTTCTAAACCTCATCAAGATATATAGGAAAATGGCGGCTAAAGTGGCCGCCATTTTTGTCTCTGAGCGCTTGATTTGGGTAAAGGCCGAAGACTGGCTTACAGGAAAGATGATCTTTCGATCGCCGTTCGTCTCACGCCGCCCGGGCCATGGGGGTTGCCGGCAGTTGGAAGCGGTTGACGAGGGCTGCCAGCGAGATGGCGCCGTCGGCCAGTGTCTGGCTGATGGCATTGGTTTCTTCGACCATGGTAGCATTCTGCTGGGTCATCTGGTCGAGACTGTTGACCGAACTGCTGATCTGCTGAAGGCCTATAGCCTGTTCTTCTGCGGCCTTGGTGATGGCATCGATATTATCGTCGATTTTGGTGACAAAGCCGCCGATCTGGGTCAGGGCGTCGCCAGCAGTTCCCACCAGTTTCACGCCGCTTGCCACTTCCGTGCTGGAACGATCCACCAGCGATTTGATCTGCTTGGCAGCGCCTGCCGAGCGCTGGGCAAGTTCACGTACTTCCTGGGCCACGACGGCAAAGCCCTTGCCGGCTTCCCCGGCGCGGGCTGCTTCCACACCGGCATTCAGCGCCAGAAGGTTGGTCTGGAAGGCGATCTCATCGATCACGCCGATGATCGTGCCGATCTCACGGGAGACGCTTTCAATTCGCTGCATGGCGGTAATGGCATTGTTGACCACCTCATTGGAGGACGTCGTGCAGTCACGGGCATCTCTCACCAGGCTGCGGGTTTCGCGGGTTCTTGTGGTGGAGGCCTTCACGGTCGAGGCAACCTCTTCGAGCGCTGCTGCGGTTTCTTCAAGGGCGGCGGCCTGTTGCTCGGTGCGCTTGGCCAGGCTGTCGGCGGCGTCCCGCATCTCGCGGCTATTGGTTTGCAGAGAGCCGGTCTCATCGAGAACCTGCTTCAGAGTGGTCTGAAGCGTCAGGATGGAGTCGTTGAAATCGCTGCGAAGAGTGTCGAACCGGGCATCGAACGGCGTGTCTAGCGTGGTGCGCATGTTACACTCGGCCAACCGGTGCAGACCGTCGCCAAGTTCTTCGACCACGCGTCGCAGGGCTTGCGCCTCGGCGGCGCGCTCAGTCTCGCGCTGCCGGCGCTGCTCTTCCGTGCTGGCGCGGCTGGCATCGGCCTCCTGCTCCAGGCGGCGCTTTTCCAGACCGGCATCGCGAAAGATCGACAGCGCATGGGCGATTTCGCCGATTTCATCAGTGCGGTCGCCATAGGGAGGAGGCGTATCGAGGTCGCCATGGGCCATGGCGGTCATCGCCGTGGTCATATGGCGCAGCGGCGACAGGGCGCGGCGTTGAACGATGAGAATGGAGGCGAGGCTGAGGAGGATCAGCGTCCCCCCCAGCGTATAGCTGATGGTTTCGCGTGATGCGGTCTCGGCGGCAGCTTTGGTTTCGCGGCTCTTGCCATATACATTGCCCATATCGACAAGTTCGTTGACGGCGGCTTCATGGACATGGAAGCGCGTTTTCAATTCGTTGAGGGCTGTTTTCAGTTCAAGCGGGTTTTGGCCGGTCAGGGCCGGAACGACGGACTGATCCATCTGCGCCCAGAATGCATCGCCCTTGACCAGAACGTCCTGCTGCAATTTGCTGCGCAACGTATCGGGTAGCGTCGTGCCTTTCCAATAGTCCCGGCGCTCCTGATACTGGCTTTTCAGCAGTTTCAGGCGGTCGATATTGATAGCGGCCATATCCGGCTGAAGCGCTGACTCATTGATCAGGGAATAAGCCTCGACCAGATACAGCGGCGGCGGCAGGATATCGGCGATCAGGTCCTTGCTGTCGATGATCTGCTGATAGATCGGTCCGTTAACCTTCAGCCGCTGGAGGGTCTGCATGGCTGTTGCGAGTGTGATGACGACTCCGACGGCAAGGATCACGCCGGAAATGATCACCGTGGAGGATATGCTGAGCTTCATAGTTGTGGTCCGCAGAAAGTGATGTCGGGAGGAGCAGATCACGCGGACGAAAGCGTCGAGGTGATGTGGCCAGGTTATGGTCTAAAATTGAACACATCGCTTATTTTTCAAGAGCGCTTTAAAAAGCATATTTCTTTTAGTTTCCGGTTGGTTATGTTTTCCTTAAAATTTGAATCTAGTTGATTTAAATAATAAAAAACCAGGGCATTAGCCCTGGTTTTCTTGGTATAGTTGTTTTTTACTTGAGATCAGCCGGAGATATCTATCACGCCGCAATCGCCAGCTTCAGACCCGAAGGCCAGCAGCTTGCCGCTGGCGCTCCAGCCGAGGCTGGTGATTGCACCGTTGCCCGGGCGGCGCAGTAGCGCCTCCTTGCCATCGGCCAGGCGCACCGCCAGCACCATGCCGTCGATATAGCCAATGGCCAGCACCTCTTCTGCGGGGTGGAAGGCGACCTGGGTGACCATGATATTGGCGCGTGTGCCCAGCTCCTGCGGGGCCTTGCCCATTGGGCCGTCCTTGGAGGCAAAGGGCCAGACGATCGCAGCAGGGGCACCTGACGAGGCGAGCCATTTGCCCTTGGCCGACCAGGAGATTGACTTGACCTTAGCGGGATAGCCGGTCATGCGCATATGGCGGGTATCACTGCCGGCACCATCCAGCTTCCAGCCATGCAGGGCATTTTCCTGCATGGTGGTGACGACGAAGCGGTTGTCGGGCGAAAAACTGACGCCAGTATGGGCGCCCTTCCATTCCAGATCGACTGGCTTGCCTTCCGCTGCTGCAAAGCGCAACGTCACGCCATTGTAGCGGGAAATGGCGATGCGCAAGCCCTTGGGGGCAAAGGCAAGACCCTCGACCGTGCGCTCCTCTTCATAGGGATGTATCGCGCCGCTTGCCAAGCGTACGAAGGCGGATTTGCCATAACCATAGGCAACCGCGCCTTGCGGTCCGGCTGCGACCACGGAAATCCACTTGCGTGGCACGTGCGCCAGTTCCGTGACCGTTCCATCATGAGCGATGCGCAGCACTTTGCCGTCCTCGCCGCCGGTCAAAAGCGTCTGGTTATGGTCGTCCTTGATGGCGGTCAGCAGGCCCGACCCGGTTTCGGTGACCTGCTCGCCGCCATCCAGGCGGTGAACGGCGCCAGCCGCAGTGACGAAAACCGGAATGTCTCCAAGGAAGGCCGCGGTCAGTACGTGGCCTTCCAGATCGAGCGGGGCAACAGTCGGCATCAGGCAGTCTTTCCGGTATGGTTGTCAGGGTTTGGCAGCAGGGAAGGGATAAGCTTCATGCCGCGGCCTCGCAGGCCTTGAAGCTGTTTTCCAGCTTTTCACGGTCCAGGTCCCGGCCGATGAACACCAGGCGGCTTTCATGCTTTTCGCCATCTTTCCAGGGACGCTGGTGGTCGCCCTCGATAATCATGTGAACACCCTGCACCACATAGCGCTCGGCATCGCCCTTGAAGGCGATAATGCCCTTCAGGCGCAGGATATTCGGACCATCGGTCTGCGTGACCTTCTGAATCCAGGGGAAGAAGCGATCCGGGTTCATTTCGCCACCGCGTAGCGATATCGAAGTGACGGTCACATCATGAATAGGCGAGGGACCGTGGTCATGGTGGTGATGTCCATGACCATGGTCATGCCCATGATCATGGTCGTGGTGGTCATGCCCGTGGTCGTGATGATGATCGTGTCCATGGTCATGGTCGCAATCAGGGCCGCAGACATGGTCGTCCTCATGGCTCAGAAAGTGCGGATCGTTTTCCAGCGCCCGTTCCAGGTTGAAGGCGCCCTGGTTCAGCACTTTCGAGAGGTCCACGCCAGAGCGGGTGGTGGTGTAGATCCGGGCCGAGGGATTGATGGCGCGGACGATATCTTCGATCCGGTGCAATTCCTCATGGGTGACGAGATCGGCCTTGTTGATAACCACGACATCAGCAAAGGCGATCTGGTCTTCGGCTTCGCGACTGTCTTTCAGGCGCAGCGGCAGGTGCTTGGCATCCACAAGGGCAACGACGGCATCCAGCTCGGTCTTGGCACGCACATCGTCATCCATGAAGAAGGTCTGGGCGACAGGCACCGGATCGGCAAGGCCGGTGGTTTCGACAATGATACCGTCGAAACGGTCAGGCCTGCGCATCAGTCCTTCGACGACCCGGATCAGATCGCCGCGCACCGTGCAGCAGACGCAGCCATTGTTCATCTCATAGATTTCTTCGTCCGACTCGACGATCAAATCATTGTCGATGCCGATTTCACCGAATTCATTGACGATGACAGCGTATTTCTTGCCGTGGTTTTCCGACAGAATCCGGTTGAGAAGCGTGGTCTTGCCTGCGCCGAGATAGCCGGTCAGCACGGTAACGGGTGTGGGTTTTACGGCTGCTTCACTCATGGGAACCTCGATGATTGGAAGGCAGCATCGCGCCGCCCTGTAACTATATTACCCCATATAGGACGAGTGGGGTGGCAGTTCAAAGGCTTTCTCGATATCAAAGTCATGGATATCCGACAGGAGCTCCACAAGTCCGTGAACGGCATGGGAAAGCAGGTTTTCGCCTTTTTCTGTCGTTGCCACGCTGGCATTTCCGGCGACGCCCAGCGGATTGAGGTCCGCCATTTTCCAGCCGAAGGCATGCGGGCCATAGGCGCGCAAATGGGTGAAGCGGGCAGCAAACTCGCTTTGCCGGGACAAGAAATTCTGAGCCTTGTCCATCGCCACCAGGTCCGGACGCAATGCCAGCATGACCGAGGTTTCGATGTCGCCGCCATGAATGTCGATGGCCTTGTCTTGCGGCCGGATCAGTCCTTCCGGTTGGCCGAAGCGCGTCCAGCTGGTGGCCACGGCCAGCATATTGAACCGGACCCGCGCCTCAGTGGCGACCACGGTCATCAAGGGCGAATTGCCGCCATGGGCGTTGAGCATCATCAGCTTGCGAATGCCCTGGCCGCTCAGGGTTTCGGCGATGCCGAGCCAGCGCTCCACGGCCTCGTTAAAGGTAAGCGTGCGCGTGCCGAATACATCCATATGCTCGACGGAATAGCCGACCGGCTCGACGGGCAGAAAGGTGACGGGCAGTGTGTCGGGCAGGGCTGAGATCAGCTGGTCCACAACCCCCTGCGCAATGATCGTGTCGGTCTCGAAAGGCAGATGCGGGCCATGCTGCTCATGGGCGCCGAGCGGCAGGACGGCAATCCAGTTGGCCCTTTCGGCGGGCGAAAGAGCCGGATCGTTGCACTCGAAATGCGGTTCTGGATGGGGCATCTGGTTTACTGGCCTGTTTTTGTCTATGCATCATATGCGTGACATGAGCGCCTGTGACAACAGCGCTTTCTTTAGATCGCCGGGGGTTAGCATGGCTAAAAAAGACAAGACCGAGAAAAAGAAGAAATCCGGCAAGTCGAAAGACGAGGGGAAGCAGGCGAAACTTGGCGTGAGTGGCGAGCTGGGCATGGCAATCACCCAGGCGTCACGCAGTTTTCGCACGGTGCAGACGCGGCTTTTGACCGGCAGCGGGCTTTATTCCGGTCAGGAGGGTGTGGTGCTGCTGCTGGCCGAAGAGGAAGGGCTGACGCCCGGTCTTTTGGCGCAACGCCTGGGAGTCAAAGCGCCGACCATGACCCGCACCATCGGGCGCATGGAGGCGCAGGGCTTTGTCGAACGGCGCGGCTCGGATGCCGATGGCCGCCAGACGAAAGTGTTCCTGACAGAAATAGGATGGGCTACGGTGGAAAAGATCGCCGATGCCAATGTTGCGGTGGAGCGCCACGCTACCCGTGGCTTTAGCAGCAAGCAGGTGAAAGTGTTGATGAAACTGCTTGCCGCCGTCGATGCCAATCTGCTGGCGCCTGCCGACGCACAACGGCCCGACCTGGCCGACGAACCCCTGGCTGACTGATCGAAGGAGCCCGTGCATCTGCCCTTGCCACGGCGCGTTCAACGTTTTAATTAAACTGTTTAAATGCGTTGAAGCCGGCCTGTTCACGTCCGGCAGAGGGGGGAGCCGTGGCGCAAAAGATCAAACTATCGACCATTGCCGAAAGTCTCGGCCTGTCTACCGCCACGGTATCGCTCGCTTTGCGCGATAGTCCGCTGGTGGCAGCAGATACACGCGAAAAGATCAAGGACCAGGCCCGGCTGCTCGGCTATATCTATAACCGTCGCGCCGCCAGCCTGCGCACTTCGCGCTCCGGCATTATCGGTGTCGTCGTCCATGACATCATGAATCCGTTTTACGGCGAAATTCTGAAAGCTATCGAAAGCGAGCTGGACCGCAGCCGCCAGACGTTCATTCTGTCCAACCACTACGATTCGGTGGAAAAGCAGCGGACCTTCATCGAGACGCTGCTGCAACTGGGCGGTGACGGCGTGATCATGTCACCTGCCATCGGTTCGCCGCCGGAAGATATTATGCTGGCCGAAGATAATGGCATGCCCGCTATTCTGATTGCCCGCTCCATGGACGGCCTGGCCCTGCCGACCTATCGCGGCGACGATACCTATGGCATTTCGCTGGCCACCAACCACCTGATTGGCCTTGGTCACCGCGTCATCGCCATGGTCGGTGGCACCGATCAGACCTCGACCGGGCGCGACCGCTATCAGGGCTATGTCAACGCCTTGCGTAAGGCGGGCATTGCCGTCGATCCTAATCTGCGCCTTCCCGGACCGCGCACCAAACAGGGTGGTTTCGAGGCGGCGGTGAATTTTCTGTCGCTGCCACAAAAGCCGACGGCGGCGGTGTGCTGGAACGATCTGGTCGCTATCGGGTTGATGAATGGCATATCGCGTGCCGGGCTGGTGCCGGGCCGCGATATATCCGTCACCGGCTACGACGATCTGGAAGAAGCATCGATCGCGACACCGGCACTGACCACTGTGTCAAACGGACAGGCGGAGGTGGGCAGGCTTGCGGCGCGCGCGCTTCTGGATAAGCTGGCGGGCAGTCATGAGCCTGATGGTATTCACCTTATCAAGCCTGAAATGCGTATCCGCCAATCGACTGGCCCCGTTAAACATCGAGACGAATAGAGATTTGATCCTATGACCGATAAGCCCGTAATTCTCATTCCCGGAAAAATTCATCCGCGCGTGTTGGAACGTTTGCAGCCTGGTTTTGAACTGGTGCAGACCCCGCCCGGCCAGCCGGTTGCGTTAAGCGATGCTGACGCCGCCCGTGTGCGGGGGATTGCCATTGCCGGTGCCGTGCCGGACGCGCTGATCGAAAGCCTGCCGAACTTGGAAATCATTGCCAATTTCGGCGTCGGCTATGACGGGGTGGATGTGGCAAAAGCTGCGTCTAAAAATGTTATCGTTACCAACACGCCTGACGTGCTGGATGATGAAGTGGCCGATACGACGATTGCGCTGCTGCTCAACACGATCAGGCAGTTCCATCAGGCGGAAAGCTATCTGCGGGCCGGGCGCTGGCAGAATGAGGGACCGTTCACGCTGTCACCGCTGTCGCTGCGGGGCCGCCATGTCGGGCTTTATGGATTGGGGCGGATCGGTGGTGAAATCGCCAGCCGGTTACAACCCTTCAAGGTGAAGATCAGCTACCATACCCGCAGCCCCAAGCCCGGCGTTCCCTACGATTACCATGCCTCGCTGACGGATCTGGCCGCAGCCGTCGATACGCTGATCTGCATTGTGCCGAAAACGCCGGAAACCCACAAGGCGATCAATGCCGAGGTGCTGAAGGCGCTGGGGCCGAACGGCGTGTTCATCAGCGTCGGGCGTGGCTGGAGCGTCGATGAACCAGCGCTGATCTCAGCCTTGAAGGATGGCACGATTGCCGCCGCCGGAATGGATGTGTTCTACGAGGAACCGAAAGTACCGGCGGAATTCCTCGATCTGCCCAATGTGTCGCTGCTGCCGCATGTCGCCTCGGCCTCGGTGCCGACCCGCAATGCCATGGCCGATCTGGTGGCGGATAACCTGATCGGCTGGTTTGAAAACGGTACGGTCAAGACACCCGTGCCGGAAACGCCAGTGAAGAAGTAACCTCAGGCGGCGAGGGATTTCACTGCTGCATACTCCCTGGCCGCCGCGCCGAATGCTTCAAACAGGGCGCGGGACGGGGCATCCGTTTCCGCCCAATATTCCGGGTGCCACTGCACGCCGACAGCAAAACCCTTGGCATCAATGACAGAGACGGCCTCGATTGTGCCGTCATCGGCCAGCGCTTCGGCCTGGAGCCTTGGGGCGAGATCGGAAATCGCCTGGCGGTGCAGGGAGTTGATCTGAATTGTCCCTGCTGTGCCGAGATAGCGGGCGATGCAGGAGCCTTCGCGCACCTCCACCGGCTGGCGGATGGAATAGGCGAGGTCGCGGTCGGCGGTCGGCGGCTTGCGATGATCCCAGGTGCCCGGCTGGTCCTGGATTTCCGAGGCCAGCGTGCCGCCCAGCGCCACGTTCAGCTCCTGAATACCCCGGCAGATGGCCAGCAGCGGAATTCCACGCTCGATGGCGCGGCGGATCAGCGGCAGCGAGGTCGCATCACGGGCGTGGTCGAAGGGGCCGTCGCTGTCACGGGCTTTGCGTCCATAGAGCGAGGGATGGACATTGCTGGGCGAGCCGGAAATCACCACGCCATCCACCCGGTCAAGCACCGCCTCGATATCCGCGCCGGTTTCCAGGGCGGGAATAATAACCGGCATGGCCCCGGCCACGGTCAGGGTCGCCTTGACATATTGGTCCAACACGCAATGCCAATTGGAGCCTTCAATGGCACGGAAATCGGCGGGAATGGCGACAAGCGGCTTGGTCATTGATGGCTCCGGAATAGCGTTCTGAACATCTGTTTTGCGCCGTTTGCTGCCCAAGTCAACGATAGGCCTCATCTGTCTTCAACTTTAGCCTAAACTGATAAGGCTGCCCGCTTGTCACCGCCTTGCCAACATGATTACCTTCGAATTGCCTTCCTGGAGGGGAATGGTAAGGGGAATCAGCATTCAATCGGGAGGACTCTATGGATCGTCGTGGATTTTTGAAGAAGGCCGGTGTCGCAGGCGTCGGTTCGCTTGGAGCGGTTGGATTGGCAGCACCCGCCATTGCCCAGCAGGCACCGAAAATCAGTTGGCGACTGACCTCGTCCTTCCCCAAATCGCTGGATACGATTTATGGCGGCGCTGAGGATATTGCGGCTCGAGTGGCGGCGGCAACCGATGGCAATTTCACCATCCAGGTGTTTGCGGCGGGCGAAGTGGTGCCGGGCCTACAGGCCGCCGATGCGGTTGGCGCTGGCACGGTAGAAATGTGCCATACCTGCTCCTATTACTATGTCGGCAAGGACCCGACATTTGCGATTGGCACGGCCATTCCCTTCGGGCTGAATGCGCGGCTCACCAATGCCTGGTTCTATCAGGGCAATGGTAATACGCTCCTCAACGAATTCTACGCCAAGCACAATCTCTATGGCATGGTGGCTGGCAATACCGGCGCGCAGATGGGCGGCTGGTTCCGCCGCGAAATCAACACTGTCGATGACCTCAAGGGCGTGAAAATGCGGATTGCCGGTCTGGCGGGCAAAGTCATCGAAAAGCTGGGCGGCGTGCCGCAGCAGATTGCTGGCGGCGATATCTATCCGGCGTTGGAAAAAGGCACGATCGACGCCGCCGAATGGATCGGCCCCTATGACGACCACAAGCTCGGCTTCTACAAGGTGGCCAAATATTACTACTACCCCGCCTTCTGGGAGGGTGGCCCGGCCATCCACGCCTTCGTCAATCTCGCCAAATGGAACGAACTGCCGAAATCCTACCAGACCGTGTTGCAGGACGCCTGCGCCTTTGCCAATACCAATATGATGGCGAAATACGACCTGAAGAACCCAGTCGCGATCAAACAAATCGTCTCGGAAGGCACGACGCTGAAACCCTTCAGCCAGGACATTCTCGACGCCTGCTTCAAAGCGTCCATGGAGGTCTATGCCGAAATCTCCGCCAAGAACCCGGATTTCAAGAAAGTCTACGACGATCAGGTCGCCTTCAAGAAGGAAGCCTATCTGTGGATGCAGCTGGCGGAATATACCTATGATACGTTCATGATGATTCAGCAGCGCGGCGGCAAGCTATAAAGTTGAAGGTGGCATAGGCTCAGGGAATGGGAGCCTATGCCACGGCCTTTGCGACCATTTCAGGATATTGGCCAATGACGCGCACATAGGCTATGGCAAAATCCGGAGCTGTGGCACGGGCCTGTTCCCAATCGCGCAGCGTCCCGACCGGGACATGAAACCGGTTTGCGAATTCGCCTTGTGACAGACCAAGTTTTGTCCTGGTGGTGCGGATCAGCCGAGCGCGCTGACCACGATCCATCGCTTCCGGTGTCACATCGAAATCGTTTGGGTCCGCTGCATCAGCAGGGAGAATGATAGGCTCGTTCTTCACCCTTGTTGCTCCTTCTCACCGATATAAACCGCGCCTCATTATCCCGCCACGTAAAGACGCCAGTAAACAATTTGCCGCCGACCATTCCTATCACCTTGAAGTGTTCTTCTCCGTCTTCGGGACGGATGGAGGGCAGGATCAGATGATTATCGTCTTCGAAAATCGTGTTACCGAAGGACAGCGGCAGCTTGTGCTTCTCCCGGTTTAGCGCATCTTTTTCGGGATCGAATGGCGTATTCATGGTTGAAAGATTATACGGAAATTCCGTACTATTGCAAAAGGAAATTGATGTTACCGTGCTGTATGGCTTGTAAAGCGCATAAATCACACGTTGACACTTTACATCGACTGTATGGCTTCAATCCTCCGGTTCGGAACGATGATCCTGCGACCTTCGCTGATCGATCACGAATTGCCGAACGCGGGCAAGCGCATCCGCTGGATCGGACTTGCGGTGGTATTCTTCAAGGATGATCTGTTCAATCTGCTGCCGCGTTTCGGGGTTTTTATGCTCCGCTCTTTCCGCCAGGGATCGGCCCTGCTGCATCAGCGTGCGACGCGCTTCCTCCAATCGGTTTTGAAGATCGGTGGCGGCATCGATAGCCGTGCTATCGATCATCTCGGACGGTTGCGCGGGGTGCTGTGGCGGCTCCAGAAGATGGTAGGTGCAGGGTAGATCCTGGTGCGCCGCCAGCCGATAGCGCAGCAGCAGTGCCAGCGCCCCCATTGCAAACGCCGGTGGTGTGACGATTGCGACCGCCTTGATCCAATCGGACGTGGATTGCCATGTCCTGAAAAGATCGGCCCAGACATTGTAATCGGCCATTGTCCATTCCTCCCGCACTTGTGAGCCAAGCGACCACCGGAGGATTTTGCCCTCTGGTGATCGGGGAGGTCGAAAGCCGCGTACAAACGACTGCCTTGGCCTTTAAGCCGAAGCTCTGGACATACGCCAAGGCCTCCCCGACGCCACAGAATGGTGGTGTTGGGACCATATAGGCATGGTCCACCGCCTCAGCCACAAACCTATGGCTGAGGGGTGTCTTTATAACGACCGACACGGGCCGTTGTACGAGGAGTTTCGACGCTCCGGGACCGGTTCGTTACAACCGGTCCTGGGAATGGTCTAGCGCATAACGGGTGATGAGGGGAAGGGGGAATTTGGGGCTTGTATCAAGGTATGCTGATGGCTCTCACTTCTAGACCTTTTCAACAAATCCAATTATGGTGGCGATATGCATAAGTCTGGAGAATCATGTTGAGAATCACATATCTCGAGCTTCGAAATTTCCGGCGTTTCGAACGGTTCTCTATTGATTTTCACAATGAACTTACTGTCATCGTTGCACGCAACGGTCAGGGGAAAACCTCCGTCCTGGATGGCGTATCCATGGCACTTGGTACGTTTGTTGGCGCATTTGATCGCGGCAAAGCGCAAGGCATAGACAAAAGCGATGCGCGACTGGTCCGCATGGGCAACTCTTCAGAAAGTGCAACACAGTATCCGGTTTATTTGGAAGCTATTTTCGACGCTCCATCCATGAAAGTTGCCAGGGAGCTGACAGGGCCGAAGAACAAGACCACTGTAAAATCGGCCTCAGAAATTACTCGGTACGGCGAACATCTTCAGGCGTCAATTCGTACCGCAGAGCAAGTTCCTCTTCCAATTGTTGCTTATTACGGCGCTGGCCGTTTGTGGAAAGTCCACAAGAACATGGAGCGCAAACAGGTCGTCAGCGCAGATCGGACTATGGGTTATGAGGATTGCCTTTCGCCATCGTCCAATTTCGTCCAATGCCAGCAATGGATGGCGAAAGCGACCTTGGCGCGTCAACAGGAAATGGAATTGCCTGCGGACGAAAGGCCACTTGTCAGCATGGCGGACCGTATCGGGGCTATTCAACATGCTGTTGATATTGTTCTCGAAAACGAAGGATGGTCGCGGTTTTCATACAGTTTTGCGCATGAAGAATTGGTGATGTTCAATTCCGATGCAGGCTTTATGCCAGTTAGTATGTTGAGCGACGGTGTTCGGGCCATGGTGTCGCTTGTGGCTGACATCGCTTTTCGCTGCGTTCGGCTCAACGGCTATATGGGCCGCGAGGCCATCGAGCAGACGTGCGGGATCGTTCTGATCGATGAAGTGGATATCCATTTACACCCTGCTTGGCAGCAAAGAGTTATCGGGACAATGCGAAAGGCATTTCCCAACATACAATTCGTTGTCACGACCCACAGTCCTCAAGTTCTGACCAGTGTGGAGAATGCTTCCATCAGGATTATTGAAAATGAATATCGAGATGGGTCGGGTACGCTCATCACAATCAGTCATTCCGTCGATATGCAAACAAAAGGCGTTGCCAGCTCTGATGTGCTCAGCCAAGTCATGGATGTCGACCCTTTTCCGCCACTGCCGATCGTTAAAGAGTTTCGGGAGTATAAAGATTTAATTCAACAAAATTATTACGATACACCAGAGGCTCTGGAATTAAGGGGTAAATTGATTGATCTTTACGGGGAGAAGCATTTTTTTATATTGGAATGTGATCGACTTATTCGTTTGGCCAAATACCGCGCAACGCTGAAGCAGAAAGCGGATTCCAGACATGCATAAGCTTGAGCGTGGCGAGGCTCCTACTTGCTTAAGCACATTTGACTACCGCGAAGGTCACCAGTGGGGTGATTTGAGCTCTGTGCAGAAGGCTGAGATTTGGCAGGCGTTGAACGCTATGCAAGGTCAAAGATGCGCCTATTGCGAAAAAGATATTGAAAACAAAGCGTGCCATATCGAACACTTCGTACAAAGGAGCCGCGATCCAGCTCTAACATTTGATTGGCGAAATATATTTGGTTCCTGCAATGAAAACGACTCCTGCGGAAAGCATAAAGACCAAAAGGCTACTCCATACAGCATCGCCGACCTGGTAAAGCCTGATGATGAGGATGCTGAAGACTTGATTGTGTTTAATGCCTCCGGCAAATGCGCACCCCGTAAAGACCTCACGGAGCGGCAGCGTATTCGAGCATGCGAAACGATCCGAATCTTCAATCTGAATAGAATAAAGCTAGCGGACAGTCGGCGGTCGCATCTGGAGGGCTACATTCAGACGGCTGAAGATCTGAAGAATATGATTGACGAATTTGGCGAAGGCGAGTGCCGTCCTTTAATCGAAGAGGAAATTCGACAGATTGCGCATCTTCCTTTCGCGACGGCGATCAAGCATATTCTGATCGGAAATTAAAAGTCGGACTTGTTTGCCCGTTTTTTCTTCAAGCGACCACATCCGCCACGACCACTCTACCCCTCCCGCCGTGACCCCGGCCTTGGTCGCAACGCATCCAGCGCGTCGGCATTGTCGCGACCCCAAGCATAGAGCATCTCGACCGGCTCGATGAACCGGCTGCCGAGCGGGGTCAGCCGGTATTCGACGGCGGGTGGAATGGTGGCCTGGACGTGGCGGGAGATCAGGCCGCTGGCCTCCATGTCTCGCAGGGTCTGGGTCAGCATTTTCTTGGAAATACCCGGCAGGCTGCGCAGCAGCACGCCGGTGCGGGCTGTCCCCCCATGGCGGGCATGCAGGGTGTGCAGCACCATGCTGGTCCATTTGGTGGAAAACAGTTCGAGTACGCGGCGCGGCGCACAATCTTCGCGCCATTCGGTTTCGGGCGTTCCTGGGTGCATGGTGGGTACCTTTTGGTGTCTAGGCCCGTAAATGGTGCCGTCTTTTTTAAAGGCAAGAGGCGCCTACATGTCTGCCTTCAGACAGAAGGAGCATGAAGATGGTTGGATCAGCATTGGTTGTCGGCGCAAGCGGCATTGTTGGCAGCGCGACGGTGGATCTCCTGTTGGCGAAGGGATGGGCCGTGCACGGACTGGCCCGGTCGCCGGTTGCCAAAGACGGCATGCAGCCTGTGGTCGCCGATCTTCAGGATCGTGAGGCCACAGCGCGGGCTCTTTCCGACGTGAAGCCTGACGTGGTGTTCATCTCGACATGGGCGCGCCAGTCAAGCGAGGCGGAAAACATCCGGGTCAATGCGGCCATGGTCCGCAATGTGCTGGATGCGCTGCGTCCAGCCGGGTCCGTTGCCCATGTGGCCTTGGTCACGGGGCTCAAACATTATCTCGGTCCCTTCGAGGCCTATGGCAAGGGTACTCTGCCGCAGACACCATTCCGGGAAGATCAGGGCAGGCTGGATGTCGAGAATTTTTATTATGCGCAGGAAGATGAAGTGTTTGCCGCCGCAACGCGCGACGGATTTTCCTGGAGCGTGCATCGCCCCCATACGGTGATCGGCAAGGCAGTTGGCAATGCCATGAACATGGGGACGACGCTGGCGGTCTATGCGACGCTCTGCCGTGAAACCGGGCGGCCCTTCCGGTTCCCCGGCTCTGCCGTTCAATGGAACGGCCTGACGGATATGACCGATGCTGGCGTTTTGGCCGAACAATTGCTCTGGGCCGCAACGACCCCACAATGCCGCAACCAGGCCTTCAATGTGGTCAATGGCGATATCTTCCGCTGGAGCTGGATGTGGGGCCGGATTGCCAATTGGTTTGGGCTGGAACCTGCGCCGTTCGACGGCACGATCCTGCCGCTGGAGCAGCAGATGGCAGAGGACGCCGCCATCTGGCGGGAGATTGCAGAGCGCCATGGCCTGATCGAAAAAGACCTGTCGCGCCTGGCCTCGCCCTGGCATACGGACGCCGATCTTGGGCGGCCGATTGAAGTGGTAACGGACATGAGCAAGAGCCGCGTCATGGGCTTTGACCGCTACCAGCCCACCGACGAGGCGTTTTTCACCCTGTTTGCGCAATTGCGTGGGGAAAGGCTTATTCCTTAGAATTTGCCTTAGGAGAAGGGTGGCGGATTTCCCGAAAGGCAAATGAAAATAAGAGATCTAGAGTCTGTCTGGTTAATTTCCAAAATACACTACGCAAAGGTTTTTCGGCTTCGCCGCCCCCTCATCCGGCTGCCGCCACCTTCTCCCCGATTGGGAGAAGAAGGAAAGAGCCGCAGCGTTTATGGCTTCCTCTCCCCAGCGGGGAGAGGTCCGCTGAGCGTAGCGGAGGCGGGGTGAGGGGGAACCCAGCACGCAAAGCTAAAGTGTTGTGTCCTGTGGTTCAGTCTAAACCAGACAGCCTCTAAAGCCTGTCATCCCTGATCACGCCGCGTCCGCCGCCCCTTCCTGCAACATGCCGAAGGCATATTCGGCAAAGGACCGCCAGCATTCCACCCGAAAAGCGTCCTCGCTCATCCGGTAGAGCACGATTTCGATCTTGCCGAATACGGTGCGGGTGACGGCGCCGAGGGGGAAGGTTTTCAGCGACAGGTCGAGCGGGCAGGCGGCGTTGAGGGTTTGAACAGCGCCGGGGCCGGAGACCAGGATGGCGGTATTGCGGTGGGAAACATCGGTGGCGGAGTGAATGGTGCCGGAGGCAGCGCAGGCGGCGATGAGGTCCGCACCGTCTTCGTCGATGACAAGCCATTCGTCCGGGCCGAGCCAGAAGGCGAGGCGCGGACCTGCATGGGCGGAGGTTTTCGGTGCGGTCGGCAGGGTCAGACCAAGGGCTGAGGAAAGACCGGAGACAGCATCCGCTCCGGCCCGCAGCGAGATGCGTGAGGCCGGTGCGGCTGGCGTCAACGCCACATGGGCGGAGCCGCCATAAGCACCGTCAAGAACCGATTTGCGGGTGGCGGACATGGCGCCGGAGGTGATTGGCTCAACCATGGATGCGGCTTCCTTCCTTGTCGTAAAAGACCATGTCGGTCACTTCCACGGCGATTGTCTTGTCAGGCATCGGCACATAGAGCGTTTCGCCCATCCGCGCCCGGCCACCGGCCACCGTGGCAATGGCAATCGATTGGCCAAGATTTTCCGACCAGTAGGACGAGGTGACATGGCCCAGCATGGTCATCGGCTTGGGCTGGTTGGGGTTGGCAACAATCTGTGCGCCTTCTTCCAGCACGTCGTTCGGGTCTTTGGTCTTGAGGCCGACCAGTTGCTTGCGGCCTTCCTTCACCAGATCGGGGCGTTTGAGGCCGCGAATACCAACGAAATCGGCCTTTTTCTTCGAGACCGCCCAGCCGTAATTGGCATCATCCGGCGTCAGGGTGCCATCGGTGTCTTGGCCAACGATGATATAGCCCTTTTCGGCGCGCAGCACGTGCATGGTTTCGGTGCCATAGAGGCAGGCGCCCATGCTTTCTGCGCGCTTCCACACGGCTTCAAACACCGATGCGCCGTAATCGGCGGGCACGTTGATTTCAAAGCCCACTTCGCCCGTAAACGACACGCGGAACAGCCGGGTTGGCACGCCGCAGAATGTGCCTTCAGCCACGCTCATATGTGGGAAGGCCTCGTTGGAAATATCAATGCCTTCCACGAAGGGTTCGATAATCTCTCTAGCCTTTGGTCCCTGCACGGCAATCACCGCCCATTGCTCGGAAGCGGAGGTGAGCCAGACGTTTAGCTCCGGGAATTCCGTTTGCAGATAATCTTCCATGTGGTTCAGCACGCGTGCCGCTCCGCCGGTGGTGGTGGTGACGTGGAAGCGGTCTTCGGCCAACCGTCCGACCACGCCGTCATCATAGATAAAGCCGTCGTCGCGGGTCATGATGCCATAGCGGCATTTGCCGGGTTTGAGGCTATCCCATGGGTTGGTGTAGATCAGGTTGAGGAATTTGGCCGCATCTGGACCAACCACCTCGATTTTGCCCAGCGTTGAGGCATTGAACACGCCCGCAACCTCGCGAACGGTTTTGCACTCGCGGTTGACAGCGGCGTGCATATCCTCGCCGGGCTTGGGGTAGTACCAGGCGCGTTTCCAATTGCCGACATCTTCAAAATCCGCGCCAAGGGAGGTTTCCAGATCATGCATTGGGGTTTTGCGCGTTGGGTCAAACAAGTCGCCACGCGAATGGTTGATCAGCGTGCCGAAGGTTACGGGCGTATAGGGGGCGCGGAAGGTGGTGAGGCCCACTTGCGGGATCTCTTTGCCCAGCATTTCGGCGGCAATGGCCAGCCCGTGCATGTTGGACAGCTTGCCCTGATCGGACGCCATGCCATTGGTGGTAAAGCGCTTGATATGCTCGATGGAATGCATGCCCTCGCGTACTGCCAGGCGAATGTCCTTGGCGCAGACATCGTGCTGGAAGTCGATAAAGGCTTTCACGGCATCATCAGGGCCAGCGCCTTCGGCAGCGCCAATCATGCCGCCCGTCCAAGCAAAGGCGTTGGCACCGCTTGGCGCGCTGCCGCTTTCGCCTTCTGCGCCGGCTTCTTTTGCCAGTCGTGCGCCTGCGGAATAGGCTTCCGCCAGCAGGTCGCTGAGATCATCCGTGCCGTTGCAGGCCCCGACGCAGATACTATCTTGCACGTAAATATCTGGCAGGAAGCGCTGGTTGGCGGCATCGAAACGCAGTTTTCCGCGTGATTGCGAGAACAGATGCACCGAAGGCGTCCAGCCGCCGCTCATCAGCAGCGCATCGACGGCCAGCTTGCGCCGATCAAAACCGCCCTTGCTGGCAATGGTGATGGACTTTAGCCGCAAACGTCCAGCGGTATCGAGAACGCAATGTTCGTTCAAAACCTCAATGCCTGCGGCCTTGGCGTCAGCCAACACGCTTGCCCCCGGATTGCGGCGGCAGTCGATGATGGCCACCACCTGCACGCCCGCTTTTTTCAGGTCAATCGCCGTTTCATAGGCCGAATCATGGGCGGTGTAGACTGCCACTTTTGCGCCCACAGCCACGCCATAATGGTTGAGATAGGTGCGCGCAGCCGATGCCAGCATAATGCCGGGGCGGTCGTTGTTGGCAAACACCATGTGGCGCTCAATGGCACCTGTGGCCAGCACTACCTTTTTCGCCCGCACCTGCCATAGCCGTTCGCGGGGAAGGCCCTTGGCGGGTTTGGCGATATGGTCGGTGACACGCTCGGCAAGACCGAGGAAATTGTGATTGTAATAGCCAAACGCCGTGGTGCGGGTCAGCACGGTCACATTGTCCATGGCTTTCAATTTGGCCACGGTGGCTTGCGCCCAGTCATAGCCATTTTGGCCGTCAATCACGGCACCCGTATCATAATGGAAGGCACCGCCCATTTCCGGCTGTTCATCGCAGATAATCACGGAAGCGCCAGTTTCCGCCGCTGCAAGCGCAGCTGTCAGACCCGCCACGCCGCCGCCTACCACCATCACGTCGCAATGGGCATAGCGGTTGGCGTAATGATCGGTGTCGTCTTCGGTTGGGGCCACGCCAAGGCCTGCGGCGCGGCGAATGATCGGCTCATAAATCTTATGCCAGAAGCTCGCTGGCCACATGAAGGTCTTGTAGTAAAACCCGGCGGCAAAGAACGGCGAGAGCAGGTCATTGACCGCGCCAATATCCATCGACAGCGACGGCCAGCGGTTTTGCGTCTGCACGCGCATGCCATCAAACACTTCCTGCACGGGAGCGCGCACATTTGGCTGACGCCGCGCACTGTCGCGGGAAATGTCGAGCAGCGCGTTTGGCTCTTCCGGGCCAGCAGTGAGAATGCCGCGTGGGCGGTGATATTTGAACGAGCGACCGACCAGATGAATGCCATTGGCCAGCAGGGCTGATGCCACGCTATCACCCTCAATGGCGGTGAGAATGCGGCCATCCACGGTGAAACGCGCGGTTCTGGCGGGCGTCAGACGGCCCTTGCCGGGAATACGATTGGCACCGCTCATTGCGCAGCTCCCTTGTTGTCGATGAGGGCTTGCACAGCTGCATCATCCGGCTTGGCTTCACCTGCCTTATAGGTCAGCAAAAACTTGTCGCTGACGGTATCGCGCACGGCATTGAAAAACCGCCCGCAGCCATGCAGGTGCCGCCAGCGCTCAAAGATGATTCCCTTTGGGTTATCGCGTAAGAAAAAGAAGGCTTCGAATTCCTCATCAGAAATCTCGGCAATATTGGCTGGCCGCACAATATGCGCCTCGCCTGCACCGTGAAACTCCAGCTCAGCCCGCTCTTCTTGGCAATAGGGACATTTGATCAACAACATCTCGAAATCCCGCTCAATTTTTGTTTTTTCGTTCGATTTGTCCGAAAACCGGTTCCCACTTTTCGGATCTCACTTTAGTGCGCAACAGCGGCAGCTGCCGCTTCATCAATCAACCGCCCGGTGCGGAACCGATCCAGCGTCAGGCCCTTGGCCAGCGCATGCGGCTCTCCCTTGGCAATCAGATGGGCAAACAGATTGGCAGACCCCGGCGTGGCCTTGAAGCCGCCCGTGCCCCAGCCGCAATTGACAAACAGGTTTGGCACGGGGGTTACGCTTTGAATCGGCGAGCGGTCAGCAGTGTTGTCGGTAATGCCACCCCATTGGCGCATCATCTTGACGCGGCGGAAGATGGGAAAAAGCTCGCAAATCGCATCCAGCGTGTGGGTGATGATTTGCAGGCCGCCTGTCTGGGAATAGGAATTATACTGGTCGGTGCCAGCCCCAATCACCAGCTCGCCCTTATCGGATTGCGAGATATAGGCGTGCACGGTGTTGGACATCACCACGCAAGGGAAAATCGGCTTCAGCGGTTCGGACACCAGCGCTTGCAACGGCGTGGAATGGATTGGCAGGCGCACATCGGCCATGCCCATCACCATGGAATTATGGCCGGAGGCCGAAACGCCAATCTTTTTCGCGCCAATAAAGCCCTTGGAGGTCTCAACCCCGGTCACTTCGCCGTTAGGACCACGGCGGATTGCCGTGACCTCACAATTTTGAATGATATGCACGCCGCGATCAGAGGCAGCGCGGGCGTAGCCCCACGCCACAGCATCATGGCGGGCTGTGCCACCGCGCCGTTGCAGGGCGGCTCCATTGATGGGGTAGCGGGCGGTTTTGGCAATATCCAGCGGCGGACAGAAGGCCTTGGCCTGTTCCGGCGTCAGCCACTCATTATCAATGCCATAGAGCGTGTTGGCATGAACATGGCGCTTAAAACTCTGCTTGTCATGCACATTGTGCGACAGCATCATCACGCCACGGGCCGAATACATCACATTGTAATTAAGCTCCTGGCTCAAGTCCTCCCAGAGTTTTAGGGAGTGCTCGTAAATGTCCATGCTCTCTTCATAGAGATAGTTGGAGCGAATGATGGTGGTGTTGCGCCCGGTGTTGCCGCCGCCAATCCAACCTTTTTCAATCACGGCAATATTGGTGATGCCATGTTCCTTGGCGAGATAGTAAGCAGCCCCCAGACCATGGCCGCCGCCGCCAATAATAATCACGTCATAGGATTTGCGTGGCTCTGGCGATGTCCATTGCGCACTCCAGCCGGTGTGAGCGCGAAGCGCTTCGCGGGCTACGGCAAAAACCGAATATTTGCGCATTCCTATCGTCTCCTTCAGGCGAGGTCTGGCTGCTTGCTCTACGCCGGATCGCAGGGTGTAGATCCTGACTTATGTCAGAAACGGGAAGAAATTCCGACCGGCTTTCAATCCAGCGCGTCAGCACAGGTCTAAAAAGCTGTGACAGATCGATATGCGCGATGTCCCTTTCTTTGCGACACGCTTCTATCCGTGTTTCGACACATGGCGAATATCTTGCAGCAGCAGATGGAGATGCGCATAGGGGTGATGTTTTGCAAGACGGTGCCGCTTGGCTGCGGATTTTTTTGGCCAGCGGCACTTGCCGTCTGGACTTCGAAAGTCCGATCTGTTATTGGCGCTCCCTAATCGCTGGTCCTGCGGGCCAGCGGAACACTCTTTTTTGGTCCGTGAAAGGCATGGTTCGGCAGAATTCGTGTCCCGGCGGAAAACGATCACAAACCAAAGGAACGGGATTCGACGTGCAGGTACTTGTCCGCGATAACAACGTTGATCAGGCGCTTCGCGCCTTGAAGAAGAAGATGCAGCGCGAAGGCATCTTCCGTGAAATGAAAATGCGTGACTATTATGAAAAGCCGTCGCAAAAGCGCGCGCGCGAAAAGGCTGAAGCCGTTCGCCGCGTTCGCAAGCTGGCCCGCAAGAAGATGCAGCGCGAAGGCCTGATTGCCGCTCCGCCGCGTCCGGCATTCGGCAGCCGCTGATTGACGTTTCCCGCGCTTTTTCAAAGCGTGACATGATCCGATTGAGCGGCAGCGATCAAGTTCGCGGCCGCTTTTTCGTGTTAAATTTTCTATGATGGGCGGACCGGCAGACTGCATAATTGTGTCCGTGGCCGACCTATAGCCTCATTCAGGACGTGGGACCGGCGCGCTGTCACAAAATTTTGGTGTCGTATCGGATTCAACCCGAAACCGGTTTCTACTTTTCGGTCCGATGCTATAAAAGGCCGCAAATTGCTGGAATGATGTGGTTTTTGCATTTGCGCGGTGGAAACCGGCTGCATTCGGATGTAAGCCAAGTTTCGGGATAAACAGGTCTCGGGATAGACACGTCTCCAGAGAAAGTTTTGTTGAGTGGGCAGAACTTTAGGAACGCTTCGGCGTTTCCTCTCTAGTTTCGGCATAGTCCGAGGTTTTGAACAGGTGGAACGGAAAGCATGACGCCAATGGTCGATAAGGTTTTCAACACCGGCACACCAGCCGGTCGCCTGGGAGCTAACATGCGCGGCAAAGGCTGCCATATGCTGGCTCTTGGCCTCACCGCCATGCTGACGCTTTCGGGATGCCAATCCACCAATCAGTCAAGCGACATGATCAGCATTGACCGCGATCAGGGTTCCAAGGAAAATATTTCCTCGCTGTCGTCGGTGATCGCCGCCAATCCACGCGACCCGGGCGGCTATAACGTGCGGGGCTCTGCCTATGGCCGGGCTGGCGAATTCCAGAAGGCGCTAGCGGATTTTAACACCGCGCTGCAACTCAACCCGAATTTCTACCAGGCTTATGCCAACCGCGCCCTTGTCTATCGCAACATGGGCAAGCCGGTCGAAGCCGCCAATGATTATACCGCTGCCCTGAAGATCAATAGCAGCTATGATGTCGCCTATATCGGCCGTGGCAATATCTACCGCCAGGCGGGCCGGGTGGATGAGGCATTTCAGGATTTCTCCAAGGCAATCGAGCTGGATACCACCGATGGCCGCGCCTATCACAATCGCGGTCTGATCTTCCAGTTGCGCGGCCAGCACGACAAGGCGATCGACGATTTTTCCAAGGCGCTCTCTCTGTCACCGAATGCGCCTGAGCCTTATAATGGTCGTGGCGTGAGCTATCTGGCGCTGAACGACGATGAAAACGCCTTTGCCGATTTCAACCATGCCATCGACATGAACCCGAAGCTGGCCGAATCCTGGGCCAATCAGGCCCTAGTCTATGAGCGGCGCGGCGATAAGGTCAAGGCCGCGAAGTCCTATGCTCATGCCTTGAGCCTGGATGGAAAATACACGCCCGCCCGCGATGGTCTTGCCCGGACACGCGGCTCGACAAGCTGAAGCAGCTTCTACTCAGTTCCATACAAAAGGCCGGCATTGCCGGCCTTTTCAGTTCTGGAGATTGGTCAGTTCTGGAGATTGGCAATCGCGGTTTACCGCATCATGAAGACGCCGATGACGCTGAAGATCAGGAACACCAGAATACCACCCAGGAATCCGGCTGTGGTGAAAAATCCGGCGGCCATGCCGATCATCAGCGCCACGAGAATGGCTGTGCCATATTTCGAGGCGGCTATGAAACTGTCATAGGTCCGCTCGTGGGCGGGATAATCCATCGAGGCGCCCGTTTCGACCGGGCCGGAATGGTCTTCGCTCATGCTCTTACTCCCCAAAAGCGTGTATTCTCCACAGGCTACCGCATAATTCTTAAAACCGGAACTGCTTTTAAAGAGAAAATGATGCGGCAAATTTAAAATGCTACAGCATCATTCGCTTGATGAAACGTATCATGCCGTAGAACTTTAGGCGAACTTGACAGGCTTTCCAGGCCAAAGTCCCGGTAATCCGGTGCATGGAGGCCGCCACCCGGTTGCGCGTGCCGACGCCTTGTTCTAAGCAAAATAAGGAGCTGGGAGGCTTATATGGCTGTTTTGCTAGGGTGGAGCCGGGCTATCGACACGCTGAGCGAAGTCGTTGGCCGGGTGGCGGAATATCTGGTGCTGCTGTGCTGCCTGATCAGCGCGGCCAATGCGATCATCCGATATCTTTTCAATATCAGTTCCAATGGCTGGTTGGAGATCCAATGGTATCTCTTTGCCTATGTCGTTGTGCTGGGAGCTGCTCATACATTGCGCCAAAACGGCCATGTGCGGGTGGATTTGATTTATGGCGCGGTCTCTGAACGCAAACGATTGTGGATCGATCTGATCGGTATCGTCTTCTTCCTCCTTCCCGTCTGCATCTATCTGACCTGGCTGTGCTGGCCGTTTTTCTGGCTTTCCTATCAGCAGGGCGAAATGTCGGCCAATGCCGGTGGCCTGATCCGCTGGCCGGTCAAGCTTATTCTTGTTACCGGATTCGGGCTTCTCGTCTTGCAGGGCCTGTCGGAAATGGTGAAGCGCATCGCTGCGCTGACGGGACACCTGTATATCGACGTGCGCTACGAAAAGCCGCTGCAATAAAATAATAGCCTGGGGGACAGGTCCATGTTCGATTTCGGTATCATTCCGCCAGCCATGTTTCTCGGCATGGTGCTGTTCATGCTGTTCGGTTTTCCGGTCGCCTTCTCGCTGGGGGCGGTTGGTCTGTTCTTCGGCATGGTCGGTATCGCCACGGGCCATTTCAATGAAGTGTTTCTTCAGGCCATTCCGCTGCGGTTTTTTGGCATTGTCTCCAACGATCTGCTGCTGGCCATCCCCTTCTTCACCATGATGGGTGCCATCCTGGAACGCTGCGGGTTGGCGGAAGATCTTCTGGAGGGAACCGGCAAACTGTTCGGTGCTGTTCCCGGTGGCCTCGCCTATGCGGTGATTGCCGTTGGCGCCATTCTGGGCGCCATTACCGGCACAGTGGCGGCCTCGGTCATCACCATGGGGATGATTTCGCTGCCGATCATGCTGCGCTATGGCTACGATCCGAAACTGGCCACAGGGGTTATTGCCGCGTCTGGCACGATCACCCAGCTTATTCCGCCTTCGCTCGTTCTCGTCATTCTGGCCGACCAGCTTGGCCGTTCCGTCGGTGACATGTATCTGGGCGCTATTGGCCCGTCGATCCTGCAAGTGGCGATTTTCACGCTGTTCATTCTGCTGATGTCGATCTTCAAGCCGTCGAGCATGCCGCCGCTTCCCAAAGAGGTGCGCGGCGATCTGGACTGGAAACTGATCCGCAAGGTGCTGGCCGGCATGTTGCCCTCCATCGTGCTGATCTTTCTGGTACTCGGCACGATTTTCATGGGATTAGCGACCCCGACCGAGGCGGGCGCCCTGGGTGTGGTCGGGGCCGCCGTGCTGGCGGCGATGCATCGCCGGTTGACCTGGCCGTTGATCCGTCAGGCCATGCAATCCACCATGTCCATCACCTCGATGGTGGTGATGATTCTGATTGGCTCCACCTGTTTCAGCCTGGTGTTCCAGGGCATGGATGGATCACGCTGGATCGAGCATATGCTGTCGGGCCTGCCGGGCGGCCCAGTGGGCTTCCTAGTCTTTGTCAATATTTTCGTCTTCGTACTGGCCTTCTTTCTGGATTTCTTTGAAATTGCCTTCATCGTCATCCCGATGCTGGCGCCGGTGGCGCAATCGCTCGGTATCGACCTGATCTGGTTTGGTGTTTTGTTGTGCGTCAATATGCAGACCAGCTTCATGCATCCACCCTTCGGATTTGCGCTGTTTTATCTGCGCAGCGTTGCCCCGCCAGAGGTCAAGACCCGCGATATCTATATCGGCGCCTTGCCCTGGGTGGGCATGCAGCTTTTGTTGGTCGCGGTGGTGATTTTCTGGCCGCAATCGGTCACCATGTGGCTGGAAAAAGCCAAGGATATCGACCTGAATTCGGTGAAAATCGAGGTGCCCGGCTTTGGCACCGGAAGCGGCATGAGCCTGCCGCCCATCGGCGATAGCGGTGCGCCCGGCTTGAATTTCGGCACGCCACCCTCGCTTGGTGGTGCGCCTGCCGCCAAGCCGGGTATCGATCTCAGTCAGCCGCCAGCTTTTAAATGAGCGTGGCGTTCCTAGAGTCTGTCAGGTTCAGATTGAACCAGACAGACTCTAGATTCTCTTGTTTTCGTTTGTCTTTTCGGGAAACCGGATTCCATTTTTCCCTGACAAACTCTATTATACCAAGGCTCGAAGATACTGACGCATCCTCGCTTTCAAGAGATTTCGAATATCTCAAATGCATCAAGCGCTTGAGATATTCGAAAAGGGAATACGAAGTGTCATTTTCAATGACTCTTCGTATCAGGCCGTCCAGCCCTGCCATTTCACCCAGCGACTATGGAAATCGGCGCGGCCGATCTCCTGGCGCTCACCACCCGGCCAGATTTGCAGAGTGAGACTGGCGCCATCGCGCTGGCCATCCGCTTCCATTTGCAGTCGGGCGAGCGGGGCCTGAGCTGTGGCTCGTTGTCCGGCCTGAGCAATCAGCGCTTCGCCTTGGGCTTTCAGTGTGTCGGGAAGATATTGCCAGGCGACGGAATGGTAGACGACGTGCATCTGGCCCGGATGAGACGGAGCCAGCCTTTGCTTCAGCCAGTCGATCGCATCCATGCGGTCCACGGAAAGATTGTTGCTTCGTGCCAGCGCAAGTGCCGCCTTGGTGCGCTCCAGCCGGTCGGCTTGATCGGCCCAGATATAAGAAAACAGCCGTTCGCAATCCTCAGGCGTGCCGGGATCGAGCGGGTTCAGATCGCAACCGGCCCGCTCTTCAACGGTGATCGTGGCGGATGGCGGCGGCGGCCCTTGCCAGTCGGGGGCTAGCAGAACCGGCGAACCATCGCCCCAGCTTGTTTCGCCCAGCCGATAGGCATAGCGGTCCCATTGCAGGTTCAAACCGGCACTGGCGCCGACCTCCGACAGTTTCAACGGCAGGCCAAACAGTGAGGCAATGGTGAGGAAGCCCGGCAGCAAGGCGGCGGATCGGCGGACCTCATTGGTCTGTGGCGCGGAGTTCAATCGCTCCTGCATGAAGGCTCGATGCTGGCCAAAGGCGGCTTCCACCGCAGCCCAGAGCGCATCGTTTGTGGCTGTATGAGGCGGATAGACAGCGGCCAGAGCAGGACTTTCGTTGCTCAACACCAAAGCATGCAGCGTACCCGCCAGCCGCAGCGGCACGGAATCACCCGCAGACGTGATGTCGCCAGGCCAGTCGATCAGCCGTGCGCCGATAGCGCTTTCAGGCGTCAGCCGCTCGGCGGCAAGCCGGCACAGCCTTGCGGTAAAAGGAGACCCGAGGATATCACAGGATCGGGCCTGATCGCTGAGGGCATGCTGTAAGCTATCGATCGTCATCTCAAACGCCTTCTGGCCGGTCCTCGGGGTCGAACTGGATGATGGTCTGCCAGATGGCGGTGAGCGCCGGTTTACGCTCCTCTTCGATCTCGACACTGACATCATAGGTGGTCATCAACATGCCTGCGCCGCGAAACCGGGCGCCGGCCAGCACGAAGCGGCCCCGCACCCGCTTTCCCGAGCGGACCGGTGCCATCAGCCGGATTTTCTCAAAGCCGTAATTGATCCCCATGGTTTGTTCGCGGATCACTGGCAGGCAATCGTAATTCATCGTCGATAGCAGCGAGATCGTCAGAAAGCCGTGAGCAATGGTGCCGCCATAGGGCGTTTCCGCCTTGGCGCGTTCGGGATCGGTATGGATGAACTGGTGATCGTCGGTGGCGGTTGCGAAGGCATCGATCATGGCCTGATCGACGGTGATCCATTTGGATATGCCCAGTTCCTCCCCGACCAGGGCGGGGACATCGGCGAGAGAAATTTGACGCTGCATACTCTACTCTCGTTGGGTTGGGGCTCTGGTGGGTATTCAGATCAAAAAGAACCCTATCGCCATTTGTGGCGGCTGAAAATCACGCACTCGATAATTGTTTAAAACCATGTCCTGAATGCTCAGAATCGAGCGGATAGAATGAGAAATTCGTTAATTCCGGTGTGCTGGCGAATGGTTTAAAGACGTTTTCTATAAAAATCATTCAATGAATGTGGGCGCTTATCATGTCGTTTCTACGTTCGGCTCCGGTGGAAACCATGAGGCCCGGCATTGGTGGTCAAGGCACATCTTGTGCTGGCGGGCTCAACCTTCGACGAGAAATGCCACATGGCGTGGTTCCATCACCAGTTTTGAAACAGCTGCATCCGAAAAAACCTCCCGCCATCCCCCTCCGGTTGAGGCGGGTAGATTGACGCCACAGGCTTCACCCCTGTTGATCAGGATTGTCAACCGCGTGTCGCGTCCTGTGGTTCGATCCGGCGTGGCCACCAGCAGGCCTAAGAAGCGGGTCTGCGGATCTTGCCAGCTCTCGACGCGCATCGACTGGCCGGAGGCATCAATCCAGCTGACATCGCCATTGCCGGTGAAAAAGGCAGGATCTGCGAGGGACGGAAACCGTTTGCGCAGGGCGGCCAACCGGCCGGTGTGGGCAACCAGATCGGCATCGAGCGCTGCCCAATCCAGCCAGGTGATGGCATTGTCCTGGCAATAGGCATTGTTATTGCCGCGTTGGCTGCGACAGCCTTCATCGCCAGCCGTTAGCATCACCCAGCCTTTCGAGGCAAACAGGGTGGAGAGCAGAGCGGTACAATCACGCTTGCGGGCGGCAAGGATATCAGGGTCGCTGGTCTCGCCCTCAGCGCCATTGTTCCAGCTGTGATTGTCACTATGGCCGTCTCTGTTATCCTCGCCATTCGCCTCATTGTGCTTATGGGCATAGGACACCAGATCGTACAGCGTGAAACCGTCATGGGCGGCGATGAAATTAACGCTGCGGGTGCGGGTTCTGCCGTTGCGCGAGAAAATATCTGATG
Organism: Agrobacterium vitis; assembly: GCF_013426735.1. Classification (NCBI taxonomy): domain Bacteria; kingdom Pseudomonadati; phylum Pseudomonadota; class Alphaproteobacteria; order Hyphomicrobiales; family Rhizobiaceae; genus Gillisella; species Gillisella vitis. The sequence continues at coordinate 1,103,594 of NZ_AP023272.1, forward strand.
AGCCCGCCAGCACGGTTGCCATCTCCCCGGTCAGGCCGTCATCACCGCGCCAGAAGCGGCGCATCGTGTCGCGGGCGCGGTCGTTCCATTCCAGAAACGGCGCCGGGAAATTGCCGAGCTGATAGCCGCCGGGACCAATATCCCACGGCTCGGCAATCATCACCCGGTCCTTTAGAATCGAGTCCTGGAGCATGGCGGTCAGCATCTCGCCTTGCGCCTCAAAGCCTGTCGCGGTCCGTCCCAGAACCGGAGCGAGATCGAAGCGGAAGCCATCGACGCCCGCCGCCAGAACGAAATGGCGCAAAGTGTCGAGGATCAGCTGGCGCACCACCGGTCTGTCGCAGGCAATGGTATTGCCGCAGCCGGTATCGTTGACCAGCACGCCCGGCTGGTCGGGCAGGTGCCTGTAATAGCTCCTGTTGTCGAGGCCACGCATCGACAGCGTCGCGCCGAACCGGTCGCTTTCACCGGAATGGTTGAAGACCAGATCGAGGATCACGCCGATGCCATTCTCATGCAGGCATTCGACGGTGCGGCGCAATTCTTCCACCCCGCCGGGGCAGATGCGCGGGTCGAGCGCCATCAGGGCGACAGGGTTATAACCCCAGCTATTGGAAAGGCCGAGTGGCGGCAGGTGCCGTTCATCGATCCAGGCGGTGATCGGCAAAAGCTCCACCGCATCGACGCCAATGGCTTGCAGATGGGCGATGATGGACGGATGGGCGAGGGCCGCCACCGTGCCGCGCAGGTTTTCCGGCACATCAGGGTGCAGCATGGTGAAGCCGCGCACCGGCAATTCATAGATAAAGCCACCATCTGGCAGGCGGGGCGGCTCCACCACAGCCTGCCCGGGCACGGTCAGGATGGCCTTAGGCACCAGATCGGCGGTGTCTTCACCAAATTGGCTGAGGCGCGGATCGTGGTGAAAGGGACGGTCGATTTGCAGGGCATAGGGATCGACCAGCAGTTTTGCTGGATCAAACCACAGCCCTTGGCCGGGATCATACGGCCCATGGGCGCGGTAACCGTATCGCGCTCCGGCGACCAGTCCCACGACGGTCAGCCGGTGCAGATCGTCTTCGCCGCGCTGCATTGGCAGGCGGCGAAGTTCGGTGTCTCCGGTCTCATCAAACAGGCACAGGTCCAGACGCTCGGCATCACGGGAATAGACCGCAAACTCCGCACCTGTTGCCGTGAGACGAGCGCCAGCACCTGTCATAGGGCCATCCGCGATCAGGTGATCACGGTCGGGGCGTCGCGGCCAGTGCGGGCCTTGATACCGGCCAGGTCCTCGGCAGCGACGATCAGGTCGGCCAGTGCCTCCTGCGTTTCGATGCCATGGTTGGATGAGTTTGGCTCATAGCGCTCGATATAGACGCGCAAAGTTGCGCCCGACGTGCCGGTGCCAGACAGGCGGAAGACCACCCGCGAGCCGCCCTCGAACATCACCCTGATGCCTTGCTTCTTGCTCTCGGAATGATCGACTGGATCGTGATAGGCGAAGTCATCGGCCTTTTCGACCTTCAATGCGCCGATCATGGTGCCGGGAAGGGTGGCAAGCTTGGCGCGCAGCGCGTCCATCAGGCCATTGGCGGCATCCGAATCCACTTCCTCGTAATCGTGGCGGGAATAGAAATTGCGGCCATAGGAGGCCCAATGCTGGCGCACGATGTCCTGCACGCTTTCGCCACGGCTGGCCAGCACGTTCAGCCAGAGCAGCACGGCCCAGAGCCCGTCTTTTTCGCGCACATGGCTGGAGCCTGTTCCAGCACTTTCTTCACCGCAGATCGTCACCTTGCCGGCGTCGAGCAGGTTGCCGAAGAATTTCCAGCCGGTGGGCGTCTCGTACATACCGATCTTCAGCCGTTCGGCGACGCGGTCAGCTGCGGCACTGGTCGGCATGGAGCGGGCAATGCCGGCAATGCCGCCGGAATAACCGGGCGCCAGATTGGCATTGGCGGCCAGAATGGCCAGACTGTCTGAAGGCGTGACGAAAATGCCCTTGCCGATGATCAGGTTGCGGTCGCCGTCGCCGTCGGAGGCTGCGCCGAAATCGGGTGCATCCGCTCCCATCATCTCGTCATAAAGCTCTTTGGCATGAACGAGGTTCGGGTCGGGATGATGACCGCCGAAATCCGGCAGCGGAATGAAATTGCGCACCGTGCCCTCAGGCGCGCCCAGGCGGTTTTCGAGGATTTCCTTGGCATATGGACCGGTGACAGCGCTCATCGCATCGAAGACCATGCGGAAGCCGAGGCTGAACAGATTGCGGATACCGGCAAAATCGAACAATGTCTCCATCAGCGCGGCATAATCGGCCACCGGGTCGAGGACCTCAACAGTCATTTCGCCCAGATCGAACGAGCCGATCCGGTCGAGATTGATGTCGGCGGCTTCCACCGTCTTATAGGCGGTGATGGTCTTGGTATTGGTGTAGATCGCATCGGTGATCTTTTCGGGCGCTGGCCCACCATTGCCGATATTGTATTTGATGCCGAAATCTTCGGTCGGGCCGCCGGGATTGTGGCTGGCCGACAGCACGATGCCGCCGAAGGCCTTGTATTTGCGGATGATGTGGGAGGCCGCTGGCGTCGATAGAATGCCGCCTTGACCGACGAGCACCCGGCCAAAGCCGTTGGCCGCCGCCATCTTGATGGCTTTCTGGATGACTTCACGGTTGTAAAACCGGCCATCGCCGCCAATCACCAGCGTCTTGCCTTTGAAATCTTCAAGCGAATCGAAAATCGACTGGATGAAGTTTTCGGCGTAATGCTCCTGCTGGAATTGGGGCACCTTCTTGCGCAGACCCGACGTGCCGGGTTTCTGGTCCGAATAGGGTTTGGTTGGAACCGTAATAATCATGCGTGTTTCAGCCTTTTCCGAGGAGGCGGTTATAAACATCGACGTAGCGCTGGGCGCTTGCTGTCCAGGATACGTCTGCTTTCATGCCCTGCTTCTGGATCTGATACCATAGTTTCTTGTCGTCGAAGAGGCGGATTGCCCGGCGTACCGCCTGTCGCAAACCTGCCACCGTGACCGGGGCGAACTGTATGCCGGTGGCAGCCTTTGCCGCAAGTGCTGCCGCATTGGCGTCGATGACCGTGTCATTCAAACCACCGGTGCGGCTCACCACCGGAACACAGCCGTAGCGCAGGCCGTAAAGCTGGGTCAAGCCGCAAGGTTCAAATCGCGACGGAATGAGGATGGCATCGGCACCCGCCTGCATCAGATGCGACAGGGGTTCGTTATAGCCCATCACCATGCCGATCCGGCCCGGATGACGGCTGGCCACCGCCTGCAAGGCGTCTTCAAGGGCTGGATCGCCGGAGCCGAGAATGACCAGCTTGCCGCCGGCTGCGACCAGATCGTCGGCGACCTCGGCCAGTACATCCATGCCTTTTTGCCAGGTGAGGCGGGAAATCACGCAGAAAATCGGTGCCGCATCATCGTCGAGGCAGAAATGCCGGGAGAGCGCTTCGCGATTGGCGACGCGCTTGCGCAGGGCAGCTGCGCTATAAGGCGAGGCGATCAGCCCGTCATCATCGGGGTTCCAGACGGCGGTATCGATGCCGTTGACGATGCCGAACAGGTCATTGGCGCGGCTGGCGATCAGCCCTTCCATGCCCATGCCGAAATGCGGATCGAGAATTTCCTCGGCATAAGACGGGCTGACCGTGCTGATGGCGTGGGCGGTGGCAATGCCGCCTTTCAGAAAAGCCAGCGTGCCGTAATATTCGAGCGCTTCCCACAGCGCATGGTCCGGCAGACAGAGAGCCGGGAGGATATCGGCTGAAAATTGCCCCTGAAAAGCGATGTTGTGAATGGTGATGAGGCTCGGAATTTCCGGCTTCTCATCATAGCGCATATAAACCGGCACCAGGGCGGCCTGCCAATCGTGGACATGGACGAGATCGGGCCGCCAATCATCCAGCGCACCTTGAGCGATCCGGGCGCCTGCCAGCGACAGCGCCGCAAACCGTTTCCAGTTGTCGTCATAGTCGCGGCCATTGCTATCCACATAGGGGCCGCCTGGGCGGTTAAACAGCGTTGGCGCATCAAGGATCAGCAGGTCCAGGCCCTCATGGCGGGCCGAAAGAACGGTTGCAGGCTCGCCTAGAAGATCAGGCATATGCAGCAGCACATCCGTGTTACCCAGCTTGGCGAGAACTGCCGGATAGCCCGGCAGCAGGGTTCTGGTGTTTATGCCCAAGGGTTCGAGCGCCAGCGGCAGGGCGCCCGCCACATCGGCAAGCCCCCCGGTCTTGATCAGGGGATAGACTTCCGAGGCGACCGACAGGATGTTCATGTGCTCTACAGCCCCAGCTTGTCAATCATGGCCTGGGTGATCAGGCAGATACCGTTTTCACTGCGGCGGAAGCGCTTGGCGTCGATCTCCGGGTCTTCGCCGACGATCAGCCCTTCAGGAATGGTGACGCCATGGTCGATCACCACATTGGTCAAGCGGGCATGACGGCCAATGGTGACCTTGGGCAGAATGACGGCGCCTTCCAGCCGCGAATAGGAATTGGCGCGAACCCCGGTAAACAGCAGGCTGCGATAGAGCGTCGAGCCGGAGATGATGCAATCCCCCGACACCAGAGAGGAAATTGCCGAACCGCGGCGGCCTTCATCGTCATGAACGAACTTTGCCGGCGGATTGATTTCGGCATAGGTCCAGATCGGCCAGGATTTATCGTAGATATCCAGTTCCGGCAGGATGTCGGTCAGGTCAACATTGGCCTGCCAATAGGCGTCGATGGTGCCGACATCACGCCAATAGGGGGTCTTTTCGAAATCCGAGCGCACGCAGGATGAGGCAAAGCGATGCGCCACGGCTTTGCCGTGTTCGACGATATAGGGAATGATGTCCTTGCCGAAATCCCGGCTGGAATTGGGGTCGGCGGCGTCGCGGCGCAGGCAATCCATCAGGAATTTGGTGTGGAACACGTAAATGCCCATTGAGGCGAGCGCCATGGTTTCATTGCCGGGAATGCCTGGCGGATCGGCGGGCTTTTCGACGAAGGCAATGATCTGGTCCTTGTCATCGACATGCATGACACCGAACGCCGAGGCTTCCATGCGTGGCACTTCCATGCAGCCAATCGTGACATCGGCACCACTGTCGACATGCTGCTGGAGCATGAATTCATAGTCCATCTTATAGACGTGGTCGCCCGCCAGGATCACCATATATTCCGGGCCATAAGGCTCGATAATATCGATATTCTGGAAGACGGCATCCGCGGTGCCTTCATACCATTGCGTTTCAGAAACGCGTTGGCTGGCTGGCAGGATGTCGAAGCTTTCGTTGCGCTCGGGCCGCAGGAAATCCCAGCCACGCTGCATGTGGCGGATCAGCGAATGGGCCTTGTACTGGGTGGCGACGCCAATGCGGCGAATGCCGGAGTTTAGCGCATTCGACAGGGCAAAATCGATGATCCGGGCCTTGCCGCCGAAATAGACGGCAGGTTTTGCCCGCCGGTCGGTCAGTTCCTTAAGGCGGCTGCCCCGTCCGCCGGCCAGTACATACGCCATGGCATCGCGCGCCAGCGGCTGAATTCTCTTTGTCGGCGTCATGCAATCTCCTCCCGCATGTCTAAAAACGTGTTCGTCCGAGAGCATCGTACAGAAAACCGGAATCAGCTCGATGCTCTCAGTTTTTGTTTACGCATCGGATTTATCCGAAAACCGGTTCTTAACTTTCGGTCCGATGCTTACTGTTCCAACTCCAGCATAATCACCGCCAGCGGCGGCAGTGACAGCGTCGCGTGCGCCCATGGCGCCTTGTCGGAGGTCGTTGCCGCATCGAGTACGGCCTCCACCCGGCCGCCATTGCCCTTGCCACTACCGCCATAGATCTCGGCATCAGTATTGAGGATTTCCCGCCAGCGGCCTGCCACCGGCAGCGGCACGTCGTAACGCTGGTAATAGACTGGCGTCAGGTTGGCGATGACAGCCACCGGCCTTTCGCCGGGCGTCTTGCGCAGCCAGGCAAAGACCGATTGATCGGCATCCTCGCTGATCAGCCATTCGAACCCTTCGCCCTCGCAGTCGCGGGCATGCAGCGCCGGCTTGTTACGATAGGTAAAGTTCAGATCACGCACCAGGCGGCGCATGCCCTCATGCAGCGGATATTGCAGCAGGTTCCAGTCCAGCGACCGTTCCTCGCTCCATTCGCTCCACTGGGCAAATTCCTGGCCCATGAACAGCAGTTTTTTGCCGGGATAGCCCCACATGAAGCCATAATAGGCGCGAAGATTGGCGAATTTCTGCCAGTCGTCGCCTGGCATCTTGGCAATCATCGAGCCTTTGCCATGCACCACTTCATCGTGGGAAATCGGCAGCATGAAATTTTCGCTATAGGCATAGATCAGCCCAAAGGTAATCTCATGGTGATGATGCTTGCGATGCACGGGGTCGCGGGCAAAATAGCTCAAAGTGTCATGCATGAAGCCCATGTTCCACTTGAAGCCGAATCCAAGCCCGCCCTCGTGGACCGGCTGGGACACTTTCGGCCAGGAGGTGCTTTCCTCCGCAATGGTCATCACCTGTGGATGGGCGCCGTAGAGATGCTCGTTCATCTTTTGCAGGAAGCGGACCGCCTCCAGGTTTTCCCGTCCACCATATTCATTGGGTATCCACTCGCCTTCCTTGCGGGAATAGTCGAGATAAAGCATCGAGGCGACCGCATCGACCCGCACGCCATCGAGGTGGAATTTTTCCGCCCAGTACAGCGCATTGTTGACCAAATAAGACAGAACCTCGATCCGCCCGTAATTGTAGATCGCGGTGTTCCAGTCGGGGTGGAAGCCCTTGCGCGGGTCCTCATGCTCATAAAGAGCCGTGCCGTCGAAAAACCGCAACCCATGGGCATCGGTCGGGAAATGGGCCGGAACCCAATCGAGAATGACGCTGAGGCCAACCTTGTGACAGCCGTTGACGAAGCGGGCAAAGCCCTCCGGCTCGCCAAACCGCGCACTTGGCGCGTAAAGACCTGTCGTCTGATAGCCCCAAGAGGGGTCATAGGGATGTTCGGTAATGGGCAGGAATTCGATATGGGTAAAGCCCATTTCGGTGCAATAGGGGATCAGCCGTTCCGCCAGCTCGTCCCAGCTAAGGAAGCTGCCGTCCGCACGCTTCTGCCAGGAACCGGCATGGACCTCATAGACCGAGATCGGCTGGCGGCGCTTGTCGATACTGCCCCAATGGGCCAGATGCGCCGCATCCTCCCAGTCCTGGGAAAGCTCGGCTGCGGTGATGGAGGCGGTTTGCGGGCGAAACTCGCTGCGGCGGGCGAACGGATCGGCCTTCAGCGGCAAAAGCTCGCCATTGACGCCGATGATCTCGTATTTATAGGCCGAACCTGGCCGGACATCGGGGGCGAAAATCTCCCAGATGCCGGTATCGCGGCGCAGCCGCATCACATGGCGGCGGCCATCCCATTCATTGAAATCGCCGACCACCGAGACCCGTCTTGCATTCGGCGCCCAGACGGCGAAATGAAAGCCATCGACGCCCTGATGCTTGATCGGATGGGCGCCCATCTTGTCGAACAGCCGCAGATGCGACCCTTCGCGCAGGAAGTAATCGTCCATCGGCCCGAGAACCGGCCCGAAACTATAGGGATCGGTCAGCGACCATTCCTCATCGCCCCGGCAGGCGCGGTAGCGCAGTGGCTGCTGGGTCTTGATCGCCACAGGACCGGCGAAAAAACCAGCTGGGTCAAGACAGGCCAGCTCTCCGGCAAGGCTGCCGTCGAGCGTGAGCGCGGTAATGCTGTCGGCGCCCGGCACAAAACAGCGGGCAATGAACCCATTCGCTCCGGCATGAACGCCGAGCACCGAAAACGGATCGGTGTACATGCCGGCGACGATGGCTTCGATCTCGGCAGAAGAAAGGTGGTCAGCGGAGGGCGCAGGACCGCTCTCGGCTGATACTTGCGTCTGCCTGGTTGTTTTCTTCATCAGGCTCTCCAGATGTCGGCCGTATACTGTCTGATCGTCCGGTCGGAGGAGAACCAGCCCATGCGGGCCGTATTCAGAATGGCTTTGGATTGCCAGAGGGGCTGGTCGGTCCAGACCGCGTCCACCTGACGTTGGGCTGTGGCATAGGCGTCGAAGTCGGCAGCCACCATGAACCAGTCATGGTTATAGAGCCCATCCACCAGGCTGGCGAACCGGTCCCGATCGTCAGGCGAGAACACGCCGGACGCGATGGCGGCCAGTGCCTGGGACAGTTCGCGCGACCGTTCGATGATCGGGCGCGGGGTATGCCCCTCGGCACGCACCTTGCCGACCTCTTCCGCAGTCATTCCAAAGATAAAGATATTGTCTTCTCCGACGTGATCGCGCATTTCCACATTGGCCCCATCCAGGGTGCCGATGGTCAGCGCACCGTTTAACGCGAACTTCATGTTCCCGGTTCCCGATGCTTCCATGCCGGCGGTGGAAATTTGTTCGGAGAGATCGGCTGCTGGCACCATGACTTCGGCCAGCGACACATTGTAATTGGGAATGAACACCACTTTCAAAAGGCCGCGCACCGAGGGATCATTGTTGATGACCCGCGCCACGTCATTGGCCAGTTTGATGATCAGTTTGGCATTGTGATAGCTCGGCGCCGCCTTACCTGCGAACAGCTTGACGCGCGGCGCCCAGTCGCGTTCCGGATGCGAGCGGATCTGGTCGTAGAGCGCTACGGTCTCGATGATGTTCAAGAGCTGGCGCTTGTATTCGTGGATGCGCTTGATCTGGATGTCGAACATCGCCGAAGGGTCAAGCCTGATGCCCATGCGGCTGGCAACCAGATTGGCCAGCTGCTCCTTGTTGGTCCGCTTGACAGCGGCAAATTTCTGCTGGAAGGCGCTGTCCTTGGCAAAGGCATCCAGCGCGGTCAGCTTTTCGGCGTCGTCAAGGAAGTCGTCGCCGATCGCTTCGCGGATCAGCGAGGTCAGGCCGGGGTTGCACTGCATCAGCCAGCGGCGCGGAGTAATGCCATTGGTCTTGTTGTTGATCCGGTCCGGGTAGAGCTTGTGCAGGGTGGCGAATACCGTTTCCTTCATCAACTCGGTATGCAGGGCTGAAACACCGTTGATCGAATGGGAGCCCATAAAGGCCAGATTGCCCATCCGCACCCGGCGGTCGCCACTTTCATCGATTAGCGACAGGCTGGTGATTTCCAGATCGGTGAAATTCTTCTGCTTGCGCGCTTCCACCAGGCATTTTGCGTTGATCGCGTAGACCAGCTGCATATGGCGCGGCAACAGCCGCTCGAACAGCGGCACCGGCCAGCTTTCCAGCGCTTCGGGCAGCAGCGTGTGGTTGGTATAGGAAAAGGTCTCGCGGGTCACGTCCCAGGCCGTGTCGAAATCCATGCCGTGGACGTCGGTCAATTGCCGCATCAGTTCAGCGACAGAGACGGCAGGATGCGTGTCGTTCAGCTGGATCGCCACCTTTTTCGACAGGTCGGTCAGCGCATTGCCCTGTTGCAGGTGACGCCGGACGATGTCCTGAAGCGAAGCCGAGCAGAAAAAATATTCCTGCCGCAACCGCAATTCCTGGCCAGCCGCGGTGGCATCGGCGGGGTAGAGAACACGGGTCAGGCTCTCGGCCCGGTTGCTTTCACGCAGCGCGCCGATATGGTCGCCTGCATTGAAGGCGTCAAGCAGGATCGGGTCGATCGGCTGGGCTGACCAGAGCCGAAGCGTGTTGATGCGCTCGCCGCGCCAGCCGACGATGGGCGTGTCATAGGCGGTGGCGATCACCCGCTCGCTTGGCTTCCAGACGTGGCGGATCTCCTCACCGCTGGTGCCGTTGGAGGCGGTCTCGACGCCGCCGCCAAAGCCGACTTCATAGGAGCTTTCGCGCCGCTCGAATTCCCAGGGATTGCCGTGGGCGAGCCACGTCTCGGGTAGTTCCACCTGCCAGCCATCGGCCATCTGCTGGCGAAACAGGCCGTGGACGTAGCGAATACCATAGCCATAGGCCGGGATATTTACGGTCGCCATGCTTTCCATGAAGCAGGCAGCCAGACGGCCAAGTCCGCCATTGCCCAGCGCCGCATCGGGCTCCAGCCCGGCGATGACGCCAAGATCGACGCCGAGCGATTCCAGCGCTGCCTTGATCTCCTCGACCAGGCCGAGATTGGTCATTGCATCGCGCATCAACCGGCCAATCAGAAACTCCAGCGACAGATAATAGACCCGCTTGGCATTGGTGGCATAGGTCTGGCGGGTGGATTCCATCCACTTGTCGATAATGCGGTCACGCACCACCAGGATAGTAGCGGTCAGCCAATCATGCGGCTTGGCAACCTTCGCATCCTTGCCGATACCATAGGTCAGCCGCTCGATGATTTCGGCGGCCAGCGTTTCCGGATTGGAGACGCGGGGTTTGGGAAGGGGAAGATCGGCCTTTGGATGAGTTTCATTCATGACTTCGCCACATGGTGAGGAGGAAAGGGCAGGGCGCGAGACCGATGGTCATGCGGTTTGCCAACCACCGGCACATGCAGTGTATGCATCCTTGGCGAATAGTTGCAACAGCGTATTTTTTTCGAGCGCAGTCGTAGCTTGTATTTTTATGGTTCAGTTAAGCCCCGGATTATTCTTGGGATTATTCTAGCGTCCGCACTTTGTGCCAATACTTCGCCCTTTGCGTCATCACGAAAGCTAAGGGACCTGCGATAATTGAGGTATGTTCGGGATGGGCCGCAAGGATATGGCCAGCCCGCAAGCCATCCGCCTCGCTACTTGTGGTTCATAGACGGCAGAAAGTCCTCGACCTGCTTGCGCTCGCCCGCCTCCAGCACCTCGATATTTTCCGCCCAGAATTTGGCGGCTTCCGCCGGTTCGCCTTCCCATTTGCGGGTATCGGTGATGTTGTCATCCATCTTCAATTTCCGGGTGCCGCCCAGTTCGAGATAACGTTTTGCCAGTTTCAGCGACGGTGTGTCTTCCATGGTTCGCTCCTTATGTTTCAAGGAGGCTAAAGGCGCGCCAGAGGGGTAAAGTTCCAGACATCGTCGTCTGGCGCAGTTTGGATCTACCAAAATCAATTCATCAGGCGTGTCGAGGTGGAGGTCGCTTTCTTACCGATTTCTCCGAAGGCGGCGACAAGGCTTGCCGCATCGGTTGCCTCGTAATAATGCGAGGCGTCGCTGGCGCAGGCACTGAGCAGCGACTTGCCATTGGCCGGTGCCATGAAGGCAACCGTATAGATCTGGATGCCATCGGCCTTGATGCTTGTGCATTGGCTGCGCACGGCGGTGTCGATGCTGGAGTTCCAGCTGCTGCTATTGCCGGTCATTTCCCCGTCCGTCATGAAGACGATGTAACGGCCAATCTTGCTGACGCTCGAGACATTATGGGCGTTAATCTCTGTCTTGTTGGATGTTTGCAGCGCGCTATAGGCCGCACTCAGCGCTCCTCTGGCATCGGTGCCGCCGGTAGCGCTCAACGCATTGACATAGGTAACGACATTGGCGGTTCCCCAGCTCATGGCCTGGGCGGTATCGGCACTGGCATTGTAGGAATCGGCTCCAGTGCGCACATATTCACTGTTTGGATCGGCCTTCTTGAGCTGTGCGGCTAGGTCGGCGACGGCTAGCTTCAGGGATTCGATCTTCGTGTAGTTTTTCGTGCAGCTATAGCTCGTCGTCGTTGTCTTCTTGTTGTAGCCATAGCCAGACGTCGTGGTTTTGGTGCAGGTCCCCGTGTAGGTCGTCGTCGTTTCGTCGTTCATCGAACCTGATCGGTCGAGCACCAGATACATCGAAAGCGGGCTCTCGGAGGCCGTGGTCGCGGCCTGGGCCTTGCCATAGGCCTTCAGCGTCACCGTCTCCCACCCCAAAACCCTCGAAAGCGCATTCATGGTGATGGTATAGCTACCTGTCAGTTCTACCTCATAGGCGGTCGATGAGCTGTTGACCTGGGTAGTCTTGACGCAAATATCCGGTTCCGCCTGTGTGATCTGTTCCACCGAACTGGTGTTCTCGTCTCTGGCCATGGTATTGGCCAGCTGCGAGGAAAGGAAGCTCTTGGCAAGGGCAATGGCGTCAGCCTCGCTCATGCCGTTGCTCATTGCCGAGGCGGCAGCAAGGGCTGCTGCATCCACAGAGCTTTGCAGGGCGCTTTTTGATTGCACCGTCTCCGTCGCATCCATCGCGAGACCTGCCACGCCGATGGAAACCGGCAGCAGAACCGCTGTCATCATGCCGAAATTGCCGCCGCTATGCCTGAGCAGGCGGCGTGTCAAAGCACCGGCTTGCCGCGCTCTCGTGGCGAGTAAACGACAGGCACGCAAACCAGGGTTAAGCGCCGAAATGACCATCATGTCCATCCGTGACGTTGATCCGGCACTTGTCATCTCTTCAACGAAATGAAAGCATCGGTCGTGTTTCCTGCAACAGGACCGTGGCTTGACGATCCGCATCGCTGCTGAGGAATTGATAGGACACACTGCTTGCAACTGGCTTAATGTGGTTGCTCAAATGCAACCTATTCCTGAAATAGTGCGGTCGAAACGGAGGCGATACGCGCCTCGTCAAGCAATCGGAATCAGGTCCACCGCCTGAACGGTTGTGTGATTGCCATAGCCTTTCAAAACGCCGATGACTGGCGCGACATCGGAATAGTCACGGCCATATGCCACCACCACGTGGTCTGTGCCGGCGGCAATATCATTGGTCGGGTCAAGCTCGACCCAGCCGACGGTTTTGCCGCACCAGACCCTGACCCAGGCATGCATGGCGTCGGCGCCTGCCAGCCGTTCCTTGCCCGGTGGCGGAATGGTGCGCAGGAATCCGCTGACATAGCCTGCGGGAATGCCGAGGCTGCGCAGCGCCACGATCATGATATGGGAAAAATCCTGGCAGACGCCCTTTTTCAGCGCAAAGGCCTGTTTCGGGGTGGTATCGACAGTGGTGGCCTTGGGGTCGTATTTGAAATCCTTGTGGATGCGGGCGCAAAGCTGTTCGGCGATCTGGCGCACCGTCATGCCGGGCTTCACGACGGAGCGGGCATAGGCGGCAATATCGGGGTTTTCAGGCAGCCGTGGGCTTGATCCGGTGAAATGATGCGGGGAGGCTGGCTCCAGCGACCAATATTCAAAAAGCTCGACGGCAAGCCGGTCTGGCAATGGCGAAAAATCCGCAGTGAACGGTTGGCTATCCACCTGGATACGAGCCTGAAGGCGGATATCCAGTTTGTCATGGGAAGAGCGATAGGCGAAAGTCGTGGCCGGATGCGTGAAAAAATCGGCAAAACCAGTCCGTTCATCCGGCTGCGGCTCGATGGAAATCGAACCGGCAATCAGCCTTTGCCGCTCCGGCAGCGAGATCGGCATGATGCGCAGGATATGGCGCCCGCCAGCGGCGGCCACATCGTAATCATAGCCCATATGCAGTGTCAGATCGTACAGCATCGATATGTCTTTGCTCATCCGAGGTAGGTTTGCGCCAAAAGATCTGACAGCAATTCCAATTCTTTTTCCAGATGATTGTAGATATCAGGCGTCATCATTTCCGGTGTCATCACCGCCACGCTTGAATGCAGCCGAACGGTTTCGCGCAGGAAGCGTGACATCTGACCGTTGACCTTGGCATTGGGCAATTGCTCCACTTCGTTATGGATCTCATTGAGTTGAAACAGGATGGAGCGCGGATTGAGCGGGTCGAGCGCCAGAAGATCGGTCACGGTCAGGTGGGCGGTGTTGACGTTATAGCGCCGCCGATGGGTCATGACATTGTCGCCAATCTCCAGCAGCATGTCGAGCGCGCCATCCGGCGCATCCTGCCCTGCCATATGGCCGAGCAGCCGGGTCATGTGCATGCCGCGCTCCAGGTAGCGGCCGATGGCGAGGAAACGCCAGCCGGTGAAGCGATACATGTTTTCATGCACCAGACCGGCAAAGCCCGCCAGCTTACGCAGCAGGATGGTCATGGCATGCGAGGCGTCATCGCCGGGCTTGATCTTTTCATGAAAACGCCGCGCGGTCTTGGCGAGATCATTCAGCGCCAGCCATCCATCCGGCGAGAACCGGTCGCGGATATTGCTGGCAGAATAGACCGCGCTGTTGATATTGCCGAGCAGACTTTCCGGCACGCCCTGGTCTGTATTGATGTCCAGTGCTTCCAGATAGTCGCTGACAAAGGCCAGAAGCGGCTGTTTCGGATCAGCTGTTTCGGCAAAGCGGGCATTCCAGGCACGAAGGATTCGCAGCGCCCCTTCGGCCCGCTCAATATAGCGGCCAAGCCAGAACAGGTTGTCGGCGGCGCGGCTGGGCAGGCTGCCTGGCATGTTGCGGGTAAATTGTTCTTCGGCTGGCAGCAGCGTGATCCGCTCGACCGGCTTTTCGGAAACGATCCACACATCGGCGGCAGACCCGCCGGCCTGCATGGCCATCGCCGCCACATCGCTGCCGCTGCCGATCCGCCCAAACCCGCCCGGCATGATCTGCCAGCCGTCCTTGGTGCGTGCCGCAAACACCCGCAAGCTCATCGGCCTCGGTTGCAGTCTGCCATCGACCATGGCGGGGGTGGTGGAGAGCGTCACGGCTTCCTGACCGACCAGCTTGGCGCCGTCGGTTTCCAGCCAGCTGGCAATCGAGTGCTGGGCGGTTTCCCGCAAGGTCGCGCCGAGCACCGATTGCCTGTTGTCGTCGAAAAACGGCTGGCGGGAATAGGCCGGACCGATCACCATTTTCTCGATATTGCCGGCGACATGGTCGCGCTCCTGTTTTTGCCCGCACCACCAGGTGGCAATTGAGGGCAGCAACAGGTCCTCACCCAGCAGATGCCGACAGATGGTCGGCAGAAAAGCCATCAGCGCCCGGGTTTCGAGAATGCCGGAGCCGAGCGCGTTGACGAAAGTGACCGCCTGGTTGCGCAGCGCCTGCACCACGCCCGGTGTGCCGATATGGCTGAGCTGGTTCAGCTCCAGCGGATCGGCAAAGGCCGCATCCAAACGGCGCCAGAGCACCCCGATCGGCTTCAGCCCGGCCACGGTACGCACCATGACCTTGCCGTTCACCACCGTCAGGTCTTCGCCCTCCAGCAGCATGATGCCGAGATAGCGGGCGATATAGGCGTGTTCGAAATAGGTTTCATTGGCCGGGCCGGGGGACAGCACGGCGATCCGGTCATCAGGGCTTTGTTTGTGGCCCTGAAGCGCATCACGAAATGCCCCGAAGAACGAGGCAAGCCGGTGGACATGGGTTTCGGCATAGATATCGGAAAAGGCCCGCGCCGTCGCCACCCGGTTTTCCAGCGCAAAGCCCGCGCCAGAAGGTGCTTGCGTGCGGTCGGCCAGCACCCACCAGGCGCCATCTGGCCCACGGCCGATCTCGAAGGAGCAGAAATGCAGGTAATGGCCACCTGCCGGTTTCACCCCGACCAGAGGCCGCAGGAATTCACCATTGGCGGCAATCAATGCCGGCGGAATGAAGCCTTCCTGCACCAGCCTGTTATCGCTGTAGATATCGGCGACAACCTGTTCCAGCAATTCGGCCCGCTGCACCAGGCCGCGCGCCAGAATCTGCCATTCGGCATCGGCGATCAGCACTGGAATATGGGAGAACGGCCAGGCCCGCTCGGTGGGACCGGCAGACCCATAGGCACGGTAAAAGACCCCGGCATCGCGCAGATAGCGGTCGGCACGGGCGAAGCGCTCGTGCAATTGCTCTTCATCCATGCCGTTGATGGCGGCGACGAAAGTCTGCCAGACCGGACGGATATTTCCGTCCCGGTCCAGCATTTCGTCGGCAGCGCCGGGCAAGGCCCGGTAGCCATCGGCAAACGCCGCTCCGGGGTCCTTCTCCAGCCTGTCCATCTCCATGGCCGTACGCTTCGTCATCTTCATTCCTGCCGAAGCATGTCATTCTCGTAAAACGGTTTCGCATGTTTACCGGAACGACATGGCTTCTTGTTGACGCATGTCGTCTCCGTAAAACCGCTAGGCACTTTTACGCGACATGCTTTCTTGCTGACGCATGTCGTTGCCGTAAAACCGCTGCACACTTTTACGCGACATAGCTTCTTGCTGAAGCATGTCGTTGCCGTAAAACCGTTTCACACTTTTACGCGACACGCTTAGATCCCGTGTGGTCGCCGCAAATCCAATGTGTGCGGAAATTCCGGCGAGACGGCTTCCGGCCACAGCGGATAAGATCCGGCTGTATGGCCCCAGGGTTCGAACCGCGCAAGCCGCCTAGCCTCCGCTTCATTGCCATTCACAGGGAAAGTATCATAACTGCGACCACCGGGATGCGCGACATGATACACACAACCACCGATCGACCGCCCTGTCCATATATCATAAACGTCGAATGTTAGCGGTGTGTTTACAGGCAGGACCGGATGCAGACCCGATGCCGGTTGCCAGGCCTTGTAGCGGACCCCGGCGATGGCTACCCCATTGGTACCGCTTTTCTTCAGCGGCAGGCGGCGGCCATTGCAGGCAATGGTGTACCGGTCGGGATTGGCGGTCTCCAGCTTGACTTGCAAACGCTCCACGGAACTATCGACATAGCGCACGGTGCCGCCGATGGCGCCTTCCTCGCCCATCACATGCCAGGGCTCCAGCGCCTGGCGCAGCTCCAGCTTGCTGTCTTCGTATTCTACCTGTCCGACGAAGGGGAAGCGGAACTCTAGTTGGGCGGCAAACCATTCCGGCTTGAAGTCGAAGCCGTGTTCGCGCAGGTCTGACAACACTTCGAGAAAATCCTGCCAGAGATAATGCGGCAGCATGAAGCGGTCGTGCAATGCCGTGCCCCAGCGCACGAAATTTCCACCGATCGGGCTCTTCCAGAACCTGGCGATCAGCGCTCGCACCAGCAATTGCTGGGCCAGCGACATGCGGGCATTCGGTGGCATTTCAAAGCCCCGGAATTCGACCAGACCCAGTCGCCCCGTTGGGCCGTCAGGCGAAAACAGCTTGTCGATGCAGATTTCCGAACGATGGGTGTTGCCGGTAACATCGGTCAGCAGGTTGCGAAACAGCCGGTCGACCAACCATGGCAGGGGCGGCAGAGTTCCATTGCCCGGCATGGGAATCTGGGCCAGCGCGATTTCCAGCTCGTAGAGCGTATCATGGCGGGCTTCATCAAAGCGCGGCGCCTGGCTGGTCGGGCCGATGAACATGCCCGAGAACATATAGGACAAAGCCGGATGGCGCTGCCAATGCAGGACCAGGCTTTTCAGCAGATCCGGGCGGCGCAGGAACGGGCTGTCACCGGGATTGGCGCCGCCGACCACCACATGGTTGCCGCCGCCGGTGCCGGTATGGCGGCCGTCGATCATGAACTTATCGGCGCCAAGCCGCGTCTGGCGGGCCTCTTCATAGATGATATCAGTGGTGGCCACGCAATCCTGCCAGCTATCGGCGGGGTGGATATTGACCTCGATAACCCCAGGATCGGGCGCGACACGAATGACATTGATGCGCTCGTCCTGTGGCGGCGCATAGCCTTCGATGTGGATCGGCAGGCCGAGATTGTGCGCAGCGGTCTCGGCGGCGGCTACCAGTTCCAGATAGTCCTCGATCCGCTCCACCGGCGGCATGAACACGCAAAGCCGGCCATCGCGCGGCTCGACGCTCATGGCGGTGCGCACGGCGCCGGTTATATCACCGGTTGAGCCGGCAATATTCTGTTCGTTGCGGTCCTGCTGGGCGTCGCTGGTTTTGCGCGAGGCTTCCGACAGCGCCCGGCCTTCGCGGGCATCCGGGCCGAAATCCGGCAGCGGTGTGCGTGGGATGGAAGGGTCTGCCGTGTGGATATAGGGATATTGCGAGGGCGGCACATAGGGCAGGGTGCCGAGCGGCATGCGAAAGCCAACGGGACTGTCGCCTGGAATCAGGAAGATCTTGCCGCGCCGGGTGCGCCATTTCTCGCTGATCCAGCGCCGACCGCTTGCCTTGGCGTTCCAGGCCTGGACCGGCAGGATATAGCCGGTGGGGATGGTCAAACCGCGCTCAAACACCTTGGCGATGCGGGCGCGCTCTTCCGGGCTTTCCAGCTTGGAATTGGACGGATCGACATTTTCCGGCAGGCTGCCTTCCTTGATGATCCAGGCTGCGGGATCTTCATAGGCCGGGAGGATCATGTCCGGCTCGATCTCCAGCTCGGTGGCAATGCCAGCCATCAGCGCCTGGGCCTGCTCATGGCTCACATTGGTATCGGCTGTCTCCGCGGCAATCAGGTCCGGATTATGCCAGATCGGCTTGCCATCCTTGCGCCAGTAGAGCGAGAAGGTCCAGCGCGGCAGGCTTTCACCCGGATACCATTTTCCCTGGCCGTAATGCAGGAAGCCGCCGGGGGCAAAGCGGGTACGCAGCTTGCGGATCAACTGATCGGCCAGCGCCCGTTTGGTCGGGCCAACCGCATCTGTATTCCATTCCGCCGACTGGAAATCGTCGATCGACACGAAGGTCGGTTCGCCGCCCATGGTCAGGCGCACGTCATGGGCCTTCAGATCGCCATCAACCTTCAGGCCAAGCGCATTCAGCGCTTCCCAGCTTTCATCGGAAAACGGTTTGGTGATGCGCGGATGCTCGGCAACCCGTGTCACCTTCATGTCGAAATCGAAATCGGTTTTTGCTTGCCCGAAATAGCCGCCGGAAATCGGCGCGGCGTTTTTGTAATGCGGTGTGGCGGCCAGTGGAATATGGCTTTCGCCGGTCATCAGGCCGGAGGTCGGGTCCAGGCCGATCCAGCCAGCGCCGGGAATATAGGCTTCCGCCCAGGCATGCAGGTCGGTGAAATCCACCTTGGTGCCGGAGGGGCCATCCAGCGCTTCCAGATCCGGCTTCAGCTGGATCAGATAGCCGGAGACGAAGCGGGCGGCAAAGCCCAGATGCCGCAGAATCTGCACCAGCAACCAGCTGGTATCGCGGCAGGAGCCGCGCGCCGAGGTCAGCGTTTCATCCGGTGTCTGCACGCCTGGCTCCAGGCGGATCACATAGCCGATTTCGCTTTGCAGGCGGGCATTGAGCGCGACGATCATATCGACCGTGCCTTGGCCCGGCGTCATGTCCAGGGTCTTGAGATAGGAATCGAGCGCAGGGCTGTCCGGCTCTGGTTTCTTGTAGATCGCCAGATCCTCGCGGATATCTTCCGGGTATTCGAACGGCCAGGTGACGGCCTCTTCCTCCGTGAAGAAATCGAAGGGATTGTAGATGCTCATATCGGCGGTGAGATCGACTTCGATCTTGAACTCGGTGACCGGATCGGGAAACACGAAACGGGCCAGATAGTTGCCGTAGGGATCTTGCTGGAGATTGACGAAGTGATTTTCGGGCGTGACCTTGAGGGAGTGGCTCAGAACCTTTGTTCTGGAATGGGCCGCCGGTTTCAGGCGAATGATCTGCGGCCCCAGGCGGATCGGCGTGTCATATTTATAATGAGTGAGATGATAAATGCTTGCCTTGATCGCCATGAAACCCCTCGTCCGTGGTCCGGACCTAATGCCATTCTGATTGTGCCTGATCTTGTGCAATGCACAGAAATAAAGCAAGTCGGCTTCTTGGGAATTTGTTGGGCAGTGATTTGGGAGGCTGCAAACCGTCGCCTGACCCTCGGATATTGGCACCTTTGCTCGATGCTGTCTCCAGAGCGTCATCCTCGGGCTTGTCCCGAGGATCTGCCTCTGGTGGAGGAATTTTCGACGGTATCAAATGGTCAGCCGAGGTTAGATGCTCGGCACAAGGCCGAGCATGACGGCAGGGCAAGCCGCCTGCCGTGTCCAACCTCGTTAAACCCCTCAGGTGCGCCCGAACTCATCGACCAGCCGGACGATATCGTCCTCACCCAGATAGGAGCCGGTCTGAATTTCGATCATTTCCAGCATGATCTTGCCGGGATTGCCAAGCCGATGCACCGCACCTTGCGGAATATAGATCGACTGGTTCTCATAGAGCATGGTCACCTTGTCGTTGATCGTCACTTCGGCGGTGCCGCGCACGCAGATCCAGTGTTCGGACCGATGGAAGTGCTTTTGCAGCGACAATTTCTTTTCTGGGTGGACGAACAGCCGCTTCACCTGGAATCGGTCACCGTTGAGGATCGACGTATAGCCGCCCCAGGGCCGCAGCGAAGTCGGATGGGTCTCGGTGAGGTTTGCCGTCTTCTTGTCGCTGGCCAGAAGCTTGACCAGATTGCCAACCTCCTGGGCCTCGTCCAGCCGACCGACGAAGACCGCGTCTTCGCTGGCAATCACCGCGACGCCGTCCATGCCCTGCACGGCCAGATGACTGTTGCGCGAGATGACCAGTGAATTGCGGGTGTTGTGGACGGTGGCATTGCCCTTGACGACATTGCCGTCGGCATCGGCGTCGCCGATTTTCCACACCGCGTCCCAGCTGCCGAGATCCGACCATTGGATGGCGGAGGGGACGACGGCGGCATTGGCGGTTTTTTCCATCACCGCATAATCGAGGGAAATCGAAGGGGCTGCGGTAAAGGCCTCGGTATTGAGCCGGATGAAATCGATATCCTTGGTGGCCTTGGCGACGGCCTCTGTCGCGGCTGCCATCACCTCTGGCGCGTAGCGCTCCAGTTCGTCGATGATATTTGTCGCGCAAAACAGGAACATGCCGGAGTTCCAATAGTAATTTCCGGCATCGATCAGGGCTTGCGCCTTTTGCGCATCCGGCTTTTCAACGAAACGACTGACGGCATGGGCACCGTTGCCGAGATCGGCACCCAGTTCGATATAGCCATAGCCGGTGGCCGGCTCCGTTGGGGTAATGCCGAAGGTGACGAGCTTGCCGCTCCGTGCGGCGGTGGCCGCAGCCGTGATCGAGGCAAGATAGACGGCATCGACGGTGATGGCGTGGTCGGACGCCAGCACGAGCAGGGCCGCATCAGGCCCGAATCGTTCCGCAACGACGCGGGCGGCGACGGCAATGGCGGCTGCCGTGTTGCGCGCCACCGGCTCCAGCAGGATGCCTGACAGCGCCACGCCCTGTTCGCGCGCCTGTTCGGCGACCAGGAAGCGAAACTCCTCATTGGTCACCACCAACGGCGCTTCATAAAGACTGGTATCGCTGACGCGCTGCAAGGTGGACTGAAAAAGCGTTTCCTCGCCCACCACTTTCAGGAACTGCTTGGCGGCGGTGGCGCGCGATAGCGGCCAGAGCCGCGTACCCTTGCCGCCTGCCATGATGACGGGGACGATTTTATCGGTCATTCTCGGTCCTTTCTGCTGCGCGATGGTCACCTTATGCCGGTTTGGCACCAACGGCCAATTCGAACCCAAGAGATTGCGCAGAAGTGTTAGGGGTTTGTTGCATTTTTCCGTGAGCGATCCAAGTCTAGCTCTGTTGCCATGGTATAGATTTGCTGAGATGGTTTATGCGGAACACGCAATTCTATAATTTTAGACAGTGTATGCGGCAAGATGATCCCATCCGGCGTTGGCATAGCGACATGTGAAGGTCGTTTCCGACGGGCTGCTACAGCCCCGGCTAGGCCACGCGCCCGGTTCTCGCGTTACTCACAAGACCTACACGCAGACTGTCACCGAAGACATGCGACCGATCATGATCGATTAGGACCTCGAACGGTCAAGGCGCGGTTGATTATCCGTTGTAGCCGGTAGTCCTTAAGTGCTGTTCGGCAGCGTGTCCTAAATAGCTTCTTTTCGCAGAGAAAAAACTGGGCCAGTTGCCATCCTCATCCTTCACCAACTGGGACAAGGTTAACTCTCTTAATATTTCTTCGATTTCCTTGCCTGCCTCTAATGAGCGTTCCACAATTTCATTGAGGTAGTCCAACTCTACCTTTCGAAGGCGTTTCAATCGCGGCGCGTCGAGCTTCAGCATATCTATAGTTTGTTTGGCTATTGTTAAATCCACGCCCGCCGCTGTGCATCCCTTGTCGTCAACCTCAATAGAAATCTGATCAGAACCATCTACCCGGTGAAATTTGAATATACCGGGAAAGGCAGGTAAATCAGATGGTTTGAAAATCAGGCTATCCCAATCGTTATCTTCTTTGGGCACATCACAGGACGTATCAGGACTGGTGAAACGAGCTTCTGCGGAATTGACATATTTCTCGCTTCCACCATGGCAGCAACAGAAGAGATTTTGCCAGTCGAGGTGCCAATTGAACTCAGTAGAGGTATCCGATTTTGGGTGAAAATGCTCGACGCGAAAATCAGCCTTACCGACATTCGCAGGGATCAAGTCAATTTCGCAATAACAACAAATACCGCCTTGGTCCTGCCGCAGATGATTTTGGATTTCATCTCGCCTATCTTGATCGGCAACGCACAACTTCCAGTTCGAAGTAGGGTTTGCAGCACGATATTGCTCTAAACTACGCGGCTCCTGCCCTTTATTTATTCGTTTCATTTCGACGGCCCAAAGTTTTCAAACGAATGTCGATGTCAAGACGCCTAAGCTCAGGTTCTTTTTGAGCGCCCCATTTATCCAGTTCACGTCGGAGATCGACTGCTTCGGGTGTGTCCCAAAGGTTTTGGGCAACCAGCTCTTGGTATTTTCCCAATTTCTTAACGATTTCCAAATCGGTCGCTCGCGGCGACCGAACGTCTAGCACGTCAAGCAGCACTTGTTGTGCCTCTGCGCCCTCAGAAAATTGGATCGGTCGCACAAATGCTTCACCATCCTGCCAATCGATTACACGCACACACTCCGGTTTGACCGAAGACACGACTTGGGGGCTGTGAGTAGTGACGATGAACTGTATTTTCGGAAAGACCCTCATGAGGTCTAACAACACATGCTGCTGCCAGCCGGGATGAAGATGAAGGTCAACTTCATCAATGAGGACTATGCCTTGTGCGAAAAGCGGATCAGGCATTTGAGGATTTGCTTCCGCCATCCGCACTGCAATATCCATTACCATTGCAATGGTTGTTCGAAAGCCATCGCTTAATTGCTCGATACGCAATTCCTTGCTTTCGCCGTCGTGCTTCCAGTCTACCTTGATGCCTGCTGGAAGAGCCTTCTCAAGATTTGAAAAGCTTGGCAGCATGGCATACACGGCACGTCTTACAGCTTCCAATTCTGGAGCTTGAACGTCGAAACTCCTTGCCTCTCGCTGAAGTTGTGTTTCTTGATCGGAGAGGAAATAAAAGTATTCAACCAACTGTCTAAAATTAGCTCTTGCTTCTAGGGCACTCTTATAAGCTTGAAAACGAGGGAAGACTTTGCCAAATCCCTTCTTTCTTTTCGGGATGTCAAACACTCCTCTGCCGGTGCCATAATAAGCTATGATCGGCAGTTCGTAAGGATTTTCGCTATTCTCAGCATCTATAAATTTATCTGCAAGCTTGTGCAGCTGCGAAAGCCCTTGAGCTTCAGGAATGTCTCTTAATGTCCCGCGAGACTGATCACGTTTTTCCGTTCGGTCCCATACGATCCCATCAAATGTTTCACACCTTATGCGCATATAGGGCGGCTTGGGGCCGCTTTCTGGGACTAAAAGGTCAGATGCTTTATCCGGGTTAATGCCAGAAACTAGGGGGAGGCGAGTGAGAAACGACCCTAAACCTAATGCAATAGCGTCAAGGACACTCGTCTTGCCAGCGCCATTGCGAGCAACAAGAACCGTTATCTGTTCATGGAAATCGATTTCGAAATTCCTGAACCGCCGAAAGTTAGTGAGCGTGAGCTTCTTAATTTTCACTGGTATACCCTTTGCAGTGCTCCGCTATTAGCCTCGCTCGCGTGTGGCAAGAGGTTTCTTTCCTTTATCGGTATCTGCTTCAAATGAAGCTGTCACTACACCATTTTAAAACGTTGAGCATGCCACGGAGAAATAGAAATCGCACCAGCCAACTCGGAGTATGTTGCACTCCCGATTTGGCAACATCAACGAAAAAGGGCTCAGCGATGTCTCGCTAAGCCCCTGAACTGGATGGTGGGCGTGACAGGGATTGAACCTGTGACCCCTACGATGTCAACGTAGTGCTCTCCCGCTGAGCTACACGCCCATCCGATGGCGGGGGTAAACCATGAAACCGCCGGTTCCGTCAATAGCTATTGCGCGGTTTGGGCCAAGAATTCGGCAAGCAATTGTATCCGCTGGCTTTTCCGGGTTTACGCGCAAGCGCCTCACTGTCGTGATCTACCATGCGCCAGGAGGTGGCGCATGCATCGTTTGCCGAGCCGCTTGCGATGCGATGCATGATCGTCGCAAATCGCGACCGATTGGAAGATTCCAATCTGAGCGGCGCAGTCGCTGGAATCAGGCGGTCTCAGGCGGCGGTCAGCAGCTTGTTCACCTCGTCTACCAGGTCGCGCAGGTGGAAGGGCTTGGACAGGACCTTGGCGTCCTTGGGAGCCTTGGAATCGGCGTTCAGTGCCACGGCGGCAAAGCCGGTGATGAACATTACCTTCAGGTCCGGGTCGAGTTCGGTGGCGCGGCGCGCCAGCTCGATGCCGTCCATTTCCGGCATGACGATGTCGGTCAGGAGCAGCGAGAAGGGTTCTTCCCGAAGCCTGTCATAGGCGCTGGCGCCATTGTCATAGGAGGATACTTTGTATCCGGCCTTTTCCAGGGCTTTCACCAGGAAGCGGCGCATGTCGTTATCGTCTTCGGCAAGAAGTATTTTCTGAGTCATTGCTGGACCGTTACTCAACTGGGATCATGGTGTTAAGCTTTCCCAGATATTCCAGCCCGTGTAAACAGCAGGTGAAGACGGGAAAGCCGGGTGTGATTTTTCGCCACTACAGCGACCTGTCCGCGTCTTTGGCGGCGCTGACAGGTCGCTGTAGCACATTATAACTGCTGCATACGCGCTGCGTGATTCTCCTATCACGCCGTATTCCGCTTCAAGATTAATGCAGTATGGACTTCGCGGTGGCCAACTGGCAACATATGTTTCATTATGAATTGCTGATTTGGTAAAGAAGGGGTGAGATGCAGCCGGGGCCTGACGATTTCGAGCTGTTTGACGTGCGCGAACCCGAACAGCATAGCATTCCCTTTGTTTACAATTCCCCTCATAGCGGCAGAGATTATCCACAGGAGTTTCTCGCCCGTTCGCGTCTGGACAAGCTTTCCATCCGCCGTTCGGAGGATCATTTCGTCGATGAGCTGTTTGCAGCGGCACCCGACCACGGCGCGCCCTTGCTCTACGCGAAATTTCCACGCGCCTATATTGATGTCAATCGCGAGCCTTATGAGCTCGATCCGAAGATGTTTTCCGGCGCCCTGCCGCCTTACGTCAATGCCCATTCGGTACGTGTTGCCGGAGGGCTCGGCACCATTGCGCGGATTGTCGCCGAAAATATGGAAATCTACCGGGAGCGGTTGAGCGTGGAGGAGGGGATTGCCCGGATCGAGACGATCTACAAGCCCTATCACGCCTGCCTGCGCCGGCTGATTGCCCGCACCCATGCCCGTTTTGGGGCGGCTATTCTGATCGACTGCCATTCGATGCCGGGCAATATTCGGCTGAGCGGCAGCGCCATTCGTCCGGATTTCATCATTGGCGACCGATATGGCACGAGTGCCACGGCAGAGCTGACCCATGCCGCCATGCAGGTGCTCAGTGATTTTGGATTTACGGCGGTACGCAACAAGCCCTATGCCGGTGGCTTCATCACCGAACATTACGGCCGTCCCGCCAGGGGCCTGCATGCTCTACAGATCGAAATCAACCGCGCACTGTATGTCGATGAGGCCACGTTGGAAAAGCGACCGGATTTCGCCTCGCTTGCAGCCGTGCTGTCGCGGTTCATTGGTCAGATGGCGGAGCTTTCCAAAGGCATTGCCACGCCCGGCCTCGGCGATGGCGCGCTCGCCGCCGAATAGTACATTGTTCCGAAAAGTGGAAGCCGGTTCTGGACCCCGCGATGCACAGCGCGATAGGGCAAAAAAAACCGCGCTCGAGGCGCGGCAAGTCTAGGGAGGAAACACCCAAGGAGGGTATTTACAGTCGAAAGACTGTAAGACGTATCATATTTTGCATTGCACAAATGTCAAGGCAATTTTGACATTTTTTTAATCATGATTATTATTTAGGCGTTTGCATCAAGGAAATGCTCGAATGGTGTGCAATTCGGCGCTCTGCCTGTCGTCCTGATAAATTTATGCTGGAGCGAATTCCGATCCGGCTTTTTATGCCGTAAGAAACGTCCACGTTCACCTTATTGAGGAAGCCGCATGCGCCCCGAGAAGACGTTTTTCGACAGCCTCGCCGAGGCCGCCAAGACCGAGACACTGCCACGCTTTCGCTCACGGCTGGATGTCGTCAACAAGGATGCGGGCGGCTATGATCCCGTCACCGAAGGCGATAAGGCAGCGGAAACCGCGATCCGCGCGCTGATCGAGGCAGAGTTTCCCGATCACGGCATTCTGGGCGAGGAACATGACAATGTCGGCCTTGGCCGCGATTGTGTCTGGGTGATCGATCCGATCGATGGAACACGGGCGTTTATTTCCGGTCTGCCCACCTGGGGAACGCTGATTGGTTTTCAGGAAAACGGCCACGCGGTAATGGGCATGATGGACCAGCCTTTTACCGGCGAGCGTTATTTTGCCGATGGGGAGAAAGCCTGGTATCGTGGACCGGATGGCCAGCGGCAGATCGCAACGCGGGCCTGCAAGGGCCTCTCGGATGCGGTGCTTTACACCACCTCGCCGGATATTTTTCTGGAAGACGAGCGGCCGCGTTTCGATGCGGTGCGGGCCAAGGTCCAACTGACCCGCTACGGCGTGGATTGCTATGCCTACGCGCTGCTGGCGGCAGGTTTTGTCGATCTGGTGATCGAAACGGGGCTGAAGCCCTACGATGTCGGCGCGCTGATTCCGATTATCGAGCAGGCGGGCGGTATTATCACCACGTGGGAGGGTGAACGGCCGGAAGCAGGTGGCAAGATCATCGCCGCCAGTTCTGCCGCTGTCTACGAGCAGGCGCGCGCGATTTTGGTCGATTGATCGCCACCGGTGTCCATGAATTTCCATGGCCACCGGTAGCATTCTATTGGGTCGTTGTGTTTAGCCAAGCACTGCGACTTTGCTTTCGATGGCTTGGATTTCGTTGGGAACGTCGCCCTGCTGCTCGGACATCTTTAGGCTGGCATGGAACGGACATCCGGCAAATTTCGGATCGTCCTTGTAGAGCGAAACGTAATGCTCTGGAAACGCCTTATCGAGGGCTCGGATGCCGGCTTTGATGTCTGCCTTTTCATCCTTGCTCAGTTTGTCGCGTGATTCGATATAGCTTTCCGTCGGATCGTCCAGTTGGGTTTCCAGATACCAGAAAATCAGGCCCATCAATTTGGGTAGGACCTCCTGCGCCATGGGATAGGCAGGTTCGATCTGCATGGTCTCAAGGGTCGTGGGCAGCGACAGGGAGCGGATGAGTTGGTGTCCGAGCCAATGCATTTCCTTGGGGAAAAAGCGGAAGACGAATTGTTCGTGAATCGCTGTCGTGATCAGGTTGCCGCGCTCGGGCTTGGGCCTGTCCATCTTTTCTATCGTCTCGCAATAGGTGATCAGCCCCGCGAAATCCTCGGGATAGCCATGCAGCGGCTGATTGTTCTCGGCAACGAACAGCTTGGACATTTCCAGCCAGAACCGATGGGCGGCGATCTGTTCCTTTTCCGAAAACCCTGGCAACCCCATGCGCAAGCGCAGGCGATGCATGGTTACCGCTGTGAAGGCACACGTGTAGATGTAATCTTCATTGTAGGAAAACGCACCCGGATATTGCCTTGCCCAATAGGCATGCAGGTTGTTAATGCCCTCGACCGATTTCTTGGTCCGCTCATCGTGCGGGCCATAGAACCACCACAGGGCGTTGGCGCTGCCGGTCTGCTCGACACGGCTGGTAGAGCGATCCACCACCTTGCCGCCATCCTCGCGCCACACCACTTGCGCGCCCCATTCCGACACGACGAAATTCGGAAAGGTCAGTGCATAGATGAAATTCTGCATGAAGTCGTTGAGGCCATAGCTGCTCGACAGCCGCCAGATCCGCACATAGTCCTTCTCCGGATCCAGAGATTGGATTTCGTTCTGGATCCATTTTTTAGGCGCATTCATTGTCTTTCTCCTCCCAGAAAAGCAAAGTGAGCGCTGAAGATCAGCGAGCATCCTCACTAAACGATACGAATATGTACATTATTGACGTTTGGAGTTCTGTCAATTCGGATCGTTCGCCAGCGATAAAAATGTTTTAAGCAGTTCCTGGGTCAGGCCCGGGAATCCATGCAGGATTACTGGTGTTGTCGGTAAGGGCAGAAGGGGACGTGTCAAAGACCGACGAGTTCTGCCTCGCCGTCGATCTGCATCGGATCGCTGCCGGGAATGAAGGCATGGATGGCGGCAAGCGCCTGTTCGCGGTAGCGGTCTTGCTCCTGTAAAACCTCATGGCGGGCGCCGGGAATAGACAGCAATTGCGCGGCGCGGAAATGCCGGGCCAGGTGTTCCTGTGCGCTAAAGGGCACGACGCCGTCCAGCATCGGGGCAAGCAACAGGGTGGGGATGGTGATCCCCGTCAGATGGGCGGGATCGTTGACCCGCCGGATGGCTTTTGCGCACTCATGCAGCCAGCGGGCCGAAGGCGCGCTGATCGACAACTCCGGCACGGCGGCAAAAATCGCCATATTGCGGTCGAAGCGGGCGGCATCCGAGGTCAGGACATTGGTGGCAAAGGTGTGCGGCTTGCTGGCTGATGACAAGGGACGGTTGCCAAGCCCGAGCGTTGATGCCAGCCGCGCCAGTGCGAACACCTTTGCCGCCGATAGAGCTTCGCCATGCAGGCCGACAAAGGGGGCCGACAGGACCAGCCGCGAAATGCGACCGGACAGCCGTGGTGCTGCGGCTAGCGCGATCAATCCGCCGGTGGAATGGGCGATCATCGAGAATGGCAGGCGACAATCCGGCAGCACGACCTGTTCCAGGAACTGCTCCAGATCCTGCTCATAATCGGAAAAGCGCTGGACATGGCCCCAACGTTTCTCCTTATCCCCTCTGGGTTTTGAGGACTTTTGCAGAAGTGTCCAGTCGGACAGGCCCTGGCCGCGCAGATCGAAGGTGGCGACCCAAAGGCCCGCTGCTGTCAGGTCGCGGATGGTTTCAAAATATTTCTCGATGGATTCGCTGCGGCCATGCACCAGCACGACCGTGCCTTTGGCCGGGCTGATATCGCTCTTGAAGATCGCATAACGCAGGCGAAGGCCGTCGTAACTGGTGAAAAAGCCGGCGTGATGATTGTCGGGAATGGGATTGCCGTCCACGGCATGAAGCACGCTATCCATGGCCTTGCCTTTCCAAGCACAATCGTCAGTTTTCCATATCGCATATTTGCGCGGACCGAAATCGGGTCAAGGAAAAAAGCCGCCCATTGCTTCAAGACGATTGGGCTTCAAGACAAATGGGCGGCAACAGGCACTGAAGACGCAGGGACGATATTCTTCAGTCACCAGGATCACTCCTGATAGGGGGACGCTAGTGCGGCCAAGGTGAACCGATGCCAAACCCGCCATTCATCAAAAATTCAGCCACAAAAAATCGGCCATCACGGTGCGTGCATGTCGAGGGGTCTTGAACTCGCAAATCGCCTTTCCCATCTCTTTATCGCAGGCGCCGGAAGGGCCTGCATCATCAGGCAGACACCGCCACATCAGGGGTATCTGCCTTCGTCATTATCGCAACCGTCGCTTCTCAGGAGGACATCTATGCGTCACGTTGATTTTTCCCCGCTCTATCGCTCCACCGTCGGCTTCGACCGCCTGTTCACCATGTTGGACAGCCTGGGTCAGCCGGATCAGGCCCAGAGCTATCCGCCCTATAATATCGAGCGGACGGGCGACAATACCTACCGGATCACCATGGCCGTTGCCGGCTTCGATGAAACCGAACTCAGCATTGAGGCCCATGCGCATGTGCTGGCGGTCAAGGGTGAAAAGGCCCAGGAAGACCAGGCCGAACAGACCGAGTTTCTGTATCGCGGCATTGCCAAGCGCGGGTTCGAGCGTCGTTTCCAGCTTGCCGACCATGTCGAGGTGACCAATGCCTCGCTGAAGAACGGCCTGCTGCATATCGATCTGCTGCGCAATATTCCCGAAGCCATGAAGCCGCGCCGCATCGCCATTGCCAGCGAACCGGTCGAAGCGCCCAAGGCCATCGAGTCTCGCGTCGTCTGATCCGGGTCCGAAAGACATGAAGAAGGGCGGCTTGGGGCCGCCCTTTTGCGTTTGGGGTGTTCGTCGAAGCTGTCACAGCCTGAATCGTCCAAGCCCGAATGCTTAGAGAATGTCGAGAAACTGATCGACATCCTGCTCTGTCGTGGCAAAGCTGGTGACCAACCGGATCAACACATTGTCCTGACCGACCAATCCGGGCTCATCGCGGGGTGCCAGCCATTCGTAGAATTTCGCGCCGCGCGCCTCGGCCTGCCTGGCGGCATCCTTGCCGATCACCGCAAAGACTTCATTGCTCTCGGTATTCCAGGCCAGACGGGCCTTGTTGTTTTTGCTGAGACCGGCGCGCATTCGCTCAGCCATGGCATTGGCGTGGCGGGCCAGATCCAGCCACAGATCATCCTTGAAATAGGCTTCCAACTGGGCGGAAACGAAGCGGGTCTTGGAGAAGAGATGGGCCGAGCGCTTGCGGATATAGGGCATTTCCTCGGCCATGTCGGGGTTGAAGAACACGATGGCCTCAACGCACCAGCAGCCATTCTTGGTTCCGCCGAAGGAGAGAATATCGATGCCGCGCTTCCAGGTCATTTCGGCGGGCGTGGCATCCAGCGCCACCAGCGCATTGGCAAAACGGGCGCCGTCCATGTGCAGGGGCAGGGATTTGGCCTGAGCAATGGCGCTGATCGCGGCGATTTCGTCCAGTGTATAGATGGTGCCGGTTTCGGTCGCCTGGGTAATCGTCACCGCCATGGGCCGGCCCTGATGGACGGAAGGCGTGTCAA
Source organism: Agrobacterium vitis (assembly GCF_013426735.1). NCBI lineage: Bacteria > Pseudomonadati > Pseudomonadota > Alphaproteobacteria > Hyphomicrobiales > Rhizobiaceae > Gillisella > Gillisella vitis. The sequence goes on from NZ_AP023272.1 coordinate 1,134,494, forward strand.
AGCGCGAAACGGCGGTGTGCAGGGCTGCCGCACTCATCTTGCCATCGCGGCCTTCGACCGGATAGAGCCGGCTGGCATTTGCCAAATATTCCGGCGCGCCGCCTTCATCGGCATTCACATGTGCGTCGAAATGGCAGAAGGTGACGCCACCGGCCCGCGCCACACTGGCCAGCGCCAGCGAATTGGCCGCCGTGCCGGTGCCAACGAAGAATACCGAGACCTCACGCTCGAAAATCTCATTGAAATGCGCTTCGACGCGCCGGTCGAGATCGCTGGTGCCATAGGCGCTGGCATAGCCCGCCGCTTCCTTCATCAGGCTTTCAGCAATGGCGGGATGGGCTCCGGCCCAATTATCGGATGCAAAGAACATGATGGCTTCCTGATTGGCTGTAACGCTTGTCCATGGGCGTAGTACCAAGTGTCATTGAAAATGACTCTTGGTATTCCCTTTGCAAATATCTCAACCGTCTGCTGCATTTGAGATATTTGCAATGCTGTCAAGGCGAGGATGCGTGAGCAGCTTCGAGACTTGATATAAAGAGACCCTAACGATTTTGCCGCCGTGTTCAATCCGGTCCGATCAGCCGTCGCAGGACGGACCGACTATTGCCAGCGCGATTGTCTTCGCATTCGGCGCTCCTGATTGGTTTCCTGCGCAAACACCTCAACGGACGAAAGAATCATGCGGCAGATCGTTAAAAAAGACAGATTCTGTCGCGTCATCGCCCGGCTTTTTGAGCCGATGGCTTGCGAAGCCGATTTGTTTCTGCCATATAGTTTGCAGAAATAGGTCAATGAAACTGACATATTTTCAGAAATCGAGTGGCGGGTTTTGGTTTTCTAGGCCTTTCGTCCTGGCTCTCTTGCGCTATACTCACCGGGATATCTGCTTTTGCAGCGGTCGAGAGAAGCTGTGCAGAAAGGTCAGGTTTGTGACCTGTTTTGCATACGTCAAGCGGGGCGCCTTTAAAATCTGGCCCCGGGTTTGGGCAGCGATAAGCCCCCGTCGGTATTCGATTTTGTCAAATAGCTGTGTGCCGGATCGGATAGTTTCGACCGGACGGTTCAACTGGAGGGAAAACGATGACGCAGATGATGCCATCCGAAGCAATCGTGGCGGCCGATGCGACGCTGGCGACAGCCGATGCCGGTACGCTAAAGCGTTATGGTCTTCCACAAAAGCAGGGCCTCTACGATCCGCGTAACGAGCATGATGCCTGCGGCGTCGGCTTCATCGCCCATATGAAGGGTGAGAAGTCGCACCAGATCGTCCGCGACGGCTTGTTCATTCTTGAAAACCTCACCCATCGCGGCGCGGTCGGGGCCGATCCGCTGATGGGCGACGGCGCTGGCATTCTGGTGCAGATCCCCGACCGGTTTTTCCGCGAGGAAATGGCCGCCCAGGGCGTCATCCTGCCGAAGGCTGGCGAATATGCCGTCGGACATTTCTTCTTCCCCGCTGATGAAGAGCAGATCACCCATTTCAAGAAGGTCATCACCGATGTCTGTCTGACCGAGGGCCAGCACCTGCTTGGCTACCGCGATGTGCCGGTCGATAATTCCTCGCTGTCCAAGGCCCCGGATATTGCCGCAACTGAGCCGCGCCAGATTCAGGTGTTCATTGGTGCTGGTCGCGATGCCGCGACCCAGGACGCTTTCGAGCGCCGGTTGTTTTTGCTGCGCAAGGTGATTTCCAACCGGATTTATGACGAGTACGGCGGCCAGGAAACCGGCTTCTATCCGGTATCGCTGTCGTCTTCGACCATCGTCTACAAGGGCATGTTCCTCGCCTATCAGGTGGCTGCTTATTATAAGGATCTCGCCGATCCGCGCTTCGAATCGGCTGTGGCCCTCGTGCATCAGCGTTTTTCCACCAATACTTTCCCATCCTGGAAGCTGGCGCATCCATACCGGATGGTTGCCCATAACGGCGAAATCAACACGCTGCGCGGCAATGTCAACTGGATGGCGGCCCGTCAGGCATCGGTCTCGTCGCCGCTGTTCGGCGACGATATTTCCAAGCTCTGGCCGATTTCCTATGAGGGCCAGTCGGATACCGCCTGTTTCGATAATGCGCTCGAATTCCTGATTCGTGGCGGCTATTCCATGGCCCATGCGGTGATGATGCTGATCCCCGAAGCCTGGGCTGGCAACCAGCTGATGAGCAAGGAGCGCAAGGCGTTTTATGAATATCATGCGGCGTTGATGGAGCCATGGGACGGCCCTGCCGCCGTGGCCTTCACCGATGGCCGTCAGATCGGCGCGACGCTGGATCGCAACGGCTTGCGTCCGGCCCGCTACCTGGTGACGGATGACGACCGGATCATCATGGCGTCGGAGGCTGGCACGCTGCCGGTGCCGGAAGAGAAGATCGTCAAGAAGTGGCGCTTGCAGCCGGGCAAGATGCTGCTGATCGACATGGAAAAGGGCCGGATCGTTTCCGATGAGGAGGTCAAGTCGGATCTTGCTGGCAGCCTTCCCTACCGGGAATGGCTGGATCGTACCCAGCTGATCCTCGAGGATCTGAAGCCGGTTGAGCCACGGGCGCTGCGCCGCGACGTGTCGCTGCTCGACCGCCAGCAGGCCTTCGGCTACACGCTGGAAGACACCCGCATCCTGATGTCGCCAATGGCGACCACCGGTCAGGAAGCCATCGGCTCGATGGGGACGGACACGCCGATTTCGGCGATGTCGTCGAAGTCGAAGCTGCTTTACACCTATTTCAAGCAGAATTTCGCTCAAGTTACCAACCCGCCGATCGATCCGATCCGCGAGGAGCTGGTGATGAGCCTGGTATCCTTCATCGGCCCGCGCCCCAACATTCTTGATCACGAGGGGGCGGCCCGCGCCAAGCGGCTGGAAGTGCGCCAGCCAATCCTGACGAATGGGGATCTCGAAAAGATCCGCTCCATCGGCCATACCGAGGACCGCTTCGACACCAAGACGCTCGACTTCACCTATGATGTGGAGCGTGGCGCCGAAGGCATGCCCGAAATGCTCGACCGGCTTTGCGAGCGCGCCGAAGCCGCAGTGCGCGGCGGCTATAACATCATCGTCCTGTCGGACCGGCAGATTGGCCCGGATCGCATAGCCATCCCGGCGCTGCTGGCCACGGCTGCCGTGCATCATCACCTGATCCGCAAGGGCCTGCGCACCTCGGTCGGCCTGGTCGTCGAGACCGGCGAACCGCGCGAAGTGCATCATTTCTGCTGTCTGGCGGGCTATGGCGCGGAAGCCATCAACCCCTATCTGGCCTTCGACACACTGCTGGACATGCACAAGCATGGCGAATTCCCCAAGGAAGTCGATGCCAGCGAAGTGGTCTATCGCTATATCAAGGCGGTCGGTAAGGGCATTCTCAAGGTGATGTCCAAGATGGGCATTTCTACCTATCAGTCCTATTGCGGCGCGCAGATTTTCGATGCCATCGGGCTGAATTCGCAGCTGATCGATCAGTATTTCTTCGGCACAGCCTCCAACATTGAAGGCATTGGCTTGGCCGAGATTGCCCAGGAAACGGTGGCGCGCCATCATTCCGCCTTCGGCAAGGACCCGATCCTGGCGACCTCGCTGGATATCGGCGGCGAATATGCCTACCGCCTGCGCGGTGAAAACCATGCCTGGAGCCCGGATTCGATTGCCTCGCTGCAACATGCCGTGCGTGGTAATTCGCAGGAGCGCTACCGCGAATTCGCGGCCATGGTCAATGAAAGCGCCTTGCGGATGAACAGCATTCGCGGTCTGTTCAAGATCAAGAAGGCCGCCGATCAGGGGCGCCAGCCGATTTCGGTTGATGAGGTCGAGCCGGCGGCTGACATCGTCAAGCGCTTCTCCACGGGTGCCATGTCATTCGGCTCGATCAGCCGTGAAGCGCATACCACGCTGGCTGTCGCCATGAACCGGATCGGCGGCAAGTCCAACACCGGTGAAGGCGGCGAAGAGAGCGACCGCTACCTGCCTCTGTTCAACGGTTCGCCCAACCCGGAACGGTCCGCCATCAAGCAGATCGCCTCTGGCCGGTTCGGCGTGACCACCGAATATCTCGTCAATGCCGATATGCTGCAAATCAAGGTGGCGCAGGGTGCCAAGCCCGGCGAAGGCGGACAATTGCCCGGCCACAAGGTGGATGCGACGGTTGCCAAGACCCGGCATTCCACACCGGGCGTCGGCCTGATTTCGCCGCCGCCGCATCACGACATCTACTCCATCGAAGATCTGGCGCAGCTGATCTACGACTTGAAGAACGTCAACCCGGCAGCCGATGTTTCGGTCAAGCTGGTGTCGGAAGTCGGTGTCGGCACGGTGGCCGCAGGTGTTGCCAAGGCCCGCGCCGATCATATCACCGTGTCCGGCTTTGATGGCGGCACGGGTGCCTCGCCCTTGACCTCGCTGAAGCACGCGGGCAGCCCTTGGGAAATCGGCCTGGCCGAAACCCAGCAGACGCTGGTCATGAACGGTCTTCGCTCGCGCGTTGCTTTGCAGGTGGATGGAGGTCTGAAGACCGGTCGTGATGTTATTATTGGCGCATTGCTCGGCGCTGACGAATTCGGCTTTGCCACCGCACCGCTGATTGCCGCAGGCTGCATCATGATGCGCAAGTGCCATCTGAACACCTGCCCGGTCGGCGTCGCCACCCAGGACCCGGTTCTGCGCAAGCGCTTCAAGGGTACGCCGGAGCATGTCATCAACTACTTCTTCTTTGTCGCGGAAGAAGTGCGCGAAATCCTCGCCTCGCTGGGCTTTGCCAAGCTGGATGACATTATCGGTGCTTCGGAACTTCTGGAAAAGAACGACATGCTGGCTCATTGGAAGGCCGAGGGTCTCGACTTCTCGAAGATCTTCCACAAGGTCGAAGCGCCCAAGGAGGCCACCTACTGGACGGAGCGCCAGCATCATCCCATCGAAGATGTACTGGACCGCCGGTTGATCGAAAAGTCTATGCCCGCGCTGGAAAGCAAACAGCCCGTGGTGTTCGAGGTCGATATCAAGAATGTGGACCGCTCAGCCGGTGCCATGCTGTCGGGCGAGCTTGCCAAGCGCTGGGGCCACAAGGGTTTGAAGGATGACACTGTTCATGTGACGCTGAACGGCACGGCAGGCCAGTCCTTCGGAGCGTTTCTGTCGCGCGGCATCACCTTCGATCTGGTCGGTGACGGCAATGACTATGTCGGCAAGGGGCTATCCGGTGGCCGGATCATCGTGCGTCCGCCGGAAAACTCAAGGATTGTCGCCGAAAACTCGATCATCGTCGGCAATACCGTGCTTTACGGTGCCATTGCCGGGGAATGCTATTTCCGCGGCGTGGCGGGCGAACGGTTCGCGGTGCGCAATTCCGGCGCGATTGCGGTTGTTGAAGGCGTGGGCGATCACGGCTGCGAATACATGACGGGCGGTGTGGTTGTGGTGCTCGGCGAAACCGGTCGCAACTTCGCAGCCGGCATGTCCGGCGGTGTAGCTTATGTCCTCGATGAGCAGGGCGATTTTGCCAAGCGCTGCAACATGGCGATGGTGGAACTGGAACCGGTGCCGGAAGAAGATGACATGCTGGAAAAGCTGCATCACCATGGCGGCGACCTGATGCACAAGGGGCTGGTGGACGTGTCGGAAGACATGACGCGCCATGACGAGGAGCGGCTCTACCAGCTGATCTCCAACCATCTGCATTATACCGGGTCCAACCGCGCCAAGCAGATCCTCGACAACTGGGCCGATTACCGTCCAAAATTCCGCAAGGTCATGCCGGTCGAATATCGCCGGGCGCTGGAGGAAATGGAACGGATGCGCATGGGCGTTGCCGCCGAATAATTCGCCACCGCGCGATCCCGGCATCCGGGATCGCGATCACGCATGGCATGTCCGTGCAGTTGCAGGCTCATTGAGTAGGACGAGAATATGGGCAAGGTTACAGGTTTCATGGAAATCGACCGGCAGGTGGCGAAGTATCAGCCGGCCTCCGACCGCATTCGGCATTTCCGCGAATTCACCATTCCGATGTCGGAACCGGAAATACAGAAGCAGGCGGCGCGCTGCATGGATTGCGGCATTCCCTATTGCCACGGCCCGACCGGCTGTCCGGTGCATAACCAGATCCCCGACTGGAACGATCTGGTCTATAACGGCAAGTGGGAAGAGGCGATCCGCAACCTGCATTCCACCAATAACTTCCCTGAATTCACCGGGCGCGTTTGCCCGGCGCCCTGCGAGGAAGCCTGCACGCTGAACCTGGAGGATGCGCCGGTTTCGATCAAGACCGTTGAGCAGGCCATCGCCGACAAGGCCTATGAGCTGGGCTTCATCGTGCCGCAACCGGCCACGATCCATACCGGCAAGAAGGTGGCGATCATTGGGTCTGGCCCGTCAGGCATGGCGGCCGCCCAGCAGCTTGGTCGGGCCGGGCATGATGTTCATGTCTATGAGCGCGAAACCAAGCCGGGCGGTCTGCTGCGCTATGGCATTCCTGATTTCAAGATGGAGAAGAACTTCATCGACCGGCGCGTCGAGCAGATGAAGGGTGAGGGCGTCACCTTCCATTGTGGCGTCAATGTCGGTGTCGATGTAACGGTGGAAAAACTGTTGGCCGATTACGATGCCGTCCTCTATTGCGGCGGCTCGGAAACCCCGCGCGAAGCCGGCATTCCCGGCGTCGATCTGCATGGCGTCTATGATGCCATGCCCTATCTGGTTCAGCAGAACCGCCGGGTGGGCCGTGAAAACATCGACAGCGTTGGCTGGCCGTCCGAGCCGATCATCGCCGGTGGCAAGCATGTCGTGGTGGTCGGTGGCGGTGATACCGCGTCTGACTGCGTCGGCACGGCTTTCCGCCAGGGCGCTGTGAAGGTTACCCAGCTCGACATCCGTCCGCGCCCGCCGCAGACCGAAGACAAGCTGGCCGTCTGGCCGTTCTGGGCCACCAAGATGCGCACCTCCTCCAGCCAGGCCGAAGGCGCTGTGCGCGAGTTCCAGGTGGGAACGCTCGGGTTCGTTGGTGAAGACGGCATGCTGACCGGTGTCAAATGCTGCCAGGTAGATGAGCGTCGCCAGCCGATTGCCGGTTCGGAATTCATCATCAAGGCCGATCTCGCCTTCATCGCCATCGGCTTTTCCGGCCCCTTCACCGACAGCGTCGTCAAGGAGTTGGACGGCAAGCTGGACCTCAATACCGACCGGCGCGGCTCGACCAATGTCATCGCCAATGACAAGGACTACCGCACCTCCGTCGATAAATTCTGGGCAGCAGGCGACGTGCGCCGTGGCCAGTCACTGGTGGTCTGGGCGATCCGCGAAGGCCGCCAGGCAGCCCGCGCCATCGATGAAGCGCTGATGGGTGTCACAGTTCTTCCGCGCTGAGTTTAGCCTGTTCTGATCTCTATAAGGGGGCTTTCAGCCCCCTTTTTTGTTGGCTATGGGGGCAGGCCACGCAAGGTCTATCGTCAATTGATAGGGATAGAGTGCAACTTAAGAGTTTTATTTTATTCAGAAGTATCTATGTCTTTCCCTGCGTAAAATCCTATAATTTTCCCAGTAATATCAATGGGAAAACTCATATTTTGACCTCGGTTTTAGGTTTGTTTTCACATATTTACCTTTGATAAATTAATGCCTTTTAAATCATGGATGCAACCTATTGTAGCCCTCATGACGAGACGCTTTTCCTGGAGCAGCTCATCCAGATGCTTGGATTCCTGCCGAAAAGAGAGCCCAAATGTCATTTCTCGACAATTTGAAAATAAAAACGAAGATTTTGTCTGTCATCGTTTCAATCTGTGTATTGGGCATTGGCGCCTCGATATTCCTATCGCAATCGTTGAATACAGTTGATCAACAATATTCGGATTTCATCGATCAGGAGGCCGGCTCACTTCTGGCGATTACGCGGTCCAGTCAGCGTCTGATGTCTGCCGGCTATGACGCTTACCAGATATTGGACTACGACGATGCAAGCCCGGAAATGGTCAGGGCAAAAAAGGATTATGAGGAGAGCGTTGAGCGGATGATCGGTATGATCGACGAGGCAATCGCCCTCAATCCGTCTAAGGCTGATAAGTTTCATGAATTTCGCGCACGGTATGTGGCCATCAAGGATATGACATCCAGGGTCGTTGAGCTGGATCGCATTAAAAAAATTGACGAAGCTCGCGCTGAATTGATGAAGGCCGATAAACTGATCGCCGAGACGCTTGTCGACCTGCGGGCATGGCTTGCCAATAGTATGAAGGTACTTTCGCAAGACAGCGCTTCCATCACGGCGCAGACGCGCAATACAATTATTGCCACGCTTAGCGGCCTGTTTGTGGCGTTCATCCTGGCGATTTTTGCCGCTTTGTGGATCGTCTCCCATGGTATTACCCGACCGATCGAACGGTTGCGGCTGCGTATGATTGCTCTTGCCAAGGGCGAAACGCGCGCGGAAATCGATGGCGCCGGACGCGGTGATGAACTGGGACAAATGGCGGCCGCCGTGGCGGTGTTCCGAGACAATGCGCTGGACCGTGAGCGTCTGGAAGCCGAGGCCGAGGCCAGCCGTGGCTTGTCGGAAAAGGAACGCGCCGAGCGCGATGCGCAGCGGGCCAAGGATGCCGCCGACACCAAATTTGCCGTGGATGCTCTGGCAGAGGGTCTGACGCGCCTGGCTGATGGGGATGTCAGCTATCGTATTGCCGTGCCATTCGTGGCTGGCCTTGATGGCTTGCGGTCGAATTTCAACAGCTCTGTCCAGAAGTTGCAGCAGGCGCTGGTGACCGTCAGGCAGAATGCGCGTGGCATCGATGCAGGCGCCAATGAAATCCGTTCTGCCGCCGACGATCTTTCGCATCGGACGGAACAGCAGGCGGCTTCCGTGGAAGAAACGGCAGCAGCGCTTGAGCAGATTACCACGACGGTCAAGGACTCGACCCGACGCGCCGAAGAAGCTGGCATTCTGGTCTCCAAAACACGCGATGGTGCGGAACGCTCCGGCGATGTTGTGCGCAAGGCGGTTGCCGCCATGCAGGAGATCGAAAGATCTTCTGGCGAAATCAGCAATATCATTGGTGTTATCGATGAGATCGCTTTTCAGACCAATCTTCTGGCGCTGAATGCCGGTGTCGAAGCCGCCCGCGCGGGGGAAGCCGGCAAGGGTTTTGCCGTGGTGGCGCAAGAGGTGCGCGAACTGGCGCAACGCTCCGCCAATGCGGCAAAGGACATCAAGGGCCTGATCGTCTCTTCAGGCCAGCAGGTGCAGGCCGGGGTACAGCTGGTGGCTGAAACCGGCTCTTCGCTCGAAACCATTGTCGGTGAGGTCCAGGAAATCAACCGGCATGTCACCGCGATTGTCGAGGCCGCACGCGAGCAATCGGTCGGACTTCAGGAGATCAATACGGCAGTCAATACCATGGACCAGGGTACGCAACAGAATGCTGCCATGGTGGAGCAGACAACGGCGGCAAGCCACAGCCTGGCCAAAGAGGCTGCAACGTTGAGCGATCTGCTATCGCGCTTCAAGCTGGAAGATCATGGCAAGGTAGTTGCGTTCGAGCAGACGAATGACGTTTCCGCGTCTCGTCCCGCACCGTCGCCTGCCCGGAAATTGACGGAAAAGCTCCGGGGCGCCTTTCATGGATCGGCTGCCGTAAAAGAGAAGGATTGGCAGGATTTTTGACGAGAACCTTTCCCGGAAGACGGACGTCCCTTCTTCCTGGAAAGAACCGCTGGGCGCGTGATCATATCTTTGATCGGCACTCTTCCTTATAGCCCTGTTAAAAACTGCTTCTGGTGGTCGGTGGGGCTAAAGTTTGCCTAGCGTTGTCAGATTCACTCTAAACTTGACAGACGCTCGCATTATTGTCTCGGCACGACCAAATTTATATTTGACGGAGACGCCAGCCGGTAATCGTCAACCCGACCTTTCGGCGCTTCCGGCATGATACCGGTCGAGACCAGCAGGTCGCGGGGCGAGGGGGGCGTTTGGGGCGCTGGCTTTTCAGCGCCGCCCAACAGGTGGTCTGCGCCATCCAGCGCCGGGTCGGAAATTTTCATCGGGGGAATACGGTCAGGACCGTCAAGCTGTTCTGGTCCGGTCAGGTCTGGCATGCTGGTCGAATCGAGCCGCACCAGGCCGGGGCTTGCCATATCACCAAGGAATTTGCGGGCCGATTTTTCCAGGTAGAAGGCCATCTTGCGCTTGCCGGCATCGGTCATGCTGATGCCGTCGGGGCCGCGCAACCGGGCCTGCTGGCCGTTGATGTCGGAGCCGGTCAGCACGAAGCCGCCATCCGCATCGACGAAGCCGTCCCAGATGTCGATGAATTCACCGCCTGCCGCTTCCGCCGCCTTGCGGTAGAGCGCGTTGAACTTGATCAGGTCTGCCGACATGCCTGGTGATTTAACCGGTGGCAGGCCGACCCAGATCAGCGGGATCTTCTTTGCTGTCACCAGCTTGGCAATGGCGTCGATCCGCTTTTGATATTCGGCAAACCAGGCCTCGGAAGGAAAGCGCTGATCGCCGCTACCCGGTGTCATCTGCTGGCGGTCATTGGCGCCAAGCTCAACAATCACCAAAGCCGGTTTCGTCTCCTCCAGCATTTTCGGCAATTGCCGCCGCCAGTCGAAATAATCGTCCCGCACCAGGCCGGAAGAGCCGTTGCTGCGGGTCTCGATGACAGTGCCGGGCGCATCGGCAAAGGCCTGCTGCAAGCCATCGCCGATGGCGCTGGCAAAGAAATCGCCGACAACAAGGATTTTCTGAGCATTGTTGATCTTGGCGGGAGCCGCCTCTTGTGGCGGGGCTGAAACTGGGACGGGACGTGGCCGTGCCGGTGTGGTGGGGGCGGTGGCGGCAGGTTTCTTGCGGCTGCGCGGCCCTGCCGGGCGCGGCGCGGCGGGATATTGCCGTTCATAGCGGTTGTCGTCCGAGCGGCTGCCGAACAGCATGTCGAGCAGCGTGCGGCGGCGGGGATAATCCTGTGCCAGGGCCGGGCCAACGACGCTTGTCGCAGCCACGACGATTGCAAGCGCAAAGGTCACATGCCGCCGCACGATCCGGTCTCTGTCTTTACCAGGCATAAGCAGTCATCCCGTCGCTGCCCGTCAATGGCCGATCGCTCCCTATCAATGCCGCCTGAGCATTTCCAGCAGCGGCTTTGAAGGTTCGCCATCGCCCTGCATGCCCAACCGTTGCTGGATGGCGGAAATCGCCGCTTTCGAACCAGAGCCGAAATTGCCGTCCACTTCGCCATTATAATAGCCAAGGGCCTTCATTCGGGTCTGCAACTCGAACTTTTCCTTGATGTCCAGCGTGCCGTCTGGACGTGGCCATTTCTGTTGCATTCCACCATAACCGGCGATTTCGTCGGCAAGAAGACCGACGGCCAGCGCATAGGTATCGGCGGCATTGTATTTCTTGATGGTGAAGAAGTTGGATGTCATCAGAAAGCCCGGACCATTGGCACCGGCCAGCAGCTTCAACTGCGCCCGTTCGCCCGGATTGCGGAACGCCTTGCCGCCTGGGCGGGTGAAGCCCAACTTCTGCCACTGGGCCAGCGTCAGCGTCTTGCCGGCATATTTACCAGCCCCTGCGGGCACGACGGCTTCATAGCCCCAGGTCCGTCCGCTGTCCCAGCCGTTCTTGGCCAGAAGATTGGCCGAGGTCGCCAGCGCATCGGGAATGGAATTCCAGATATCCTTATGGCCATTGCCATCCGCATCGACCGCATACAGCAGGTAGCTGGTCGGGATGAACTGGGTGTGGCCCATGGCGCCCGCCCAGGAACCGGTCATTTCCTTCGGGCTGACATCGCCGTTTTGCAGGATTTTCAAGGCGGCGATCAGCTGCTTGCGGGCAAAGCCGCCGCGCTTGGGATCGGCATAGCCAAGGGTGGCCAGTGCCTGCGGCACGTAATGTAGCCGGTCGTCCTTGGCGAGCACCGCACCGTAATTGCTTTCCATCGACCAGATCGCCAGCAGGATATGGCGATCGACACCGAAATATTTTTCCAGAGAGGCCAGCGTGCGACCATGCTTGGCCAGCATTTCCCGACCGATCTTTACGGTATAAGGATTGACGCGGCTATCGAGGTAATCCCAGATATCCGATTTGAATTCCGGCTGATAGGCCGCCTTGCGCAGCACATCGGCATCCGGGTCCTTGATACCGGCAAAGGCGCGGTTATAGGTTTGCGCACTGATGCCCGCGGCGGCAGCCGTGGGATAGAAATCCCGGATCCATTTCTGGAAGCCCGCATCGGCATGGGCATGAAGCGGCGCAAGGCTCGCCATGAGGGAAAAGGCAAGCGCGCGAAGATGGCGCGAGGCGCGTTCTCTGGTCATTGGCATTCTCGTCCGTTCAGCTGGCTGTTGTCTCATCTGTCTATGCTGGTTGACACCGCCTGGTTGTGGCGGTGGGGCAATGCCGGGCTGGAATTGCGTAGGCATGGCCAGTCTGGTTCAGTCTATGACCATAGTCTCAACAAATTCTTTACCAATTTACCAAAATCGCAAACGGATTTGCAATTCCGTTGCAATTCTTTAGTAATCGGCGTTTGTGCGATTGCGTGCATATGTGGAAAATCCTCTAGGAGGGATGTGTGGGACAACTGAAAAAAATTCGTAAAGCCGTGTTTCCGGTTGCCGGTCTTGGAACTCGTTTCCTGCCCGCCACCAAGGCCGTGCCGAAGGAAATGCTGACTGTTGTCGATAAGCCAGTCATCCAATATGTGGTGGATGAGGCCGTGGAAGCCGGGATTGAGCATTTCGTGTTCGTCACCGGGCGCGGCAAAGGGGTGATCGAAGATTATTTCGATATCCAGTATGAGCTTGAGCAGACGCTGAAATCGCGCAACAAAAATGCAGAATTGACGCTGCTGTCCGAAATCCTGCCCAAGGCAGGCGCCACCAGCTTCACCCGCCAGCAGGAGCCTCTGGGCCTTGGCCACGCGGTGTGGAGCGCCCGCGAAATCGTTGGCGACGAGCCGTTTGCGGTGCTTTTGCCCGATATGATCATGCGCGGCGAGACGGCCTGTATGAAGGGCATGGTCGATCTCTATAACAAGGCTGGCGGCAATATCCTCGCCGTTGAAGAATGTGCGCCCGATCAGGCGCATAAATACGGAATCGTCGGTGTCGGTGAAACGCTGGATGGCGGCTTCAAAATCACTGAAATGGTGGAAAAGCCAGCCAAGGGTACCGCGCCTTCGAACTTCTTCATCAATGGCCGCTACATCCTGCAACCGGAAATCTTCTCGATCCTGGAAACCCAGGAGCGCGGTGCCGGCAACGAGATCCAGTTGACCGATGGCATGTTGAAACTGGCCAAGATCCAGCAATTTGCCGGCTATCATTTTAAGGGCGAAACCTTCGATACGGGCGCCAAGGACGGGTTCATTCTCGCCAATGTCGCTTTCGCCTTGTCGCGTCCCGACCTTCGCGGTCTGGTGGAAGAGCCGATGAAGGCGCTGCTGGCTGCTTTGAAGTAAGCGATTTTTCAAGCGGACTGAAATTTAAAACGCCGTGCGTCCATCGCGCGGCGTTTTCTCGTTTACCGCCTCAGTTTCAAGCCGACGCCTGCCGTCAGGGTCTTGTCGTCGGAACTGCTGTCGCTGGTGGATTTTTCCCAGGTGAGATCGGCGGTGAGATCCAGCCAGCGGTTGACCTTGTAAACCAGCCCGCCGCCCGCCGTGTAATACATGCCCGTACTCTGGCTACCACCGCGATAATTGCGCCAGGTGGTGCCGCCCGAAAGCTTGGCGATCAGGTTGTCGCGCAATTCATGGGTGACGGCCGCCGTCAGTGCATAGGCGACATCGCCGCTGACGCCTGCGGTGGTTGACGGTTCGATGGAGGTGGCAAGACCCAAATCGACATTGGTGCCGCGCAACGGTGACCACGCGACATTGCCGTCAACAGTCATCGCACCCAGATCGTCCAGCCGCGCATCATCGAAACTGGCCTGCTTATAGCCAAGCGCGATTTCGCCGCGCAGCTTTTCGCCCATATCCGAGCTGATCCCGGCCTTGGCGCCGTAGATATTGCCGGAGCGACGATAGCCGGCGCTGTCCTCAGTCTGGTCATAGCGGGTCTTGCCAGCGGAGACTTCGACAAAAGGCGTCAGTGCCGGGGAGATTTCATAACCCAGCCGCGAAGACAGTGTGACAGCATTGCGGTTACGGTCGGAATTGGACAACATGCTACCATCGGAAAGCTTGGCATCGGTATAGGTCCAGCGTTCGAAATCCAACCCGAGAGAGCCTTTCAACGGACCAACCTGCCGTTCCAGCACAGCACCGGCGCTGAACTGGTTGACGCCGGATTGAACCGAGGCATTGCGCACAGCATTGGGGTCGGTGGTGCTTTCGCGGCTGAAGCCATAGCCTGCCGCCAGCCGGGCGGCCATGTCATCGGCAAAATCCAGCCGCAATGCGGCATCGACGCGCCCGGAAGGATCGCTGTCGCGGTCACCGGCAATGCGCTGACGCCATTGGCCGTCGCCGGTAATCACCAATTGATGGCGTGACCAGTCGGAGGTCAGCGTGCCTTTCAGTCCGTTGTCCCAATAGGTGGTGTTCTGCTTGTCGCTGCCGGTCGATTTGCGCTCGGTGCTGATACCCTGCGACAGTTCAGGACGCAGGATCATCGTACCGACATGAATGCCGGTGCCGTCATCCTCGGTCTTGCGTAGTTGACGCCGTTCATCGACCGGCGATTCTCTAAGGTTGATGCGGTTGGCGTCCAGCGCATCATTGGTGATCCGGCGGAAACTGTCGGTATCCAGCGTGTCCTCGTCGGTATCCGACTTGGCTTTGGTGGTGGCGGTTGACGTGGTAGCGCCTGTCGCTGTCGTATCGGTCGTTGCCTCATCGCTGCTTGTTGTGGAGCCACGCAGGGTGGCAAGGCCCGCGCTTTGCTCAGTCGAGTCCGACGTCAGCTGCTGGGAGAGGGCGGGACCCGCCCCAGCCGCCACCAGACATGCTGCCAGCAATCCAGCGGAAACCATCGGGTAAAAACCCGCGCTTTGCTGCCGATCAGTGGGATAGGTCTGGCTGTCCGTCATTGCGGCCTGTCGGGATCTGTCTTCTGGAATAAGTGTTGCGGCGATGCTGCCGTTACCGAAAGGTAAATTCTTACGGTTAATTATTCGTTGCGATTAACCATGAATGGGCGGCCCCAGCGTGCAAATAGCCCCGCCAGTCGTCATTTCTTACAGTCTGTAGGCAAGGGTGAATGGACAGTTAAGTTCATTAGCGCTATGGACATTGCCATGAACAAGCTGGCTGTAAAACTCGTGGAAGCAAGCGCCATCAAGGCTGCATTGCGTGTCGTCGCTACCGAACAAAGCGGGCTGGCGGCCCTGGAAGAGGCTTTGGCAGGATATCTTGCCGGGCCGTTTTGCAACGCAATCGACGTTATCGGCAAAAGCTCGGGACGGGTGATTGTCTCTGGCGTCGGCAAAAGCGGCCATATCGGCGGCAAGATCGCGGCAACGTTCGCCTCGACAGGCACACCGGCTTTCTTTATCCATCCAGCGGAAGCCAATCATGGCGACCTTGGCATGATTGCGCGTGACGACGTGGTCATCGCGCTGTCCTGGGGTGGTGAAAGCACCGAGTTGAACGGCATCCTGTCCTTCACCCGCCGGTTTTCCATTCCGCTGATCGCCATTACCGCCGGTGAGCAATCCACTTTGGCGCGTGAAGCCGATATCGTGCTTTTGATGCCCAAGGTGCAGGAAGCCTGCCCGCATGGCTTGGCGCCGACCACCTCCACCATGATGCAGATGGCGCTGGGCGATGCTCTGGCGCTGGCGCTGCTGGAGGCCCGTGGCTTCGGGCCGAACGATTTCAAGACCTTCCATCCGGGCGGCAAGCTGGGCGCGATGCTGACTCATGTCGGGGACATGATGCATATCGGCGAGGACGTGCCGCTGGTGCCGGAAGGCACATCGGTGCCGGAAGCGATTATCATGCTGTCGCAGAAGCGTTTTGGCTGTGTCGGTGTGACCGACAGCGCCAATCGCCTGGTCGGCATCATCACCGATGGCGATATTGCCCGTAACCTCAACCGCAATCTCGGTGAGCGGATGGTAGAAGAGGTGATGACCCGTCATCCAAAGACGGTTCACATCGAAACACTTGCGACCACCGCCATGGCGATCCTCAACCAGCACAATATTTCGGCGCTGTTTGTGACCGATGAAGGCGGTGTGCCCAATGGCATTATCCACTTCCACGATCTGCTACGGATTGGTGTGGCTTAAAGAGTGAGTGATAGCGTCGGAAGGTTCATATTGAACCTATGGGCGTAAGAGTTTGAGTATCTCGGCTGCGCCGCCCCCTCATCCGGCTGCCGCCACCTTCTCCCCGCTGGGGAGAAGAGGGATAGAGCCAACAGTGTCTTCACAATCCCTTCAAACCGCTTCCACTGTCAAATCGCGCCCATGGGCGGCGATGATCTTGACCTGGGTTCCAGTCTCAAGATCCGGCCCCGAAACCGTCCAGAACGTATCATCCAACCTGATCCGGCCACGGCCCTCGCGGATCGGTTCCTGGAGTGTGGCGGTTCGTCCGACAAGACTTGCGGTGCGCTGGTTGAGCAGCGGCTCATCGCTGCTTCTGGCGTCGGAGCGCAGATATTGACGTCCGATCAGAATGGCGGCAATCGAAAAAACGCAGAACACCAGCGCTTGAACCTGCCAAGGCCAAAAAGCATCGCCCCAGAAG
Organism: Agrobacterium vitis; assembly: GCF_013426735.1. Lineage (NCBI taxonomy): Bacteria > Pseudomonadati > Pseudomonadota > Alphaproteobacteria > Hyphomicrobiales > Rhizobiaceae > Gillisella > Gillisella vitis. The sequence goes on from NZ_AP023272.1 coordinate 1,151,182, forward strand.
GCCAATGAGAGCAGGCCGGTGGCAATGGCGCCCAGCCCGATCCAGATCATGAACATGCCGGGCATGACCAGTTCGACGGCCAGCAATGCCAGCCCCAGTACCAGCCAGCTCCACGGACCCCATTGATCGACCAGCGTGGCGAACATGGCGGCTATTCCTCCGACTTGGCGAAGGGATTGATCGCAGGCGTGGTGCTGACTGTGGTGGTTTTCGGAACGCTTCTGGCTGAGGTGCCTGAGGCACGAGCCGGGTTGGAACTCGCCTGTGGCGCATCGCCGCCGAACACTTCGCGGGCGATGGCGCCAATGCCGCTGAGTGAGCCGATCAGTGACGAAGCTTCCATCGGCATCAGCACGATTTTCGAGTTGGAGGCGGTGCCGATAGCGGTCATGGCCTCGGTATATTTCTGCGCGACGAAATAGTTGATGGCCTGGACGTCACCGGCGGCAATTGCTGCGGAGACCAGGGCCGTCGCCTTGGCTTCCGCTTCAGCCAGACGCTCACGGGCTTCGGCCTCGCGATAGGCGGCTTCGCGCTGGCCTTCGGCCTGGAGGATGGCGGATTGCTTGGCGCCTTCGGCCCGCAGAATCTGGGCATTGCGGAAGCCTTCAGCTTCCAGCACCAGGGCACGCTTTTCACGCTCGGCTTTCATCTGGCGGCCCATGGCATCAACCAGATCCTTGGGCGGCTGGATGTCCTTGATCTCGACTCGGGTGACCTTGATGCCCCAGGGGCGCACGGCTTCATCCACCACGCGCAGCAGCCGGTCGTTGATGACCTCGCGGTTGGAGAGCAGTTCGTCGAGATCCATCGAGCCCATGACCGAGCGGATATTGGTCATGGTCAGGTTGAGAATGGCGTTTTCCAGATTGGCAACCTGATAGGCGGCTTCGGCGGCGTTCAACACCTGATAAAAGGCCACGGCATCGGCGGAGACGCTGGCATTATCCTTGGTGATGACTTCCTGGGTCGGAACATCCAGCACCTGTTCCATCACGTTCATCCTGGCGCCGATGGTCTCAATAAAGGGTGTGATGATATTGAGCCCAGGCTCCAGCGTGCGGGTATAGCGCCCGAAGCGTTCCACCGTATAGCGAAATCCCTGTGGCACGGTCTTGATCCCGGCAATCAGCACCAGGATGACGAAGCCCACCAGGGCAATAACCAGAATATCGAAGCCGGACATGTCTTCTCCCCACCGCCGTTTTGTTGAGCCCTATGTAAGCTTGGCCCCACCCCGTTACCAGTGGCATGGAAAATCTAGGGTCGTTCTCGGGGCAATTACCCGTTCGGGCGGGTTTGCAAAACCTCACTTCTGCGCTATCAGGGCCACGGTTTTCACCACCGGTCGCAGCCTACCCGGAAAAAACAAGGACTAGAACCATGAAAATACTCGTCGTCTGCTCCGGCGGACTCGATTCCGTTTCGCTTGCCGATAAAATGGCGGCGGAGCACGAGCTGATCGGCCTGATCTCCTTCGATTACGGTCAGCGTCATAAAAAAGAACTGGATTTTGCAGCGCTTGCGGCCAAACGGCTGGGCGTGCCGCACCAGATCATCGACATGACCAATATTGGTGCCAGCCTGACCGGCTCGGCGCTGACCGACGATCTCGACGTTCCCGACGGCCATTATGCCGAGGAGACGATGAAGATCACTGTCGTGCCGAACCGCAATGCCATCATGCTGGCGATTGCCTTCGGAGTGGCTGCGGCCCGTAAGGCTGATGCTGTCGCCTTGGCTGTGCATGGCGGCGACCACTTCATCTACCCCGATTGCCGACCCGGATTCATCGACGCATTCCAGACCATGCAGGCCCATGCCCTGGAGGGCTATGCCAACGTCAAATTGCTGGCCCCGTTCGTGACGGTCTCCAAGGCCGATATCGTCACCGAGGGCACGAAATACGGTACGCCGTTTGAGCAGACATGGTCCTGCTACAAGGGCGGCGCGCGCCATTGTGGCCGGTGCGGCACCTGCGTAGAACGGCGCGAGGCTTTTCATCTGGCCGGTGTCACAGATCCCACCGACTACGAAGACCCGGATTTCTGGGTGAGCGCTACCTCCGGTTTCCAGGCCAGGGAGGTCTGATTCCATGTACCGGATTACCAAGGAATTTCATTTTTCCGCCTCGCACCAGCTGAAAGGCCTGCCCGCCGATCATCAATGCGCCCGGCTGCATGGGCATAATTACATTGTTGAGGTCGAGCTTTCGGGGGAGGACTTGAATGAACACGGCTTCCTGCGCGATTATCATGAGTTGAAAGTGCTGAAGACCTATATCGATGAGGCCTTCGACCATCGCCATCTCAACGATGTCCTGGGTCACGACAAGACCACGGCAGAATGCCTGGCCAAGCATTTCTATGACTGGTGCAAGCAGCATTTTGCCGAGACCTCGGCGGTTCGGGTCAGCGAAACCCAGAAAACCTGGGCGGAGTATCGTCCTTGACCGCGTCGGAAACCGTGATCCGGGTCAGCGAAATCTTCGGGCCGACCATTCAGGGCGAAGGCGTGCTGATTGGCCAACCAACCGTGTTCGTGCGCATGGGCGGTTGCGATTATCGCTGTTCCTGGTGCGATAGTCTGCATGCCGTCGAAAGCCGGTTTCGGGAGGAATGGTTGCCGATGAGCGTCCAGGCCATCTGGTCCGAGGTGGAAAGCCTGTCCGGGGGCGTGCCTTTGATGGTATCGCTGTCGGGCGGCAATCCGGCGATCCAGCCGCTGGGCGCGCTCATTGCTCATGGTCATGAGCGGGGCTACCGCTTCGCCCTGGAGACCCAGGGGTCGATTGCCCGCGACTGGTTTGCCGATCTGGATGTGCTGGTGGTGTCGCCCAAGCCTCCATCCAGCGGCATGGAAACGGATTGGGATGCGCTGTCGCTCTGTCTTGCGAAAGCCGCAGCGCGGGGTGAGCAGCAAAGCCCGCTCACCGTGCTGAAGTTCATCGTCTTCGATGAGGCCGACTATGCCTATGCCCGCGATGCCAGCGCCCGGCATCCGCATCTGCCGGTCTATCTCCAGCCCGGCAACCATACACCCCCGCCGCCGGAAGACGATGACGCGGTCATCGACATGGACGGGATTATGACCCGCATGCATTGGCTGGTGGACCGGGTGGTCGAAGACCGTTGGTTTGCCGCCCGCGTGCTGCCGCAATTGCATGTGCTGCTTTGGGGCAATAAGCGTGGGGTGTGATTTCAGCGGTCGTTGAATAATGACCGCTGAAATTGCTCGACCTGATAAGACACCCTCATCCGAGGAGGATTATTTTATCAAAATTCTTCCCACTGATCCCGGGATTGAGCGGCCGCTGCACCGCCGCCAAAGGCCTTGGCGACGGCCTTGACCCGTTCGCGGGCCGGAGACGGAGCTGGACTGCGGGCGGTTAGGTTTGCGGAGACCGGCTGCGGTGCGCTGCGTCGAGGCGCAACCTGGCCTTGCTGCCCGGAAATCTTGAAGTGGCTGAGCAGGCCGACCAGGCTCTGCGCCTCGTCGGAGAGCGAATGGGTGGAGGCCGAGGTTTCCTCGACCATGGCGGCATTCTGCTGGGTTACCTGATCCATCTGGTTGATGGCGGCGTTGATCTCATGCAGGCCGGTTGCCTGTTCCTTGGCCGCATTGGCGATGGAATGGATATGATCGTTGATGGTCAGCACGCGGCTTTCGATCTTTGCCAGCGCCTCGCCGGTTTTTTGCACCAGCTTGACCCCGCCTTCGACCTCCTGGCCGGATTTGGTGATTAGCGCCTTGATGTCCTTGGCGGCATTGGCGGAGCGTTGCGCCAGTTCGCGCACTTCCTGGGCAACCACGGCAAAACCCTTGCCGGCCTCACCCGCGCGGGCGGCTTCCACCCCGGCATTCAGGGCCAGAAGATTGGTCTGGAAGGAAATCTCGTCGATCACGTTGATGATGGTGGAAATTTCCTTGGAGGCATTTTCGATCCTGCCCATGGCGTCCACGGCTTCGCGCACCACGACGGCTGATTGCGCGGCATTTTCCGTGGCTTCCGTCACGATCCGGCTGGCTTCCTGGGCACGTTCCGAAGAGCCGCGCACCACGACTGTGATCTCGTCGAGCGCCGCCGAAGTTTCCTCCAGAGCGGCGGCCTGCTTTTCGGTGCGCATCGACAATTCGTTGGTGGCATTGCTCAATTGGCCAGTGCTGCCGCTGATGGCGTCCGTCTTGTGGCGGATGCTGGAAATCGTGTCGCGCAGGCGCTCAAAGGTAGTGTTGACATTGGCCTGCAATTCGCCGAACGCGCCTCTGAACTGGCCTTGCATTTCCTGGCTCAGATCGCCGCTTGCGAGATTGGCGATCACTCGTCGGGTTTCCGTCACTCCGCGCTCGACGCTTGCGATCAGCTCATTGATATTGTTAGCAAAACGATCAAGATTTGCATCGTCATAATGGGTGCCGATCCGCTTGCTGAAATCGCCATCGGCAGCGGCTGCGACGACAACGGACATGCTGGATTGCAGGTCATCGCTTTTTGCGCGCAGGGCCGCTTCCTGGGCATTCATGCGGGCGACGTCCTGGCCATTGCGCTTGAAGGTTTCCACCGCCAAGGCCATGTCGCCGATTTCATCCTTGCGGGTGGCGCCCGGCACGTCGGTTTCGAAATCGCCATTGGCGACACGCTTGATAGCCGCGGTGAGCTGAACGATCGGGCGGCTCAATTGTTTGACGCCGATATAGATACCGAGGCCGACGCCGATCAGGATCGAGATGACCGTCACCGAGACAATCAGGATCATCATGGCTGTCTGGAAGCTGGCGACCGATGCCGTGACCGCCTGGAGTTCTTTCTTGTCGGCGCTGACGACGGCATCCACCTCGGTCTGGAAGGCTTTGCGGTTGGCGCGGTTGGCGTCGTTATTGCCCTGCTCATTGGCGGCCTGCGGACCGACTTCGGTGCCCAAACGGACTGTTTCGGTGCGGAATATCCTGAATTCCCCTGCCTTGGCAACCATGGATTGGAAAGCTTGCACCTGGGTTTCCGGTATCATTTTCCGCCAGGTTTGAAGCGTGGCATCCATATCATCGAGGCTTTTTGTCAGCCCCTTGCCGAACTTGTCGGCATCTTCCTTCGATTTCGCCGCATAGATACCCCGTGATTCCATCACCACCGAAGTGATCAGGCGGTTGAGTCGCTCACCCTGAAAGGCGCGCTCGGATAGGTTGAGAACCTCTGCGGTCTTGTTGTCATATCGCAATGTCACGAAAATCCCGATCGCCCCGATCAGGGATGCGGCAAAGCCGAGAATGAAGACAAGTAGATATATTTTACCACTAATACGCATAGATTTCTCCTCCGCTGGGGCGCGGCAATCTCCCTCGATAGGTTCAATGTAGGATGGAACAATTAATTATTGCTTTGATTTGCAGCCGTGGGCTACACAATCCGCAGATTGTGGATGCTTGCTTTCACCATCAAGATCGGCGTGGATGAACAGTGTGCAAGCAAGGGCGGGGAAGTTTATTTCAATATGGACTCATTAAGAACGGCGTTTTAAACGCAATCTGTATATTTGAAGTATGCAAGAGAAAATTTTTAAGCGGGTCAGTATCCCACGTTTGGTAAAACCCAGGATGCTGAAGGGGGAATGGGAACTGGTTTTCCCGAAACATGTTGTGAGAATATGAAAAAGCAGCCGAGTGAAAGCCATAAGATAACGTCACTTGAAGGTCTGCGCGGTATCATGGCATGGTGGGTGGTGCTGGGACATGTTTCCTTGTCATTCGGCTGGCATCTGCCAATTGTTGACCGCAATGTCCTGGCGGTGGATGTGTTTATCATCCTGTCCGGTTTCGTGATCGCCTGTCTGATCGACCGCAAGGCTGAGCCGCTGGGACTTTATATTGCCCGCCGTGGCTTCCGGCTGTTTCCGTTATATCTCGTGGTGCTTGCGCTTTCCACAGTGCTGCTGCAGGTGCAGGTTTCCGCCTGGCAGGACATTCCCTTCGCGACCCCGACCAATGCCAACCGGCTTTATCTGGCTCAACAGGGCCTGGGATCGCTCAGTCATCAGCTTATCGTCCATGTTCCGTTGTTGCAGGGCCTGGTGCCGGATCAGGTGCTCGATAGCGCCCCCTATACGATCGTCGGCCAGGCCTGGAGCATTTCGATGGAGTGGCAGTTTTATCTACTGGCGCCGTTTTTCCTGTGGGTGTTGGCCAGAAAGCAGCGCTGGCTGCTGGGAGCTGCTGTCTTCCTTGCCTTGATCCTGATGACGGATCTGCTTCCCGGCGGGTTCATCGGCTATAAGGTTTCCCGCTTTGCCATCGGCATCTGCAGCTATATGGCCTTCGACCGCAGGCGGGAATGGCGGGGATGGCTGTTGGCAATTCTGGGCTTTGCCGGTATTGCGATTGCCCGCGAAGGGCTTTCACAATTGCTGCCGCTTTTGCTCTGGGCGGTCGTTCTGCTCTCGGCAGCGGCACCCGTCCATCACTTGATGCACCTGCCAGCGCGGCTTCTGGGGTCGGCACTGCCGGTCCATCTCGGGCAGATTTCCTACTCGGTCTATCTTGTCCACATGATCCCGCTTTACGTGTCGATCGCCGTTCTGACGGGACTGGGCGTTTCAAACTCGGTCCTGCAGGCCGGTGTTGTAACCTTCACGCTTGTCGCCACTTATTTTCTGTCCCTGGTCAGTTACCGCTTCATTGAAAAGCCGGGAATCGAGCTTGGCGCCCGATTGACCCGGCCAGCGGAACTGCAAACCGCGTGATTTTGGTTTAACGACTTATACGAAGATTCATTGAAAATGACTCTTCGTATTCCTTTTGAAAATATCTCAAGCCTCTGACGCATTTGAGATATTTTCAATGTCTTCAAGGCGAGGATGCGTGAGCATCTTCGAGGCTTGGTATTATCCGTCGTCTCAGACCCAGCCCTGCAATTCCCGGCGCACGACATTTTCCAGCACGCGCATGCCGTCCGGGCTGTCGTTCAGGCAGGGGATATGGCTGAATTTCTCACCGCCTGCGTGGTGGAAGATTTCGCCCGCTTCACCGGCAATTTCCTCCAGCGTTTCCAGACAATCGGAGACGAAGCCTGGATTGATCACGGCAATGCGCTTGACACCATCCTTGGCCAGTTTTTCCACGGTCTTGTCAGTATAGGGCTGTAGCCACTCCTCAGGCCCGAATCGCGACTGGAAGGTGACCATCAGCTTTTCCTTCGGCCAGCCCAACCGCTCACGCAGCAGGCGTCCGGTCTTGTAGCATTGGCAATGGTAGGGATCGCCCTTCATGAAATAGGACTTCGGAATGCCGTGGAACGAAGTCAGCACCAGTTCCGGCTCCCAGTCAAGGCTGGCGAGATGGGCTTCGATGGAATTGGCCAATGCATCGATATAGACAGGATCGTCGCTATATTGCGGCACGGTACGCAGGGCCGGTTGCCAGCGCATCTTGAGCAGTGCCTTGAAGGCTTCGTCATTGACCGTGGCCGTGGTGGCTGCGGCATATTGCGGATAGAGCGGAAACAACAGAATCTTTTCGCAGCCGGCCTTTTGCAGCGCGTCCATGCGCGACTTGATGGACGGCTGGCCGTAGCGCATCGCCCAATCCACCACGACATTTGGCATGTCGGCAAGTGATACGGCCATTTTCTCCGCTTGGTTGCGAGTATAGGTCCGCAAATAGCTTTCGTTCAGGTCGTTGTTCCAGATCTCGGCATAGGCCTTGCCGACCTTGCCGGGGCGGGTGTTGAGCACGATGCCATAGAGAATCGGATACCAGAACAGCCGTGACCATTCGATGACCCGCTTGTCGCTGAGGAATTCCTTCAGATATCGGCGCATCGAGGTGTAATCGGTGCCATCAGGTGTGCCGAGATTGACGAGCAGCACGCCGACCTTGCCGAAATTGACCTTTGGATGTTCGGACGGAAGATGGTTGACGATCGCGCTCATATTTGGACTACCCTGGTCAAGAATTCGATGCTGCTGTTACGCTTTTGGACTGAGAAGAGATCACTGTCCAGAATGAAAAACGGCCCGGATTGCTCCGGGCCGGACCTTTTGTCGCATGCGGGAGGTTTGAGCTTCCCGCAACTGAAAGTTACTTTGCCGGAACGGTCAGAACCTCACCGATCTCGATATGGTCGGGATGGCGCAGCTTGTTGGCACCGGCAATCTTCTTCCAGTCCTCGCCATCGCCATAGGTGGCCTCAGCGATCTTCCACAGGCTATCACCCTTGACCACGGTATATTGCGTCGGCTGAGCGGCGGCGGGTGGTGCGGAGACGGCTGGGGTTACGGGCGCCGGAGCAGTGGGGGCAGGACTTGCCGGAGCAGAAGCAGCAGGCGCTGTTGCGGCAGGAGCCGGTGCCGTGGCTTGGGCAGCAGTCGCCGTCTTCGGCTGGGCCGCTGGCGCGACATAGCCGGCTGGCGTGACTTCGCTGACGCGGCCATCGGTAAACGGCTTGTAGGGCGAATTCTTGGCCAGGAAGTCGGCTGTCACATCGGCGAGATCCGGACCGTAATCATAGGCGTTCTGCCCTGCTGTCGCGAAGATCTTGTAGCCATCGCCGCCGGAGCGCATGTAATTATTGGTGACGACACCGTAGAGCTTGCTGGTATCGAGCGGCACGAAGCCGTCGCCGTCCTTGACCTGCACGTCAACGATCCGGCTGCCGACAGGCTTGGAACGGTCGAAGCTGTATTTCAGACCGGCGACCTGTGCGAACCGGCCCGCGCCGTCATCCACCTGGCTCACGCCGTTTTCAAGCGCCGCAATCACGTCGGAGCCCTTGAGCTGGAAGGTGGCCAGCGTGTTCTGGAAGGGCAGGACGGTGATGACCGAGCCCATGGTGACCTTGCCACCGCCGATCGAGGCGCGCAAGCCGCCGCCATTCTGGATGGCAATGCTGATGCCCTGGCTGCGGGCATGATCCAGCATGGCCTCGGCCACCAGATTGCCCATGGGGCATTCCTTGACGCGGCAGGTGGTGGAGGCGCCGTCGATCGGGCCAGCACTTTCGCCGATTTCCTTCTGGCGCAATTCCTGGATAGGACCGGCCAGTTCCTTGACCTTGGCGGTCATGGCTTCATCAGGCTTGAATTTCGAATCGATCAGGATCGGATCGCCCTTGGCGCTTTTCACCACGCCGTTATCGTCGAAAACAACAGTCAGATCACCGAGATATTTGCTGTAGGAAGCAGCGGTGACGACAGGCACCTTGTAGCCGCCGGGATTGTCCACCAGCGTTGGGTAAGGGCCTTCGGCTTTCGGATCGGTGTTTGACAGCAATGTGTGGGAATGGCCGCCGACCACCACATCGACGTCAGGGATCTTGGCGATTTCCATGTCGCGGTGATAGCCGACATGGGTGAGGGCGATGATCTTGTTGACGCCTTCGGCCTTCAGTTTCTGCACTTCCGCAGTGATGGCAGCGACATCGTCAGTGAATTTCACATTCGGACCCGGCGAGGCGAGCTCTACTGTTTCCGGGGTAATGGCGCCGACGATGCCGATCTTCTGGCCGCCGATTTCCAGGATTGTGGAGGGCTTGAACTTGTCCTTCAGCTTCGATTCGGCATTGGCCTCCAGATTGGCGACGACGACCGGAAACTGCACCTTGTCGAGGAAGGGACCGATGGCTGTCTCACCATCGTCGAATTCGTGATTGCCAAGTGTCATGGCATCGAACTTCAGGATGTTCATCACATCCAGTTCAGCGGTGCCCTTGTATGTGGTGTAAAACAGCGAGCCCTGGAAATTGTCACCGGCATTCAGCGACAGGACATTCTTGCCAGCCAGTGCCGCTCGAGTCTGGTCGAATGCCGTCTTCAGGCGAGCGGCGCCGCCAAAGCACTGGTTCTTGCTTTCCTCATCTGCGGAGCACGTCGAATCATATTTGTTGATCGACTCGATCCGGGAGTGGAAATCGTTGATATGCAGGATGTTCAGTTCGAAATCGGCAAAGGCCGCACCCGACGACAGGATGAGCACCGAAGCGCTCAACAGGCCAAATTTAAATCTTTTTAACATCCGTAACTCCTGATTTCATGGAACACCCGCTTTGGTTACCCCTCTTTTATGACGTTCTTATCGGGCCTGTGCGGAAGGGTACATGTTTCCATCGCCCTTGGTTTATCGCAAGCGAAAATACGCCAGAACAGGAAAAAGCCGGCCCCATGGACCGGCTTTGCCAAGCGTGGATGAGTTGACGCGTCAGATCTTGCGGCGCAACGAGAAATTCGAGCCGGCATCCGTGGTGCAGTTCAACTGTTCTGGCGAAACCAGCGCGCAATTGACCCGCGACTGGGTCTTGCGCACCAGCGAGGTCATGTTGATCTCCACCAGCGTCGGTGAGGTATTGGTATAGGTGCCGGAGGCCAGAAGCGCATTCGTGTCGCTGGAGCGGGTGGCAAACGTGCCGCCCTGGAAGGTGGAAACGATGCCGTTCGGATCGACCCAGGCGCCATCGACCCCTTGTGGCTGCGGTGCATTATACGCGACCTGGCGCGGCGGCGGCGTGCCCACGCAGGATGACACGGCAAAGGCCGCGACGAGCAGAATTGCGATGCTTTTGACCTTCATGACAGTCTCCATCCGGCAGGACATTATGGCCGCCTATGTCTCTGGCCTCTGCCCGGTCGCCTCGGCCGGAGAGGTCTCTTGCTCTTCATATTCCCGGTTGGTGACAACCGATTTCCTGAAATACCGCGAGGGCCGATCAGGTTCCATGCTGGCGACCATGCCGCGAAGATCGGCTGAAAGCAAGGCTTCCAACCTCTTCCCGGCCACTTGAACACAATCACGGCAGTGTTGTTCCACAGGGACATGAAAAGCGTGCCATGTTGTTCTCAGCGCCGCGCTGCTTTTCGATGCGCGGCGCCGTTATTTCAGGCCATTGTTTCAGATCGGCAGACGGATATTGCCATCCGCCGTTCTGCAGCGTTTAGCGCACCAGGATATTCTTGAACTGCCAAGCGTCCTTGGTGTCGAGGTCTTCCGGGAACAGGCCGGGACGACCGTCGAGCGGGGTCCAGTCGGTGTAATGGCCTTCGACCGGGCCGAGATAGGGCGACTGCACTTCCAGGCAGCGCTTGTAATCGACCTCGTCGGCCTCGACGATCCCAGCCTTCGGGTTCTCGATGGCCCAGACCATGCCGGCCAGCACTGCGGACGTCACCTGGAGACCGGTGGCGTTCTGGTAGGGGGCGATGCGGCGGGTTTCTTCCAGCGACAGGCGCGAACCATACCAGTAGGCGTTCTTTTCGTGGCCGTAGAGCAGCACGCCCAACTCGTCGATGCCATCGACCAGCTCGTTTTCATCGAGAACATGCAGGACCGGCTGGGCGGTACCGCCATTGCCGAACATTTCATGCAGCGACAGAACCGCGTCATTGGCCGGATGATAGGCGTAATGGCAGGTTGGGCGATAGGCGACCTCGCCATCCTTCTCGACCGTGAAATAATCGGCAATCGAGATCGACTCGTTGTGGGTGACGAGGAAGCCGTATTGCGGGCCAGGTGTCGGGCACCAGGTGCGCACCCGGGTATTGGCACCCGGCTGCTCCAGATAGATCGCTGCCTTGCAGCCCTTCTTGTGCTTCTTGGCATTCTTCGGCATCCAGTTTTCGTGGGTACCCCAGCCGAGTTCGGCTGGCTGCAAGCCTTCCGAAATAAAGCCTTCGACCGACCAGGTGTTCCAGAACACGTTGAGCGGCTTCGGTGTCTTGGCGAGCTGTGTGTCGCGCTCGGCAATGTGAATGCCCTTGACGCCGACCTTCTTCATCAGCTTGGCCCAGCCTTCACGGTCACCGACCGAGGGCTCTTCGAATTTCAGGCCGATTTCATTGGCGATATTCACCAGCGCCTGCTTAACGAACCAGGAGACCATGCCCGGATTGGCGCCACAGGTGGAAACGGCGGTGGTGCCGCCGGGGTTCTTGTTCTTTTCCTGGCGAACGGTTTCGCGCAGTGCATAATTGGTGCGCTCAGAGTTCTTCATATTCTTGTCGAAATAGAAGCCCAGCCAAGGCTCAACCACGGTATCGATGTAAAGCACGTCCAGCTTGCGGCACAGCTTCATCAGGTCGAGCGAGCCGGTATCGACCGACAGGTTGACGCAGAAGCCCTGGCCTTCGCCTTCTGTCAGCAGCGGCTTCAGCAGGTCCTTGTAGTTTTCTTTGGTGACATGCGCCTGGATGTGCTTGATGCCATGCTTGGCCATCAATTCGGCCTCGTCATTGCGCGGGTCGATGACCACCATCCGGCTCTTGTCGAACTTGAAATGGCGTTCGATCAGCGGCAGGGTGCCCCGGCCGATCGAACCGAAGCCGATCATCACGATCGGACCGGTGATCTCGCCGTAAACCGGATAGGTCTGGGTGGTCATTCATTTTCTCCTTGGAAGGCCGTTTGCCATAGGCGCATGATTTGCGAACACGGCTTTGCTATGACCGGGTTCCTTCTCTTCCCTAGAGCATAATTCAACGACAGAATAAAGACGGCGTTTCAAGAGATTGCCTCCGGGCAATGGGACTTGCCCGAAGCTATTCGATCAGATGGCTGACGCCGCGCGCTTGCGTTCTCGCCGGCCCAGCACGACGGCGAAGATAAAGGTGAGGGTGAGGATGAGTGCCGCTGCCAGCCAGAGGAGCAGCAAGCTTGCCAGATCGTAATCACTGTAAAGGCCTCGCGTGGTGCCATCGCCATAGGCGAAATTCCAGCCGCCGATATAAGCGATGCCGGTGGCGAACAGCGCGGCGATATAGATGAGAGGCAGAAGCAATGCTCGTTTCAGGGCAGGTTTATGGTTGAGATTGACCACGGCGCCGACCTGGCCATTGCCTTTCCAGATGGTGATGGCCAGAACCGCGATGATTGGAAAATGTCCAACCAGATCCACCCGACCAAATTCCAGCACGGCAGAGCCAAAGATCATCAGCAGTGCAAAGGCCGATAGCCGGCTGGCAACGGGTCCCCCCAGCAACAGCATGGCGGCGGCGCCAAATTCAAACCAGCCGGAGAGGCTGAGAAAGACTTCTGGCGTCAGTCCCATCGTTAAATAGGGCCGCGCGCAGAGCAGCGTCAGCGACCAGTCTGCGAAAGCCCATTTTTCCATGGACGCCCACATCAGCGTCCAGGACATCGTTGCGCCGAGAAGGCCGATCCGGTGGGCGGTGACGCTGGCGAGAACCCGGACCCGGAGCCTGTCGAGGCTGATGGCGATCAGGCAGATGGCAAATCCCAGGAAGAGAGGGTAATCCAGCAGATGATAGGTTCCGTATTGGCGGGCCGCGCCGACCCATAAACCAATCAGGCCAAGTCCGGTCAGGCCGGCCCCCCGACGGGAGAGGCAAAGCGCGGCCAATCCGAGTTGCACCCACTGAATGCTCGCATCCGGGGCTTTGAGTTCCGGTGTCAACCAGATCGGCTCCGGGAGCATCCAGAGCCAGGATAACCAAAATGCAATGGTGAGACGGACCAGGTCGTCGGCCTTGAAGCCAAAGGGTCGCCGCATCAAGGAAAGGACCCGGCCAAGCCGGGCATTTTTTCCTGCCGCGTCAATCGCTACACAGGCCCAGAGCGCAGGCAGGCTCAGGGCGAGGCCAAGCAACCAGGTTGGTGTCGCCATGAACTGACCCGGTAGTACAGGTTGCTCTTGGATATTAAAAGATTGAAACCACTTTATATGCGCAAACGAACTGGTCTCACTATTCCCAAAAATAAATATTGAAGCTAATATAGTAAATATTAATTTTCCTATTTTTCTGAAACAAATATTGTTTTCCATATTGATTTACCTATTTAAAATAATCAATACGCAATTTTATCTACCAATTCTCTTAATATGACAATTTGAGAATTTATATTCATGATATTTGCAATAAATAAAAATTTATTTTCAATGTAGAGTTTTCATTTTAATTTTATATTATAAAACTAAAATCGTAAAAACAATCAGGACCATCCGTTCGATCAAACGGTCGATCTTGTTGTTGCTATTGTTTTTTCAGTTTATGAAAATTAAGCGACAGCTCTGTGCTGTTCTTCCACCAGTTCGGCGCGGATCAGGCCGCGCAGGCTGTTTCCGACGAAGATCGCCCGCCCATTCAGGCTTTCCGGTTTCAGCAGATCGGCGCGGGCCTTGCGGTCCCGGATCAACTCGGCGCGCAGGATGCCAGGAATGAGACCGCTGGTCAGCGGCGGGGTGATCAACATGCCATCCAGTCCCTGCACGAAGACATTGGTGAATGTCCCCTCGCAGATTTCACCACGCTCGTTCAGTAGCAGGACTTCGTCGGCCTCATCAGAAGAGAATTCGGCGCGGGCGGCGTCATAGGGATCGCGCCGCGACGTCTTGTGGCGATAGAGCGTGTCCTCTGAATTCAGCCGGGTCTTTTGCGCGATGCGAAGACGCCAGATGGTGTTTTCGCCAACAGGATCGAAGGGAACTGCCGCAGCTTCCAGCTTGCCACGAAAATTCATGGCAAGGCGCACCCGAAGCGGGGTATCGCCATGCACCACTTCTTTTAATGCCGTTTCGGGCTTGATCGGCTGGCGAAAACCCAGCGCATCGGCGGAGCGCGACAGGCGCCGCAAATGCTGGTCGAGCCTGATGAAGCCCTGGCCTGGCTCCCAGCGGAGCGTTTCAATCAGCGTGAAATCCATTGATCACCTACCGCAAAGCGCGCCTTGAGCAGACATTCCTGATATTCCTGTTCGGGCTTCGAATCAAAAACAATCCCGCCACCGACATTGAAAACCGCCCGGCGGCTTTTGAAAAGCCCCTGTTGTTCAGGGAAATGGTCTGAAATGGCCGGTTCATCAAATAAAGTCAGGGTGCGGATGGCAACGGAGAACCGCATGGGGCCTGCTGGATCGCAAAAGCCGATGGCACCGCAATAGATATCGCGCGGCCCCGCCTCCAACCGGTGCAGGATCTGCATGGCGGCCAACTTCGGCGCGCCGGTAATCGAGCCACAGGGAAACAGCGCCTCGAGAATATCGCCAAGCCCAATTCCAGGCAAAAGCCTGCCGCGCACATGGCTGACCAACTGATGCAGGGTCGGATAGGTCTCGATGTCGAACAGTTTTGGCACGGTCAGGCTATCAGGTTCGATAATCCGGGAGATGTCGTTGCGCAAGAGATCAACGATCATCCGGTTTTCGGCCTGGGTTTTTTCGTCCGTCAGCATTGCCGCCTTGATCGCCTCGTCCTCGGCATCGTCAGAGCCGCGTGCCGCCGTGCCCTTCATCGGATGGGTCTCGATAAAGCCATCGCCATCCACCTTGAAGAACAGTTCCGGCGAGCGTGAGACGATGGCCGGACCGCCGAGCTCCACCAGCGCACCGTAGGAGACCGGCTGACGCGCGATCAGCGACCAGAAGACGTCGCGAGGGCTGCCCCGATAGGCCGCCTCGATGGGCATGGTCAGGTTGGCCTGGTAACAATCGCCCTGCCTGAGATGCCGATGCAGGGTGTCAAACTGCTGCCGATAGGTTTCGAAATCCCAGGCTGCAACCGGGTTTTCCAGCAGTTGGGTGTTGCTTTCGGGGTGAGGCGGGTGTCCCAATGGATGCGAGTGTCCCAGGGGATGAGCAGGGTCGGCTGGGGCGTTGAAAATGCCAAACTGGAGGAGCGGCATGTCCCGCCCATCAGGGATCAGCGGCCTCAGCTTGTCTTCAAACACGAAGCCCGCTTCATAAGCCAGTGCCCCCGCCAGCCAGTAGCCCTCCTGGCGGGCGCGTTCCAGCTGGGCAAGCGCCGGCAGCACGTCGCCGCCCCGCCGGGCGACGACGATGTCCACCGGATCGGTAAACACCAGCGTTTCACCGCTTTTGTCATTCCGAAACAGGATCGACGGTTGAAACGGTTCGGATTGCGCCATCGTGGCTCGATCTGCCCGTTCAGGCTTTGGCGTCAAGCGCTTCCAGCTCGTCGATCAACCCTTCGATCATCGACAGTCCCTTGGCCCAGAAGGATGGATCGGTGGCATCCAGACCGAATGGCGCGAGAAGCTCGGAATGGTGCTTGCTGCCGCCAGCCTTCAAGAGGTCGAAATATTTCTGCTGGAAGCCCTGTTCGGCATTCTGGTAGACGGCATAGAGCGAATTGACCAGGCAATCGCCGAACGCATAGGCATAGACATAGAAGGGCGAGTGGATGAAATGGGGGATATAGGCCCACCAGGTCTCATAGCCCTCGGACACTTTGATGGCCGGTCCAAGGCTCTCTTCCTGCACCGATAGCCACAGTTCGCCGATCTTTTCCGCCGTCAGCTCACCCTCCTTGCGGGCGGTGTGCAGCTTGCGCTCGAATTCGTAGAAGGCAATCTGGCGTACGACCGTGTTGATCATGTCCTCGACCTTCTGGGCCAGCATCGCCTTGCGCTCACGCGCATCCGTGGCCTTTTCCAGCAGCGCCCGGAAGGTCAGCATTTCGCCGAATACCGAGGCTGTTTCGGCCAGGGTCAGCGGCGTCTGGCACATCAGCGCGCCCTGTTCGCCTGCGAGAACCTGATGCACGCCATGGCCCAATTCGTGAGCGAGCGTCATCACGTCGCGCGGCTTGCCGAGGTAATTGACCAGAACATAGGGATGGGCAGACGGCACGGTCGGATGGGCAAAGGCACCGGGCGCCTTGCCGGGCCGGGCGGGGGCATCGATCCAGCCGCCATCAAAGAAGCGACCGGCAATCTCTGCCATATCGGGCGCAAAGCCGCCATAGGCCGACAGCACCGTCTGGCGTGCCTCATCCCAGGGAATGATCCGGTCGATGCTGTCGGGCAGAGGGGCGTTGCGGTCCCAGAAATTCATCTGCTCCATGCCCAGCCACTTGGCTTTCATCTTGTAATAGCGGTGCGACAGGCGCGGATAGGCATCGCGCACCGCAGCCGCCAGCGCATCGACCACCGGACGTTCGACCCGGTTGGACAGATGCCGGCTATCGGCAATATCGGCAAAGCCGCGCCAGCGATCGGAAATTTCCTTGTCCTTGGCCAAGGTATTGGTGACCAGCACGAAAATCCGGATATTGTCCTTGAAGGTCTTCGACAGCGCCATGGCTGCCTTTTCGCGCAAGGCCGGATCGGCCTCCTGCAACATGGTCAAGACCGGCTCCAGCGTCAGCTGCTCGCCGTCAATCTCAAAACGCAGGCTTGCCAGGGTCTCGTCGAACAACCGGTTAAAGGCCGCCGAACCGGTCTGGGATTTTTCCAGAAACAATTGTTCGAGCTTGTCATCCAGCTGGTAGGGCTTGTCTTGCCTGAGATCAATCAGCCAGGGCTTATAATGGGCGGTGGCCGGATCGCGGGCAATGGCAGCATCGATCACCGCATCGTCCAGCCGGTTCAGCTCCAGCGTGAAAAACAACAGATGGGCGGCAAGCTCCGTCAACCTGGCCTGCACATCGCCGAAGAATTTGCCGTTTTCCGGCTTGGTCATCTCACTATAATAGTAGAGACCGGCATAGGAGCCGATCTTGCCGAGCAGGTCTTCGAGTTCTTCGAATTCCTTCAGCGCGGCACCCAAGCCCTGATCCGCGTCCTTGGTGGCGGCATCTTCCAGCCGCCCCTTCCATTTGGTCTCGAAGGCCAGGCTCATCTCGCTGGCCTTGGCGAGGTCGGCCTTGAAGAGATCCGAGGAGGGGGCCGGATAAAGATCGGTGAGCTGCCATTCGGGCAGCGTGCCGAGGCCTTGGCCGTGCGCTGGTACGCTGCCGGATTCGGCTGCCGGAAGGCGGGTCTGGTTAACGGGGCTGAAAGGCATAATGGCACCCTTGAGGTCTTTCGGGCCGCACCGTCACCAAAATGGAACAGACGCCGGCCCGATGTGTTTGGCATGAGATATCCCCAGTCATAGCATGGCAAAGGCACCCGACAACAGCATATGGCAGATGTCTGTGCATTTCAGCGCTTGCCATTCTACCCGTCGATCTGGCATTTTAGGAAAAAGACGTCTGTGCCGATATTTGACAAAATCGTGGCACGGAGGAATTGGACTGTGTCGAAAGTCGGGATTCTCAGGCTTTTTGCAGTCTTTTTTTAAAGGCATTGTATCGAAGCGGACAGTTTGGCGGGCTATAGATAAAATCCTAGCAAATGTTGGAACCTGTTTTTCAAAACTCCATGGCATTTTGCGGGACAAGGACGACGGTTACGGCCTTTGCTTGCGGAGGGAACCTGGAATGCGCAGCATTTTCAGGGTTTGTGGCCGGGTTCGGAAAAGGCCGAGTTCGGAAAGGCCGAATTTGGAACAGGATCGCATTTTTGATCCTGCCGCTTACGGACATGGTCCAATGTTTCAACCGGCGCCAGACGCCATAAGGACTCGGGGAGCTAAAATTGACCGCTCATATTCTCGTTGTCGATGACGATCCGGTTCAACGCCGGTTGTTGAAGGCCGCTGTGGAAAGCCAGGGGCATGTTGCCCATCTGGCCGAGGACGGAGAGGCAGGCCTTGCCTATTTCCGTCAGCATAAGGCGGAGATTTCCGTCATCCTGCTCGATTTGATGATGCCGGGTGTTTCCGGCCTCGATTTCCTGGTCGCCATCGGCGGTCAGGAGGCGGAAGTGCCTGTCATCGTGCAGACCGGTCAGGGCGGCATCGATACCGTGGTGCAGGCCATGCGGGCTGGCGCCTTCGATTTTGTTGTCAAGCCGGTCTCGCCGGAGCGGATCGCATCGGCCATCGCCAATGCGCTGCGGGTCGAGCAGCGCGATGCCAAGGCGCGTCCAGCACGGCGGTCTCGCACCGGTGCTGTGCATTTTTCCGATATCATTTCGGCAAGCCCGGCCATGACCCGCGTCATCGACCTGTCGCGCCGCGCCGCCCAGTCGAATATCCCGGTCGTGCTGGAAGGCGAATCGGGCGTTGGCAAGGAAATGGTCGCCCGGGCTATCCAATCGGGCAGCGATCGTGCATCGCGGCCTTTTGTCACGGTCAATTGCGCTGCCATTCCCGCCAATATGGTGGAAAGCATTCTGTTCGGTCATGAAAAGGGATCTTTCCCCGGTGCCACGGAACGCCATATCGGCAAATTCGCCGAGGCTGACGGCGGCACGCTCTTCCTCGACGAGATCGGCGAATTGCCGCTCGATACCCAGGTGAAGCTGCTGAGGGCCGTGCAAGAAGGCGAAATCGAGGTTATCGGCGCCCGCCAAACCCAGAAGGTCAATGTGCGGCTGATCTCGGCGACCAACAAGGATCTGATCGAAGAGGTCAAGGCTGGCCGGTTCCGCGAGGACCTTTATTACCGCCTCAACGTCTTCCCCATCACCATTCCGGCTCTGCGCCGCCGCAAGGAGGACATTCCCTTCCTGGCGCGCGCCTTTACCGAACGGTTCTCGGCAGAGCAGCGTCTGACCCGGACCCTGTCTTTGGGAGCTGGCGCACTTGCATTGCTGACGGCCTTCGATTGGCCCGGCAATATTCGCCAGTTGGAAAATGCCATCTACCGGGCGGTGATTCTTGCCGAAGGTACGGATCTGACGGAAAGCGATTTCCCGCAAATCCTGGCACAGATCCCTGGTGGTCTGGCGCAGGACAAGTTCTGGTCGGGTCTGCCTGGCACGGCCGAAAGCCAGCCGGAACAGGTGGCGCCGCGCGGTGCAGACCGGCCGGAACTGGCTTTTATCGACCGGCTACCTGCCCCCCGCGCCGAGGACCCGCGTCCGGTGGCGTTGGATAATGTCATCGTCAGCATCGATGAGAGCGGCAATGTTCGGCAATTGGCTGAGATCGAGGAAGAATTGATTCGTTTCGCGCTGAAATTCTACCGAGGCCAGATGAGCCAGGTGGCACGCAAGCTGGGAATCGGTCGCTCAACACTCTATCGCAAACTGAAGGATTACGGGATCGACCCGGATAATCCGCAGAAGCACGCCGCCTGAAAAAGGTGATATCCGGGTTTTTTCAGCGCCCGGCTGAAGATTTGAACACGCCGCGCACCTGACAGGGTGGGCGGCGTTGTCATTTTGGGCTATAAGGGCGCCGGTTTTGCTTAAAGTCTGGCCGGCTGAGTATTTCAGCCGTTACGCACAAAAGCTACACGGATCGATAGTTGTTAACCCCCGGGTAAGGATGATTGATTACTGGTTGTCAATGGGTTGTTATGAATTGGTTCACCATATAAGAATCAATTTGAACGATGTGGCAAAATTGCCATGTGGATACCGTATTTCACAGTCATGTGATAAGCGAGCGATGTGACTTTTCTGACGGGGACGGATTTTGCGGATATCTGGTGCATTTGTATCGCCCTCAGGGCCAGGGCGGCTTGACCGCACGGCCATGATTTGGGCGAACATATCCAAGCTGGTTCTGACAGCTCTGGTCCTGATGACGATCGCCTTTTCCGCACTCTATGCCACGACCGGTTCGGCCGCCGCTGAAACGCGTTCACTGAAAATTCTCTTTGTACATACCGGCGAGAAGCAGGAAATCACCTTCAAGCGCAATGGCCGCTACGATCCCAAAGGCTTGCAGCAGCTCAACAATATTGTGCGCGACTGGCGTCGCAACGAAGCGACCAAAATGGACCCGCGCCTGTTTGACCTCGTCTGGTCGGTCTATCAAAAGGCGGGCGCCAGCGGTTATATCTATGTCGTTTCCGGTTATCGTTCGCCAGCCACCAATGCCATGCTGCGTTCGCGCTCTTCCGGCGTGGCCAAGGAAAGCCAGCATATGAATGGCACCGCCATGGATTTCTTCATCCCTGGCGTGCCGCTGAAAAACCTGCGCGATATCGGCATGAAATTCCAGGCGGGCGGTGTGGGCTATTATCCCAATTCCGGTTCGCCTTTCGTGCATATGGATGTGGCGGGCGTCCGTTCCTGGCCGCGCGTTCCGCGTAGCGAACTGGTGCGCATGTTCCCCGATGGCAAGACCCTGCATATTCCCGCCGACGGCAAGCCACTTCCAGGCTATCAGGTGGCGATGGAGGAATATAAGAAACGCTTGGGGTCTGAACAAATATTGATGGCGGATAATAAATCCTCGCCACGCGGCAGACCGCGAAACCTGATGGCCATGCTGTTTGGCAGCGGTGATGAGGACGAGGGCGACGAAGATGCAGCCCCAGCCGCACCGGTGCGGGCATCGGCTCCAGCCGCCACGCCAAGGCCTGCCGAGTTGACCAATCCAACGCCAACCAGTCCGATGCCTGTGGCCGTGGCCTCTGCGGCGCCTGATATCGCGGCTCCCGTTCCGCAATCGCGTCCTTCCCTGCGCCAGGGTGACGATAGTCTGGCTGTGGCGCTTTACTCTCCCGGCGGGCGCAATGCTGCCGAGGATGCCCTGCAAAAAGTTGCGGGCAATCCTGCCGGTGATGCTGGCGCGCCATCGAGCGGCTATGAAGATCTGGCCGCCTACAAGGTTCCCGTGCCAACCCTGCTTGGGCCACGTGGTATGAAGGGCGACGCCGAGCCTGTGATGACCGCGTCGCTTGGATCGGTTGATGATAGTAACCCTATTGCCCAGCATATTCCGGTGCCCGCTGGCCGTCCGGCGCTTGCCGATGCTATGGCGGCCACCCTGCCGCAACAGCGTCCACAGGTGAGCGACGAGCCGTCCACGGTCGAAGAAGCCATGCTGTCTCCGGCTGCCGCCGAGGCACTGCAACAGAGCCAGGATGGCGCGCCGTTGAAGACTGTGGTTATCCCGCGTGACCGGCCAGCGCCTTCCGTTACTCCAGCGGCTGCCGAAGTTCGGCCTGTGGCTCCCGCTGAAAGACCTCAGCCTGTAGCCGCCCCGGTGGTGCAGCCGAAAGCCGTCGCCGTTCTCACCCAGGGACCACTTCCGGCTCAGGGCGTGACCCAGCCGCCAGCTCAAGCTAAGGCACAGCAGCAACAGCTGGCTTCGCTTGCGCAGCCCTCTCGTACCAAGCCGAGTGCGGGCCAGTTTGGCGATGTTTTTGACCAGCCCAAATCGGCAAGCCGTTCGAGTGAAGCTTCTCTTCCCGTCAAGGGCGGACGCCCGGGACCCAGTGAAGCGGATGCTGCCAGCCGTGGCCTGACCGGCGGGACCGAGTTGACACGGACGATGATTTCGCAATGGGCGATGAACAAGAACCGGATCGAGCCTTCGGCAAATCCCGTTCCCAATAAAGCCGGTCGTGGTGGCCGTGTCGTAATCCAGGCCATCACCGCACCGGTTGAGGCATCGCAGACCGGCTTTACCCCCGGCGCCCAGGCCATCGATCCAGGCCGCTTTGGCGCGGTAAGGTAAATATATCGAGCCTTTCTCTTCAGACAGGCTACTTAAAAAACCCGCGTAACCGCGGGTTTTTTCGTATCTGTACGTAAAGGCTTTGCTGGTTTCCCGCATGTCCCGTCGCAGTTTTCCCAAGAGGAAGACGCTGTTCAGGCCCCCGTAGAGGGTAAAGAGGGGCTCTATACCATTGGACCTAAACGTGGGCATCGGTTTTTAGGCTGGCATGGATGTGACAAAGGTCTGCAAAACGAGCGTCAGGGTCAAGACCGTTATCAGCAGCGACACGATAATCGCCAGGGATGTTTCTTCACTGAAATAGCCGTATTTACTGCCAAAAACATAGGCTCCAGCGCCAATGGGCTGTGCTGCCATCACAACAGCCGTGGCATACCAGATATCGATATCCGCCTTGAAGGCAACAGCGATTATAAAGAGCGTGACCAGCGGCTGTATCAGGATCTTTATCAGGACGACCGGTGCAATCCAACCGGCCATGGCGGAGAGCCGTGCTGCTGAAAACGGAATTCGAGCAAGGCCGAGACCAAGGGCAAAAAGCGCTGTCGGTCCGGCCGCCGCTGCCAGAAACCCGGCGAAGGAGGTGAGGATGGCCGGCAACGGAATCCGCAGCAGGCAAAAAAACGCTCCGGCCAAAACCGCCATCGTCAGCGGATTTTTCAAGGTCGTCACCAAGGCGCGTCCCGCGCTTGCCAAGGGGCTGGACTGTTTTTGACCGGTGAGATCATGGGTGATGATCACGGTCATAATCGCTGGAATGTTATGCAATATTGTCGCAATGGCGGCAGGAACAGCAGCCTTGGGGCCGAAGGCGGCAATCAGGATGGGAATGCCCATATACCCCGTTGTCCCATAACATGTGGCCATGCCAACAATTGAGGATTGCGGGGCCGATGTCCCTTTCACTCTGGCGAGAAGCAGACCGGCAAGGTAGGCCGCAGCAATTCCAGCCAAAGTTGCTGCCATGAATGGCCACTGCGCGAGATCCGCCGGGTTGGCCCGCGCCACCGCCAGAAACAGCAAGGCCGGCAGGGCGATATACAGAACATATTCATTGATCAGCTTTTCGGCTTCGGCGGCAAACTGATGCTTCCGTCCAAAACCATAACCAACAAGAATGACAAGAAAAACGGGAACAACGACCTGTAACATGAAATTTGCTCGATCTGAAAAAGACAATGGGAAAACTAGAAGCGGGCATAGTTATCTGGCTATCTACCTGTTTTTCGCCTTTGACGTGAAGTCAGAATATTGTATTATTTCAAATTGTTAGATGAATTTTTTCCGCTCAGAATTTCTATTATTTGTTGCGGATAATTCAAAATGAATTATTCTGGTAGAAAATGCGTGCGAGGCATTATGAAGCAAAGTCTGCGGTTATTGACGCTTGATCAGATCAGGGCATTTGTCTCGGTTTGCGAGCACGGCAGTTTCACCAATGCGGCGAAAGACCAGTCACGGACGCAGACCGCCGTTACCCGTCAGATTCGCGCTGCGGAAGATATTCTGGGCGAAAAGCTGTTTCATCGATGCCGCGGGCATTTCGAAGGACCGACGGAAGCGGGCGAAAAGCTGCTGCCTTTTGCCATTAAAATTCTGGCAACGCTTGAGGATGCCTGGATGTGTCTGGAGCGTCCGGGTCTGAAAGGAACGATCAGAGTCGGTGTCATGGATGACATTGACATGAATTGGCTACTCGAATTGATTAGCCGCTTCAAGGCGCTGCATCCTGACTGCGACGTGACGGTGATTTCCGATTTTTCCACAAGGCTTGAGAAACGGCTCGAGCAACGCGAACTTGATGTTGCCATTGTCAAGACATTGATCAGGAGGCTGGGGCAGGCGGACGTGCACAACGCTCACAAGACGTTACGGTGCGAGCCGTTGCTGTGGGCGGCGGGAGCGGGCTTTCGCTTGCGCCCGCGTGAGCCCTTGCCTCTCGTACTGTTTCACGAGGGCTGCGTCTATCGTGACCACATCATTCAACGGCTGGAATCAGCAGGCGTCCCTTTCAGAATTGCCTATGAAGGGCAAAGCTACGGACATTTGCGGGCTGCCGTCGCTGCGGGTCTTGGCGTGACAGCCCTTGCTGAAAGCCAGGTAGCCATGGGGGGCCTGCAAAGTCTGATCGAGGTTGCTGGTACGCGTCTCGATCCGCTTTCTGATGTCGAAATTGCCATGAAGGCACTTCATACCCGCAAAAACCAGGCGCTATCGGGCTTCATGCGAGAAGTGATGCAATCAACCAAGCAGGATCGGCTGGCCTTTTGCACGTCCGACAATCGAGACATGATCAAATTACAAGAGTTGGAATTGGCTTAAGGGGATAGAGCATCGTGCGGAAAAGAGGAATCAGCACGATGCTATCAGTGTTTGTTTGCGGATCGGATTTATCCGAAAACCGCTTCTTAACGTTCGGTCCGATGCTTTAGCCTTCCGGCGGGTTTTCAATCATGCCCAGAGCATGAAGATAGGTATCGAGGATCAGGTCTTCCTCCATCCGTTCCTGCTCATCCTTCTTGCGCAGCGCGATGACCTTTTTCAGGATCTTGGTGTCGAAACCCATGCCTTTGGCTTCGCCATAGACGTCCTTGATATCGTCGGCGATGGTCTTCTTTTCTTCTTCCAGGCGTTCGATGCGCTCGACAAAGGCGCGAAGTTGGTCACGGGCGACGCCATGAGCATCAGACATGGGGATCTCCTTGCTGGGGATGGTCATTTGAGTGGGGGTGACGTGCCGTGAACTCTGCGCCACGTCAAGTTCTTTTGCACGACGCAAAGCCCAGGGCTTGGCAGGATGGGTCAGCGGGATATCGGGTAAGCTCTTGTCAGAAATGGATAATAGCTTGAAACCCGAAAGAGGCCCTGGGGTGGGATTAGGCAAAATTATCCATATCCGATGCCATGTCCATAGCCACGTTTAAGGCTCGTCCTGCGGGCGAGAGGCTTCGAAATCGGCCTTCTGGGCCTCGCTCGCCTGTTTTTGATGCCGCAATTTCCATTGCTCATAGGGCATTGCATAGACATGATGGCGCGCCTCGTCACGGGTCATCTCGACCCCCTTGGCGTCGGCGGCGTCCTGATACCAATTGGCCAGGCAATTGCGGCAGAACCCGGCCAGATTCATCAAGTCGATATTCTGTACATCGCTGCGATCCCGCAAATGCGCCAGAAGACGTCGAAAGGCCGCTGCTTCCAGTTCGGTTTGCTGTTCCTTGGTCAGTTCGCTCATCTTTTGTCCGATCCATTCTCCAAGGCGGGATAAGGTCCTGTGCGGGACGGAAATTGCTGCCATTGGTGCAGGGCAGGGTCGCTGTTCAATGCGGCAAAAATCGGTTCCAGCCGGTCTGCCCAGGCCGCGATGCCCGCTTCATCGCCGATCAGGTCCTGGCGCACTTCCAGCAGCGCATGAGGCATGCCCGAAACCATGCAATGACGGTAGAGTGTATCGCCCTTCAAGGCGCCGTCATAGGGCTCATTGTCGCCGACGAGAATGTCGCCCGGCAGGCTGAGGGCGTCGATCAGTGGCCGCACGGCGCGCTCATCGCTATCCCAGAGCACGGCGGCATGCCAGGGGCGGGGCGCGCCCTTCCAGGCGGGCGTATAGGAATGCAGCGACAGCACCAGCGGTGCCTGGCCGCTCGCCGAGGCAACATCGGCCAGCAACCGTTCAACAGCGCAGTGGTAAGGCCGGTGGAAATTTTCCACCCTATGCTGCCATTCTTCCACGCTGATCGGATGATTGCCGGGAATGATCGCCCCATCGGAAATTTTCATGACCAGCGTCGGGTCGTCCTCGCCCCGGTTCGGATCGATCAGCAGCCGGGAAAAACAGGACATGGCTGCTGGCACGCCGAGCCGCGCCGCCAATTGCCGGGTCAGGCCTTCCACGCCAATGTCATAGGCGATATGGCGCAGATAAGCGCTATCTGGCAGGCCAAGCGTGCCGTAGCCGTGAGGCAGCCGGTTCATGGCGTGATCGGCTAGCAGAACGAGGCCTTGGCTATTGTCGCCGGCTATCGTCTCATAGGGTTTGAAGTCATTCATGGCTGACACATTTATGTGATGGGATTGTCTATGATCGGGGATGTGTGTGAAGCATCCTTCACCGATTATTCTGAGGATTCTTTGGGTCGAATTTGGACCGGTTGCGACGCAGAAACAGGATTATCACCAGTTTTTCAAGGCTTGAGCCGTGTGAGCCGTGTCAAATGCACAAAAGAGGCCGTCGCACTTCAAATTTGCTGCATAATTCCTTAAATCGGTTTGGATTTAAGGAATTATGCAGCAGGCGGATTTAAAAGAATGCTTCGATGTCGCTTAACGCCTTATGATCATTCGTGTGATATCTGCTATTACGGTTCAAGCCTGTGAGGCAAGAAGGATCTGGTTCGCTTCAAGGCGCGCTAGCGTCACCATACAGTCAAACTCATCCCTCATCATTCGCGTGAGGATTACAATCGATTAGAGTTGCGTTGACTTTCTTGGTCCATAGTCGCAAGAAGGCAACACAGAAAAATGGAGTTCCGTCGGAAGCCGTGCCTCATTCCAACACACTCTCTTCCGTTACAGGTTCCGGGCGTCTTGCACGTCTCGGCCTGTTTTTGACCATTGTATTTTCACCGATTGCTTATGCCGCACCCGCGCAGGCGGATTTTCGCGTTTGCAATGGTTCGGCCAATCTCGTCGGCGTGGCCATTGGCTATCGGGCGGCGGAAGGCTGGATCAGCGAGGGTTGGTGGCAAGTCCCCGCTTCGACCTGCGCAACGCTGATCGAAGGCGAGCTGAAATCGCGCTACTATTATCTCTACGCAGAAGATGCCGCCCGCGGTGGCCGCTGGACTGGCAATGTCAACATGTGCGTGGCGGAAAACGAGTTCAAGATCGTTGGCGTCGGGGATTGTTTCAAGCGCGGTTACCAGCAAATGGGTTTCAAGGAATATGACACGGGCCGCCAGGGGAGCTGGATGGTTCAGTTGTCCGACACGCCCGGCACGCAGGAAGGCCAGAAGCAATGAAGCGTAACCGCAAAGTCAAAATTCTCGCAACGCTTGGACCGGCTTCGCAAGATGAAGCCATGATCCGCAAGCTGCATGAGGCTGGCGCCGATCTTTTCCGTATCAACATGAGCCATGCCAGCCACGATGTGATGCGCACGCTGATCCAGCGCATCCGCAATGTCGAAGCTGCTTGTGGGCGCCCAATCGGCATTCTGGCCGATTTGCAAGGCCCCAAGCTGCGGGTCGGCAAATTTGCCAATACCTCGGTGGAACTGAAGCCCGGCCAGACGTTCACCCTCGACAGCAACGAGGCCCCTGGCGATGAAACCCGGGTCTATCTGCCGCATCCTGAAATCCTGGAGGCCGTCAAGGTTGGCCATCGTCTGTTGATCGATGATGGCAAGCTGCATCTTCGTGCTGAAAAATGCGACGGCAAGACCATTGTCTGTAGCGTTGTGTCCGGTACCAAGATTTCCGACCGCAAGGGCGTCAGCCTGCCCGACACGATTCTCGCAACCGGCGTGCTGACCGACAAGGACCGCGCCGATCTGGATGCTGTTCTGGCCACCAATGACGTCGATTGGGTCGCGCTGTCCTTCATCCAGCGTCCCGAGGATCTGGCTGAGGTGCGCAAGATCGCCCGCGGACGGGTCGGGCTGATGTCGAAAATCGAAAAGCCGCAAGCGCTGGAACGGATCGACGAGATCATCGAACTGTCCGACGCCCTGATGGTGGCGCGTGGCGACCTTGGCGTGGAAATGCCGTTGGAGGCCGTTCCCGGCATCCAGAAGCAATTGATTCGCGCCTGCCGCCGTGAAGGTAAGCCGGTGGTCGTGGCCACCCAGATGCTGGAATCGATGATTTCAGCGCCGGTTCCAACGCGCGCCGAAGTCTCCGACGTGGCGACAGCCGTGTTCGAAGGCGCCGACGCCATCATGTTGTCGGCTGAATCCGCTTCCGGCCAGTATCCAGTCGAAGCAGTCTCGACCATGGCGTCGATTGCCCGCACCATCGAGCGCGAACCGCACTATCCCGGCATTATCTATGCCCAGCGCCCGCAGCCGGAAGCAACCGGCGCCGACGCGATTTCGCTGGCGGCCCGCCAGATTGCCGAGACCCTGAAGCTGACGGCGATCGTCTGTTACACCTCCTCCGGCAATACCGGGCTTCGTGCTTCACGCGAGCGCCCCGAAGTGCCGATCCTGGCGCTATCGCCGGTGGTGCAGACGGCCCGCCGCCTGTCGCTGGTCTGGGGCCTGCATTGCGTCGTTTCCGAAGAGCCGACCGATCTGGATGACATGGTCAACAGGGCCTGCCGCATTGTGGTTTCGGAAGAGTTTGGCAAGCCGGGCGACCGGGTGATCATTTCCGCTGGTGTGCCATTGGGCACGCCAGGCGCAACCAATATGCTGCGCATCGCCTATATCGGTCCGGATGGACTGTCCGGCGTCTGACATGGCTAAAGCCGTCCCGCAAGGCGAAGATGCTGATGCATCCTCGCCTTGAAGGGCCTATGCCGTAGAGGTATTTGAAAAGAGAAAGTGAAGGGCCACCTTCAGGGGCCTTTCTGACTGGTCATGTATCCGAAAAATTCTATCGCCGCTTGTCAGGGATGATGGGCGGCGTTGTTCGTGACAGGGCGCCTATAAGGTGGCTGATTCAGCGGTCGGCGATGGGGGAAGTGCTCTGGGTAAAATCTGATGTGAACAGAATCAGATGGCGCATTCTGCGGTTTTAAAATGCTGGATAGAGGCTGTCATTCTTTGATCCTGACGCACTATTTCCCTATGAAATCCTTTAGGATTTACGGAATTATCCTAATATTAGGAATTTATAAATTTCATCTTGCAGTATTTACATCACAAAATAATAAAGCCGCCTTGGGAGAGGCGACTTTATTACTTATAAATAATTTAATAACTCATGAATATAAATAGACTATAAATTCGTCTTTGATAATATTGTCGTTCTAAATTGGTTTGTTACTATGCCTATAGTTTTGCGCCATTTTGATTGTGATGTCAAGAACACAATCCTTTGGGTTGTAGATAGCCAATATCAGTGGTTATCGACGTCTTAAGTACCTCTCAATTTTATCAGTTTGTTGACATTTCAAGAGCTTCTCCACGTTTCCTGGCCAAAGATGGAAGATTGCGGTCCTGGCCAGCTATTTTTTCAATGGCGGCAACGGCCAGGTCTGTGGCGCAATAGTCCGGCTTGTGGCCTAGACGTCGTACCCAGACCAGTTCGGCGCCTGCAATGTCGCGGGCAAGCCCAATGGAGTGAATATCGGCAAGAACGATAGAATCGCAGTCACCGGTGATGATCACGGTTGGTGCCCGGATTTCCGGGTAACGAGGCGCCATGCGGGTGACATAGGTGTGCAAGCCGCACACGTCGATGGCATTGTGACGGAAGGTGCTGGGCCGCAGAACCAGGGTAGGGGCGGTTCGGGCGATATAATCATCCGGACGTGGGTTGGGAGCAAAGACTGCCCCGATGGCTCCATCCATCTTGGCAAGCCCTGCAAGAGGCGCAAGGGTGCGGGCAAAGAGCGGCCCGATGATTGGTGTTGCCGTCAGATGATAATGCCAATCGACACCGCCGGGCCAGGGATGGGTGGCAGGGGCCAGAAAAAGCAAACCCGCCGTCTTTTCTGGATGGAGAACGGCAAAACTGGCCGCAATGGCGCCGCCAAAGGAATGGCCGATAATAATGGCCCGCGCTAGGCCAAGGGCGTCCATGGCCTCGGCAATGGCGTTGGCTTGGCCATCGGGCGTGTCGTTTTCCGGTCCGCCACGCGGTGAATAGCCGTGGCCCGGTCGGTCCACGAAGATCAGATCCGCGCGCCCCTCAAGCGCCGGACGAAAGGCTTCGGCCTGATCGCGCAGATTGCCGCTGGCGCCATGAATGAACAGCAGCGGCGGCAGATCCGCGCTTTCAGACGCGGGAATATGCAGAAGATTGAGGTGTGTGTCTCTTATCGGGACGAGCGTGCCGATATTCGGATTGTCATCCGTGATCTGTCTTATTTTGACTGTGGAAAACACCCAGGCTACAATCAGAGGTGTAGTAATGATGGCAAGGATTAGAATTACAGGCATGGCTTACGGGTTCCTGCTGCGTCTTTCCGTCAAGCGGCTCAGCTATCAGAGAGAATGACGCAGAAAATTTAACAGCGACGGCCTCTTTCATCCGCATAACACAGTACGGAGCGCGTGGAGTGTGAAAGGCAATAACAGCCCTTCGGTTTTCTCCAAACCACCGTCTTTAGCGGCACAGCAGGGATTGTAGCGCCTTGCGTTTTATAAAACGCACAAAGGACGCTGTAACACTTTAAATCTAATGCATCCGCAATGGGTCATGATTACGTCCGGGCGCCTGCCAGTTTCTCCGAAAGCTCGGTCACGGTCTTCTGGGCGGCGCGGTCGGCGGGATAGATGGCGAGGTAGCGCTGCCAGGCTTCCAGCGCCTTTTGGTCGCTGCCGGTCTCGGCCAGAATATTGGCGAGCATTTCCAGCGCCCCGAAATGGCGCGGTTCGATGGCCAGGACGTGATTGAGATCGGAAATCGCCTTGCGGTAATTGCCCAGGCTATAATGCAGGCTGGCTCGGTGACCCCAGCCATTGGCATAATCGGGTTCCAGCACGATCGCCTGATCAAGGAAATCAAGCGCTGCGGCGTTCTTCTTGTCCTTGATCGCCTTGTCGGCCCATTGCATCAGCAGATTGACGGTTGGGCTACCGGAATTCGACCAATCCGCCATCACGGCAGCGGCAATCGCCTTGGCTGCCTCCGGCTGGCGTTCGCGTTTCAGTTGGGTCAGCAATTCGTCCGCCGGTTTGCCCGACAGCGCTGCTGTGTCGCTGCGGTCTTCCAGACGTTCAACCTCGCCTTGCTGCGGAGATTGGCCTTGATGTTGAGAGGATGGCGGCTGGCCATCCTTGTCCGCTCTTGGCTCACCCGTCTGAGGATGGTTCGGCTCAGGCTTTTGAGGGTCCGGCGTGAAGGGCAGGGTAGGCGGCATAGGCTGGCTGGGTGCAGCACCTGGCCGATCCTGAGCAAAAGTAATGTCCTGCGCATACGTCGTGGCAGCAGGCCCGGCGAGGGCGCTGGCAACCAGAATACAGGCTGTGAGAATCAGATGAATGAACAAACGAACAGAGCGCATGCAGGTAATCTACCGTGCATGCGCTCTGTTTCAAACCGAATTCTGCGATTGACCGAAGTCCACGCATCACAGCAAGGTGATGCTGCCCTCCCGCAGGAGAGGTTTCGATCAGCCCTGACGGGCCTTGAAACGCGGGTTCTGCTTGTTGATGATGTAAACGCGGCCCTTGCGGCGAACCAGACGGTTGTCGCGGTGACGTGCCTTAAGCGCTTTCAGCGAATTCTTGATCTTCATTTTTAGATCCGCATGGTTGCCAGGGAACCGTCTGGTTCCGCCGGGATGTATATCGACGAAAAACGCACCGCTGGGCGCGCTGTTTCAGGGTTGGTGGCACATACCCCGGCTTAACCCGGCATGTCAACCGGAAAACCAGGCATTTTGCCGGTTGATGGCAGGTTATTCCCGGTTCCTGACCTCGGTGACATGTCCCATTTTGCGGCCAGACCGTGCTTCAGCCTTGCCATAGAGATGGACGAGCGCACCGGGTTTCGCCAGCCAATCTGGAACAGCATCAATATCGTCGCCGATCAGGTTGGTCATGACGCAATCGCCGTGGCGGGCCGGATCGCCCAGCGGCAACCCGGTAACGGCGCGGATATGCTGTTCGAATTGCGAGATCACGCAAGCCGCTTCCGTCCAATGGCCGGAATTGTGGACGCGAGGCGCCATTTCATTGGCGATCAGGCTGCCATCGGCCATCAGGAACAGTTCGAGCCCGACCACGCCGACATAATCAAGGCCGCACAGCAGCTTTTCCGCAGCGCTTTTGGCCGCAGCGGCGGTTTGCGGTGAAATCGACGCAGGCACGGTGGAGGTGTGCAGGATGCCGTCGCGGTGAATATTTTCAGCCGGATCGTAGCAGGCGATTTCGCCTGATATCGAACGGGCGGCGATGATCGAGATTTCCCGCGCAAACGGCACGAAGCCTTCGAGAATCAGCGGCACGGCACCAAGCGCCTGATAGCCGCCGCTGGCATCGTCCCCCTTGCGATAGACGCGCTGGCCCTTGCCGTCATAGCCGAAGCGCCGGGTTTTCAGCACGCCTTCGCCACCGAATTCGGCCAATGCCTGCTCCAGGTCCGCCTGACTGTCAACGGTGCGAAACGGGGCGGTGGCAATGCCATTGTCGTTGAGGAAGCGCTTTTCGCTCACCCTGTCCTGGGACATGGCGAGTGCCTTGGCGGGGGGGTAGACCGGTACGCTGCGCGCCAGGGCTTCGGCGGCGGCGACCGGCACGTTTTCAAATTCGTAGGTGACCACGTCGCAACTGGCGGCCAGTTCGGCAAGGGCTGCCTCGTCAGCGTAATCGGCTGATATCTGCCGGTTGGCGACCTGGGCGGCCGGACAGTCGGCCTGCGGTTCCAGCACGATGGTCTTCAGCCCCAGCCTTGCTGCGGCCATAGCAAGCATGCGGCCAAGCTGGCCGCCGCCGATAATTCCAATGGTCTTCACGCGTGTGATCCGTACAGTTTATAAGCCTCAGGGAGCTTCGTCGGTGGGATAGTCGGCAACGGCGGCAGTCTGATTGTCTGTCCAGTCATCCAACCGGTCGGCGAGATCGGCATCCTGCAATGCCAGAACTCTTGCTGCGAGCAGGGCGGCATTAACGGCGCCAGCCCGACCGATGGCGAGCGTTCCGACCGGAATACCGGCTGGCATCTGCACGATGGAATAGAGACTGTCGAAGCCGGACATGGTTTTTGACTGGACCGGCACGCCGAAAACCGGAAGCGCTGTCATCGAGGCGACCATGCCGGGCAGGTGGGCGGCGCCGCCGGCTCCGGCGATGATCACCTGGAAGCCTTCGTCGCGCGCGCCCTTGGAAAAGGCGACCATGCGGTCGGGGGTCCGATGGGCGGAGACAATGCGTGCCTCGTAGCTGACGCCAAGTGCGTCCAGGGTGTCGGCAGCGTTCTTCATGGTTTCCCAGTCGGACTGGCTTCCCATGATGATGGCGACGGGCGGTCTTTCATCCTGCATCGGCGGCACCCTTTTCTCAGGCAATGATATCGGGAATGAGCTGGTCTTCCAGTTTGGTCAGCCTGTCCTTGATGGCAAGCTTTTTCTTCTTCATACGCTGGATGCGCAAGGCGTCGCAGCCGACCTGAACCATGGCGTTGATCGCAGCATCATAATCCTCGTGTTCCTGACGAAGGCGTGCGAGTTGAAGCCTTGTATCCGCGTGGTCCTGATCCGGCATCGTCTGTCCCCATCTTGTCGCTGTCTGCATCTATTTCTGATGCATGGTGGAATGGCGCAAGCTCCTATCACCAAACGTCGGTAACGGGAAGTTAGCCCTTTCGCATAATTTCATCGGCATTGGCCGCGTCTTTTAACCAATCAATTTCCCTTGCGTTTAGAAAGGCCTAACGCAAGGAGGCGACCCGATATGGGAAGTATCGCCTGTGCCAACATGAAATTGCCCTCATAAATTCAGGTTTTCGCCTTAGACATCGGCCAGCGATCGTGTCACACTGCTGTCGCAAACCAAGAAGCTCCAGCGATGGATGCTGGAGGTTGAAAAGGAAGGATAGAATCAAATGACCATTCAGGCTCATATTGAATCGCTTGCCAAGAAGCATGGAGTTTTGGAGGAGAAACTACATGCCGCCCTTTCCTCTCCCTCGACCGACGACAAGGAAATTCTGGAACTCAAGCGCCTCAAATTGCGCCTCAAGGATGAAATGGAGCGCCTGAAGTCGACACGACATTAAAGGCTGGATGATGCCTCCTTAAATCGGGCCCGATTTAAGGGTTTCATACAGCCAACAGGCCCTTCGGATCGCCAAGTGGCGGATTGATTGCTTGAACGTTTCCGCCGCTGTCTTGATACTCTTTCCATAATCCAGGAGCGCCAAACATTGCCGCTCTTGACCGAAACCAGGCTCCGAAGCGCCGATTGCCTTCGGGGCCTTTTTCGTGGGCTGTTTTAGCAAGTCGAATCATGCGGTGCTATAAACGATTGGGAACGCCAGAGGCGCTGTGGCGAACGAAATATTCGCGCCGGTCATGACGTATTGGCACGCCGGTCCCTATGCGAACCGATCCCACCGTCAGTTCCAGAACTGGTCCAGCCACAGGTTCAGCCGGTTGAAGCCGGAATTGTTGACCGAATAGATCCGCTTGGTGCCCTGGGTGGCCACTGTCACCAGATTGCAATCCAGCAGCGCCTTCAAATGTTGTGAGACGGCCGGCCGGCTGATCGGCAGGCCCTTGGCCAGATCGTTCACCGTGCGCGGTGCACGGCGTAACTCTTCCAGCAAATGGCGTCGGTTTGGATCGGCAATGGCCGAGAATGGATCGATTGTCGTCATATGCGCAAGCTATGATACATCCCGTTGTCCGGCAAGTGTAATTGTGCGATGCGAAAATACAATTTTTTCGGGATTTTGATTGTCGTCAATTTCCGGTGGACGGCGATGTCGTCATTGGTTTTTTAGAGAAAAAACAAACCGTCCCAAAACAGTTTCAGTCCGGCGATCAGCGTCATGGCATAGATCAGCGGATAGAAGGTCTGCGCTTTCATCCGACGCACCACCATGGCACCGGCCATGGTGGACAGCAGCGCCACCGGCAGCAGGCTAAGAGATAGGGTGAAATTGCTGAAATCCAGCTGACCGAGTGCGATATAGGGAATGATCTTGATGGCGTTGAGGCAGGCAAAAAACCGCACGCTGGTACCGGTATAGGTCTTTGGATCGAGCTTTAACGGCAGGGCATAGATTTCAAACGGCGGGCCGCCGGCATGCGCGACAAAGCTGCCATAACCGGCCAGCGTGCCCCAACCCGTTGCAGCCACCGCGCGCTGTGGTTTTGCAGGTCTTGCATCATGGCTTTCGCCGCGCAAGCGACGCAGGAAATAGCGCCCGGCAAACACCACCGTAATGGCACCGAGCACGAGCCGCATGGCATCCGCCGGGATCAGCGCCGATGTCGCCCAGCCAAAGGCGATCCCGGCGATGGCGCCGGGCAGAAGCAGGAAAAAAGTGCGCCAGTCGCCATGGTGGCGCCAGGCATGCAGCGCGACCAGATCCATGACCAGCAGGATCGGCAGGAAAATCGCCGCAGCCGTCATCGGCGGTACGACGAGCGCCAGGATCGGTACGCCGAGTAGACTGAAAGCGCCGCCCAGGCCGCCCTTGGACAGGCCGACCAGCACGACGGCGGGAATGGCGGCAAGCAGGAATGAGAGATCTGGCAGCATGGATGGTCGAATTTCCGCGATGGTGCATTGGGAGCGCTGGTGCCTGTCGGGACGAGGTGTCTTCCCAGAAGGCGGCGGCTGTCTCTGACAGTTGGTGTTGATCCTTTCGTCAGTCCGGTCTATCGACTTCCTGCAAACATGGCGAGATCCTTTCGCCGCAGAAAGAGTGCCAACACAAACGCGAGCAAAGAGGCTTCAGCATCATTCCTTAAATCACAATCGGTTTAAAGGAAAAATCAAGCCGTCGGCATGACGTGCTACAGCGCCTTATATGCCCTATATAAAGGGGAGAGGGCGCTTTGGCCCGGATGTGCCTCTCTTGCTCCCGCCCTGAAGAAGACGGAAATCACCATGTCCAAGTCGCCCAAGTCCCTAAGCCGCTGCCGGCTCGTTCTTATCACGCCGCAGATTGCCGATGTGCAGATCCTTGCCACGATCGTCGGCAATGCCTTGAAGGGTGGCGATGTCGCCTCGGTGATCATCCCGCAATATGATTTCGATGACGATACGTTCCAGGCCCAGGCCGAAGCGGTCGTGCCGCTGGTGCAGGCAGCGGGTGCGGCTGCCATCATCGCCGACAATAGCCGGGTTGCCGGTCGCGCCAAGGCCGATGGCCTGCATATCAGCGGCGATGTCGAGGCGCTGGCCGAGGCGGTGGAAAAATTCACCCCGAAGATGATTGTCGGCTCCGGTGCTGCCCGCGACCGGCACCATGCGCTGGAGGCTGGCGATGCCGACCCCGACTACATGTTTTTCGGCAAGCTGGATGGCGATATCAAGCCGGAAGCGCATTCGAAAAACCTGGCCTTGGGCGAATGGTGGTCGTC
This sequence comes from Agrobacterium vitis, assembly GCF_013426735.1. Classification (NCBI taxonomy): domain Bacteria; kingdom Pseudomonadati; phylum Pseudomonadota; class Alphaproteobacteria; order Hyphomicrobiales; family Rhizobiaceae; genus Gillisella; species Gillisella vitis. The sequence goes on from NZ_AP023272.1 coordinate 1,187,578, forward strand.
GATGGTGGAGATCCCCTGCATCGTCATGGGCGGCGCAGATCCGCAATCGGCCCTGGCTGTCGCTGAAACCGGCGCGGAATTTGCGGCCCTCTCCAGGGCGGTGTTTGACGATCCGGAGGCAGCCGCCACCGTGGTTGCTCAGGTAAATGCTTTGCTTGACGAAAAAGCGCCACGGTTTGAGGATTGAACGCCTCAATGACCATTGCCTTGCCCCGTCTTGCCCTAACCCGTTTGGCCAAATTCCGGTTGCTGTCTGGACGATCCGTCTGTGCAAGCCTGGTTTTGGCGCTGGCATGTCCGACGGTCATGGACATCGGTGCTTATGCGCAGGTTCCGCCTGCGGCATCCTCACATCCGGCGGCGAAGCCTGATGTGAAGGCGGGTGAGGGCAAATCAGGCGAGGCTGCCGATCAGGCCTCTCCTGAGACGCCATCGGAAAAGGCTGGGGAGCAAGGGCGAGGCCCAAAGCCGGGGAACGAAATCGAGGTGCCAGTCGCTCCTGACGATAAAACGGCTCCCAAAAACAACCCTGGCTCTGACCAGACAAACGGTTTTGTCAGACCGAGCGGGCTTTCCGGTCCGGTATCCGGTGAGGATGCTGGCAAGGTACAGCGGCCGGGCGTGAAGGATGCGGGACCGGCTGGCGGTATTACGCTGATGGAGCGCATGGGTATTCCGCTGCCGGATCTACCGCCGGAAAAGCCCTATACCGGCAAGGTTGATCTTGCCTATGGCGCGTTCCAGCGCGGACTGTTTGCCACCGCCTTCGATTACGCCCTGCCGCTCGCCGAGAAGGGCGATCCCGCCGCGCAGACATTGATTGCAGAGCTGATGACCCGTGGTCTGGCGGTCAAGCGCGACATGAAGGGAGCGGCCTTCTGGTATGCCAAGGCCGCTGCGGGTGGCGATCCGGCGGCAATGTTCAAATATGCTCTGATGTTGATCGAAGGGCGCTATGTCTCGCCGGATCGCAAGCTGGCCGATGACTATATGCGCCGGGCAGCGGAAGCGGGCAATGCGTCGGCCCAGTTCAATTGGGCGCAATTGCAGGTCTCGGAAAATCCCGGCAAGAAGGGATTGCTGTTGGCGCTGCCTTTCTACGAGCGATCGGCGGAACAAGGCATCGCCGATGCGCAATATGCCGTCGCCCAGATCTATCGCAACCTGCCGGAAGTGCCGGCGGAAAAGCGCCAGCTGGCGCGCGAATGGCTGGTGCGGGCGGCGCGTGCCGGTTTTGATACCGCCGAGCTTGATATTGGCATCTGGTTGATCAACGGTATTGCCGGGCCGCAGGATCTGGAACAGGGTTTCAAATGGTTGCGGATTGCCGCCAATCGCGGCAATGTCGCTGCCCAGAACCGGCTGGCACATGTGTATGTGGCGGCGCTCGGCACCCGGCCTGATCCGGTCGAGGCGGCGAAATGGTATGTGCTGTCGCGTCGGGCGGGCCTTGCCGATCCGGCCCTTGAGGATTTCTATCTCGGCCTGCCGGACAGCCAGCAGAAACAGGCAATCGAAGCGGCCAACAAATACCGGACCGGCCAGCACAGACTGGGTCGCCCGGTATCGAAGGCCCAAGGCTCACCGACGGGCAAAAATGGGGCGAGGGACGAGGTTAGCGACATCATCAGCAAGGCGGTAAAGCCGGTGACGCCACCGCCCATGGACCCGACCGGGCTTCCGGGCGTCTCCCTGCCTCCTGTCGGGGGGAAGCCGCAAAATGCCGTTCCCCAAAATGATGCAGACAAGGATGAAAATCCCGACGATGGCACCGATGTGCCGGATCAGCCGCCTGCCACCCCCTGAATCGCGCAGGGACTTGAATTGCGCCAGATTTTGTGGTCTTGAACCGCTCAATCTTTGCACGCCGCTAAAAGGGCCGCGCCCGACCTCCATCCTGTTGATGGCGGATGACGGCCTGCTGCATCATTCAGTCTAAGGAAACCGCTATGGCTCGCTCAGCCCTTCTCAATGTCATGGTCCAGGCCGCCGTCAAGGCCGGGAAATCCCTGTCGCGCGATTTTGGCGAAGTGCAGAACTTGCAGGTTTCGGTCAAAGGCCCGGGGGATTTCGTTTCCCAGGCCGATATGAAGGCTGAAAAACTGGTGCGCGAGGACCTGCTGAAGGCCAGACCCACCTATGGCTTCCTCGGGGAAGAGGGTGAAGAGATCAAGGGGACCGATGGCGCCCATCGCTGGATCGTCGATCCGCTGGATGGCACCACCAACTTCCTGCACGGCATTCCGCAATTTGCCGTCTCCATTGCCCTGGAGCGCAATGGCGAAATCGTTGCCGGTGTGATTTTCAACCCTGCTACCGACGAGCTTTACACGACCGAAAAGGGTGGTGGTGCCTTCCTTAACGATCGTCGCATTCGCGTTGGCGCCCGCAAGGCACTGTCGGATTGCGTGATCGGTTGCGGCATGCCGCATCTGGGCCGGGGCAATCACGGCAAGGCGCTGCTGGAACTGCGCCATGTGATGGGCGAAGTGGCTGGCGTCCGCCGCATGGGGGCAGCGGCCCTGGACCTCGCCTATGTCGCCTGCGGCCGGTTCGACGGTTTCTGGGAAACCGGCTTGCATGCCTGGGATATCGCCGCTGGCCTGTTGCTGATCCGCGAAGCAGGCGGCTTCGTCAGCGATATGTCGGGAGGAACCGATAGTCTTGAGCGTGGTGACATTGTCGCGGGCAATGAATATATCCAGAAGGCGCTGTTGGAAGTGGTCAAGCGGCCCTTGCCGAAGGCTTGATCGGCTCAAGCGCCAGCATGGCTTTTTCGGCGCTTTCGCAAAAGCGCCGGTTTTCGCTTCAATTCGACATGAATTTGAACTAGCCTCCGTCCACTTCATGCTGCCTAGGCCGAGCCTTTCAGAGGCTTGACCCGTGGTTTGCAAAAGGGATCGACCGCTTGCCTGTAATGGAGACGTGCTGCCAATGACGGATGTGGATGTGGACGCCCCGGACGCTGAACCGGCCCGTTACGGCTCGAAACTGTCAAGCCCGGCACCCATTATTCTGACGATGCTGATCTTTCTGATCCTCATCGGTTTCATCGCGGCCATCCTGTTTCGGCAGGCCGAACAGGCGTTTTACACCAATCCGGGGCTGAATGGTCTCATTCTCGGGGTGTTGGCCGTCGGCATCATCCTGATTTTCGCCCATGTGGTCGGGCTGATTTCGGAAGTGCGCTGGTTCAATCATTTTCAGCGGTCCGGTACTGCCGATAAGTCCGGACGCGAGCCAAAATTGCTGGCGCCGATGCGCTCCCTGCTTGGCAATCGCCGCTCAACCGGCCTGTCAACGACGCTGCTGCGTTCCATCCTTGATTCCATCGCCACCCGGCTGGACGAAGCACGCGATACCTCGCGCTATCTGATCGGCCTTCTGGTGTTTCTCGGCCTGCTCGGCACATTCTGGGGCCTGATCGGCACGATCAGCTCGATCAGCAATGTCATCCAGACATTGGATGCAGGCTCCGGTGGGCAGGGCAGCGATGTGCTGCAAACCCTGAAAAACGGGCTTTCCGCGCCGCTTGCCGGCATGGGGACGGCGTTTTCCTCGTCACTGCTGGGCCTGTCCGGCTCGCTGATCCTCGGTTTTCTCGACTTGCAGGCTGGCCGCGCCCAGAACCGGTTCTATACGGAGCTGGAAAACTGGCTGTCTTCCGTCACCGATACCGGCTCCGATCAACCGCTTCCATCGGGTGTTTCTGGCCAGGATATGGAGCGTTTGCTGGAGCAGATGAAAAAGATCGCCCAGCAGCCTGCCTCCGGCTCCGACCGGTCGGCAGCCGCGCTGAGCGGCTTGTCGGACGGTATTCAGGGGTTGGTGAAGAACATGCGCAATGAGCAACAAATGCTGCGTGACTGGATCGAAGCCCAGCAAGAAGACACCCGTGCCATGCGCAAGGCGCTGGACCGGTTGAACGACAAGCTCGGGAGCAAGTAGACCATGGCCCTGGGGCGCAACCGCAAGCGGGATCGCGGCGCCGACTATTGGCCGGGCTTTGTCGATGCCTTGTCGACGCTGCTGATCGCCATCATGTTCCTGCTCACCGTTTTCGTGGTGGCGCAATTCGTGCTCAGCCGGGAAATTTCCGGCAAGGACGAGGTGTTGAACCGGCTGAACAACCAGATTGCCGAGTTGACGCAAATGCTGGCGCTGGAAAAAGGCGGCAAGCAGGATCTGGAAGACGCGCTGGCCAACCTGCAATCCTCGCTGGATACGTCTGAGAAGGAACGCAGCCGTTTGCAATCCCTGCTCGATACCGGGGCGGGCAATTCGGCCCAGGCCCAGGTGAAGATCGGCGAACTCAGTGGCAAGCTCGATGAGCAGCAGCAGGTCAGCGCTCGCGCCATGAGCCAGATCGACCTGTTGAACCAGCAGATCGCCGCACTTCGCGCCCAGATTGCCGCTGTCGAACAGGCCTTGCAGGCCTCTGAGGCCAAGGACCAGAATTCACAGGCGAAAATCGCCGATCTCGGACGGCGGCTGAATGTGGCGCTGGCCCAGAAGGTCCAGGAACTCAACCGCTATCGCTCCGACTTTTTCGGACGCCTGCGGGAAATTCTGTCCGATCGGCAGAATATCCGCATCGTCGGCGACCGTTTCGTGTTCCAGTCAGAAGTGCTGTTTCCCTCCGGCGGGGCAGATATGAACCCGCAAGGCCAGGAGGAAATGGTCAAGCTCGCCAATGCCCTGATCGATCTTGCCAAGGAAATTCCCCCCGATATCAATTGGGTGTTGCGCGTCGATGGCCATACGGACAATGTCCAGCTGTCAGGCAATGGCCGCTATCCGGACAATTGGGCGCTCTCGGCGGCCCGCGCTGTCTCGGTGGTCAAGTTCCTGATTTCCAAGGGCGTCCCCGCCGACCGTCTGGCTGCTGCCGGTTTCGGTGAGTTCCAGCCGATTGCGCCCGGCGATACACCTGAAGCCCGCGCCCAAAACCGGCGGATCGAGCTAAAGCTGACGGAGCGGTGAGACGGGCAGCTGAATGGGTGTGGCTCTTATAGGACGCAAGGGCTTTTATATGCCGCTTAACCCCCCTCTGCCTTGCTAGGCATCTCCCCCTCATTGGGGGAGATCGGCAGGAAGCACTGGCCGGACATCTTTTTAGCGACTGAATATGCTGGGAATAAAACGGTTTCTGTAGGGTAAGTGGTTTCCACATATCGATCTCCCCCCTTGAGGTGGGGTGAGACGGGAAAATTGTACGAAGAGTACAGCCTGCCTTACGCTTGCTCTATTTTGACGTTCGCGTAAAAGTAAGTAAATTTTTCTGCCGAGGAGAGAATGGCAGCGGAATGTGCTTGGGAGGGCGTGATGAACGAGTTCGATGTGATCGTGGTCGGCGCAGGGCTGGCGGGGCTGGTTGCAGCAATTGAGGCGGCGGGGCGGGGCTTGTCGGTCTGTGTCGTTGATCAGGAGGGGGAGCAGAACCTGGGCGGGCAGGCTTTCTGGTCGCTGGGCGGCTTGTTTTTCATCGACAGTCCTGAGCAACGGCTGATGCGGGTGCGTGACAGCTTGGCCTTGGCCGAGCAAGACTGGTTCGGCTCGGCGGGTTTCGACCGGCCGGAGGATCATTGGCCTCGGCGTTGGGCGCAGGCCTATCTGCACTTTGCTGCGGGCGAGAAGCGGGCATGGCTGCATCAACTTGGCATGCGCTGGTTTCCGGTGGTCGGCTGGGCAGAGCGCGGCGGGCAGCTTGCCGATGGCCATGGAAATTCGGTGCCGCGCTTTCATGTCACCTGGGGGACAGGGCCGGGCGTGCTGGAACCGTTTCTCAAATTGGCAAAGGCGCTGACCGAGGCCGGGCGCATCACGTTCCTGTTTCGCCATCAGGTCGATGCGCTGGAGCGCCAGGATGGGCGGGTGACGGGCGTGTCAGGCACAGTGCTGGCCAATGATGTCGTTTTGCGGGGCGAAAAGAGCAACCGTGAGCCGCTTGGCGATTTCACCTATTGCGCCCAGGCCGTGATCGTCGCGTCCGGTGGCATTGGCGGCAACCATCAACTGGTGCGGCAGAACTGGCCGGTGGACCGGCTTGGTCAGCCGCCGGCCACCATGGTTTGTGGCGTACCTGCCCATGTCGATGGACGGATGATCGCCATTACCGAACAGGCGGGCGGCAGTGTCATCAACCGCGACCGCATGTGGCATTATACCGAGGGTGTGAAGAATCACGACCCGATCTGGCCGGATCATGGCATTCGTATCCTGCCCGGTCCATCCTCCTTCTGGTGCGATGCCGATGGCCATCGGCTGCCATCGCCCGCCATGCCGGGGTTCGATACGCTTGGCACGCTGAAAATCCTGCGCGAGCGCGGCAGCGATTACAGCTGGTTCATCCTGACCGAGGCGATCATCAAGAAGGAATTCGCGCTGTCTGGTTCGGAGCAAAACCCGGATCTGACCGGTCGCAATATCCGCCTTCTGCTGAAACGGCTTGGCAAACGCCCGACCGGTTCGGTCCTGGCCTTCATGGAACGGGGTGAGGATTTTGCCGTTAGCACCGATCTGGAGGAACTGGTGGCCAAGATGAATGCGATCAGTGGTGAGAGCCGGTTGGACCCTGCCCATCTCCGCCGCCAGATTGAGGCGCGGGACCGGGAGATCAGCAACACTTTCAGCAAGGATGCGCAAATCACCGCTATCCGAGGCGCCCGGCACTATCTCGGTGATAAATTGATGCGGACTGCCGCACCGCACCGGTTGCTCGATCCGGCCAAGGGGCCTTTGATCGCCGTGCGCCTGCATATCCTGACCCGCAAGACACTGGGTGGCTTGCAAACCGACCTTGAGGGCCGGGTGCTGGAAATGTCCGGCGAGCCGGTGCCGGGCCTTTATGCGGCAGGCGAGGTCTCAGGCTTCGGCGGTGGTGGCATGCATGGCTATAATGCGCTGGAAGGCACATTTCTCGGCGGCTGCCTATTTTCCGGCCGGGTGGCGGGCCGCAATGTTCTCGCGGCCAGCTCGTCCTGATGGGTTACTTCGCGTCCGCCAGGAAATCCTGCGCTCCGCTCTGGAATTGCAGCCGGGCCAGCCGGGCATAGATGCCGCCCTGCTGGATCAGGCTTTGGTGGGTGCCCTGTTCCACCACCTTGCCATCGTCGATGACAAGAATCCGGTCCGCCTTCAGCACGGTAGCCAGCCGATGGGCGATGACGATGGTGGTGCGCGATTTCATCAGCTCGTCCAGGGCTTTCTGCACCAGGGTCTCGCTTTCCGCATCCAGCGCCGAGGTCGCCTCATCCAGCAGCAGGACCGGCGCATCCTTCAGGATAGCGCGGGCAATGGCGATGCGTTGACGCTGGCCGCCTGAAAGCGTGATACCGCGTTCACCAACCTGTGTGTCAAAGCCCTGGTCCAGCCGGTCGATGAACTCGGTGGCCTGGGCGGCGCGGGCAGCAACGATCACCGCCTCGCGGCTGGCATCGGGGCAGCTGAAGGCAATATTATCGTGGATCGTGCCAGAAAAGATCGTCACGTCCTGGGGGACGATGGCAATGCTGCCGCGCAGTGCCTCCGTTGACACGTCGCGCAGATCACTGCCATCAAGACAGATGCGCCCGCTTGTCGGATCGTAGAAGCGCAGGATCAGCGAGAAGATCGTGCTTTTGCCTGCGCCGGATGGTCCGACGATCGCCACGGTTTCTCCGGCATCGACGGCAAAGCTCAGGCCTTTGACGGCAGAGCGTCCCGGGCGGCTGGGATAGGAAAACTCGACATTCTCAAACCACACTTCGCCACGCGCGGGGGTGGGCAAGGGCTTTGGATGATCAGGCGATTGCACGGCAGAGACCTCGGCCAGCAATTCCGTCAGCCGTTCGGCGGCCCCGCCCGCCTGCATCAATTCACCCCAGACCTCAGACAATTGGCCAAGCGATGAGGCGGCGATGACGGAATAGAGCAGGAACTGGCCCAGGGTTCCCGCTGACAGCGTTCCGGCCAGCACGCTTTGGGCGCCATACCAGAGCACCCCGACAATGCTGCCGAATACCAGCGTGATGGCAACACCGGTCAGGATGGCGCGCGAGCGGGTGGCGATACGGGCGGCCTGGAAAGCCTGTTCGACGGCTGCGCCGTAGCGGGCGCTGGCGGCGGCTTCGCCATTAAAGGCCTGGACGGTACGGGCAGCCCCAATACTCTCGCCTGCAAAGGCTGCGGCCTCCGCTAGCCTGTCCTGGGCAAGGCGGGAGCGGCGCCGCACGGAGCGGCCAAAGGCAATCAGCGGAAAGACGATAACGGGAATGGCAGCCAGCACCATGACCGACAGTTTCGGGCTGGTATAGATCATCATGCCCATGGCGCCAAAACACATGATGATGTTGCGCAATGCCACAGAAGCGCTGGCGCCAACGGCGGATTTGATCTGGGTGGCATCGGCTGTCAGCCGCGAGACAATTTCGCCGGATTGGTTGACGTCGAAAAACGCAGGCGACAGGCGGCTGACATGATCGAACACTTCGCGGCGGATATCCGAGACGATCCGCTCGCCAATGGTGATGACATAATAATAGCGCAGCGCGCTGGATGCGGCCATGATCAGCGCCAGAACGATCAGCATGGCAAAATACTTGTTGATGAAGCCGGCATCGGCAGAGGCCATGCCGTGGTCGATCATCCGGCGCACGGCCAGCGGTAGCGCCAGCGTGGTCACGGCAGCCAGAGCCAGAAACACCAAGGCGGCCAATGCCATGCCGCGATACCGCATCAGGTAAGGGTTAAGCCTGGCGAGAGGCTTCAGACTACGGCTCGATTTTGCCTGGCGTTCTTGGTTTTCTGACACTGATCCGTACTCCGCCCCTGCCATCCCAGCTTATGCGCTGGGGGCCTTGTTATCCCTGCGACCTTCATGTATAGGCAGCCCATCAAATTGGGAAGCCCGCGACATTACCAGTCTCCGGCTTCATGTATTGAATTGGGTCGGCTGACGCAATTGCGGCAAATAGACCCCCGGCACATCAGGAAGACCGTCATGAAGGCTAACATTCATCCCGAATACCACAAGATCAAGGTCGTCATGACCGATGGCACCGAGTACGAAACATTTTCGACCTGGGGCACTGAAGGTCAGGTCATGAACCTCGACATCGACTCCAAGTCGCACCCGGCCTGGACCGGCGGCAACCAGCAGCTCATGGACCGCGGTGGCCGTCTCTCCAAGTTCAACAAGCGTTTCGGCGGCCTCGGCCTCTAATCCACCGCTTGCATGTCTTTCCAAAAAAGCCCGGTCCTGTGATCGGGCTTTTTTGTTGGCCGCTCATCCCGGATGGGATTAAACCCGGCGCTACGGTGTTCTTCTTTCAGGACCATGCTTTCCCCAACCAGAGGAATACCTGTCTTGAAATATAGTTTTTCGCTTGGCTGTCTCATCGTCGCCTTGGCCACGGCGCCCGCATCCGCCGAATCGCTTTCATCCGCTGCCGGGCGTTACCGGATCGATTCGGCATCCCGAATAGGTTTTTCGATTGCGCAGGTTGCCGGTCCAGGGATCAACGGTACATTTCCCGGCATATCCGGTCGCTTCGACATCGATGCGGATCATCCGGCGCAATCCTTCGTCGAAATTACCGTGACCCCTGTCAGCGTGAAGACGGGGCAGGAGCGGGTTGACAATTTCCTGCGCTCCAGCGCCGTCTTCAATGCCGCCGATTATCCGCAAATTACCTTCCGCTCGAACCGGGTCGTCCAGGACGGGCCACGCAGTGCACTTGTCGAGGGGATATTGACGGCGCGAGGCATTTCCAGGCCTGAGACATTTCACGCCACGTTTCTGGAGCAAAAGCAGGGCTCGGTTGCCTTTCACGTCACCGGCAATGTTTTCCGTGTGCCTTACGGCATGGGGATCGGTGTCCCGCTTTATTCCAATACCGTTGTATTCGACATGGATTTGAAGGGCATCAGATAGGGACGGACCATCGGCAAGCGCTCTTGGTGAAAATATTTGAGCGGAGAGGGATTAAGTCCCTCGGCCAAGTGTTCTCTCAGTATCGGACAGGATGTCCGATCTGTCATCTCTCTGAAAGGACGATATCATGCGTTCATATCCTTTGCTTCTGGCCGGTTTTGTCACGTTCGTTTCGGCAGGGGCAGCCCTGGCTGGCCCCTATGCCGGTGGCGCCGTCATCGAAACAAAAACCGCTCAGGGCACGATCCTGACCGATGCCAAGGGCATGACCCTCTATACATTCGATAATGACACCAAGGGTCAATCAACCTGCTACGATGGCTGCGCGAAGAAATGGCCGCCCCTTGCTGCCACAAAGACTGACAAAGCCGATGGTGCGTATCAGCCGATCGCCCGCAAGGATGGCACAATGCAGTGGTCGCATGATGGAAAGCCGCTCTATCGCTGGCAGATGGACAAAAAGCCTGGGGATACCACCGGCGACGGTGTCGGCAATGTATGGCACACCGCCAAGGAATAGGCCCTATGCCGGACTTTCTGGACGAAATCGCAAGCTGTGTTCCGGGGCTCCGGCGCTACGCCCATGCCCTGACGCATGACCGCGACGTCGCCGATGATCTCGTTCAGGACTGTCTGGAGCGGGCCATTGTCAAGAAGGGGCTGTGGCGCGGGCCAGGCCCGGTACGGCCCTGGCTCACCCGTGTCCTTCTGAATATTTATCGCAACAATCTGCGTGATCGCCGGCGCCGGCCTGTTGCGGTGCCGATCGAGGATGTCGCGGGCGAATTGTCGGTACCCGCCGCGCAGGGAGGCCGTATCGCTCTTGCCGAAATGGCAAGGGCGATCGACCAATTGTCTAGCGAACAGCGGGAGGCGCTGCTTCTCGTCGTCGTCGAAGGCATGAGCTATTCGGAAGCGGCCGACGTGTTGGAGATCCCGATTGGCACATTGATGTCGCGCCTGGGCCGGGCGCGGGCGGCATTGACCCGCCTGACCCAGGACGATCCACCGAAGTTAAGGGTGATCAAATGAGGAGTGGTGCGCCACAGATGACAGAGAGTGACCTGATCGCTTTTGCCGACGGACGGCTTGGCGAGCGCGAGCGTGAAGCCGTCGCCCGTTATCTTGCTGACCATCCCGAAGAGGCGCAAAAAGTCGAAACATGGCGCCAGCAAAATGCGGCGTTGCAGGCGCTATACGGGTCTGTTTCGGCTGAGCCGGTGCCTGCACGGCTCGATGTGCATAGCATCGACAACCGGTTGCGCTCTGCACGCTTATCGGGGAAAAGCGCTGCATGGTTTGCAAGAAAAGACCAAATTCATCCAATAGATCCTCACCGTACCGACTGGCGAAAATTCGCTGCCGCTGCCGTTGTTATCCTGGCAGTTGGGCTGACTGGCGGCTGGTTCGGGCGGGGCCTGTTGATCTCCAGTGCGAGACCATCTGATCCGTTGGTCGCTGAGGCGACGCAGGCGCATATGCTTTACGCGAGCGAAGTCATTCACCCCGTCGAAGTTCGGGCTGAAGACGCGCCGCAGTTGAAAACCTGGCTGTCGAAGCGCCTGGATCGTCCCTTGGCGATCCCGGACCTGAAGGCCTATGGTTTTATGCTGGTGGGAGGCAGGTTGCTGCCCAGCGCCGACGGTGCTGCGGCACAATTAATGTATGAGGATGAGACCGGCCAGCGCGTCACGCTCTATATCGTTCCGTCGCGCAATGAGCCGGAAACCGCAATTCGCCGGACGAGCAGCCGCACCGGGGCGGATGGCCTTCAGGCCCTGTTCTGGAACGACGAAACCATCCGCTGCGCCTTGATCGGCGATCTTCCACAGGATCGTATGCAGGTGCTTGCCGATGAAACCTACAAGCAATTGAGTTGAGTATGGATGTCCCCTTAAAACTATCCGCGAAGCAATCATCAGCCAAGCGTGGTGCGTCGCAGTCCTATGGCTGGCTTTCCATCGCTTTTCACTGGACCATTGCCCTGCTGTTTCTAGGGCAGATCATTCTCGGATATCTGATGACTGGTGCTGATATCGATCCGGCTTTGCAATTCACTCTTTTCCAGTGGCACAAGTCTTTCGGCTTCCTGGTGCTGATGCTTGCAATTCCCCGTGTTGTCCTGTCGCTGGTCAGTGTCAAACCCAAGTCGCTTGACGTCAGTGGGCGCGTGGAAGTCTTTGCCGCCCGCAGTGCGCATTTTGCCTTGCTGATGCTGACCGTGGCGGTGCCGATGGCGGGGTGGGCCGTTGCCTCTACTTCGCCACTTCAGATTCCGAGCTTTGTGTTCGATTTGATTGTGGTGCCGGGCCTGCCAATGGCGATATCCGATCAAGCCGAGGCATTCTGGACGAGCGTGCATGCGACGCTGGCCTATGCGGCGGCGGGTCTTGTCCTGTTGCATGCCCTGGCCGCATTTTGGCATCATGGGGTGCGAAAGGATGCAACGCTGCGCCGGATGCTGCCGATCTTTAAGGAAAGAGACGATTGCTAGAGCATCGGACCGAAAAGTGGGAACCGGTTTTCTGCACCATGCTGTGATTGCAGACGGAATGGCTGCACAGACCTATGAGGCAATAGAAAAAGGCGGGTTCATCCCCGCCCTTTCCTGCATTTCAATTCTGTCCGTACCGATCAGTTAGCGTTAAACGCCGTGCGCAGCAGATTCAGTTGAGCTTGGACGCTGTTCTCATTGTCCGGCACGATGGATGTGTCATTCGGACGATAGATTTCGCGGTCCAGCAGGGCAATCCGATTCTGAAGGCGCAGGGAGCGTTCGATCAGGTCGCGGAAGGATTCCGGCAGATCGTTCCAGCCTGGCGCATTGCGGTCGACGTTGAAGCCGTCCAGACGGACCTTGCTCTTCTCAGAAATCACCTGGTCGCGCGACATTTCGCCATTATTGACGGCGCGCTGCAAAAGAAGCCAGGAGGCCATCTGCATCAGGCGTGTGGTCAGGCGCATGGATTCAGCTGCATAGAGCACGGAGGCCATGCGGGGCAGAACCTTTGCAGCCGAACGGCCGGGGCCGTCGAGATATGCGGCGGTTTCTTCGACCAGCCCCATGCCTTCTGCATAGGTCGCCTTGAACTGCGACGACGAAGCAGCGCGCCCGGCAAAGCTGACCGTATTCAATCCAAGTTCCGACATCGACATTTTCCCTGTCTTACGCATCACTTATTGACGTAGCGCGGCGGTTAACGAAGTCCAGCGCCAATTCCATGGGTGAACGATGCTACCAATACCCCAAATGCGCAAGTCGTTTCTTAAGAAAGGGTTAATTCCCACAGTTTTAGGTAAAGTCGAAAGGCATAAAAAAAGAGCCGCAAAAGCGGCTCTCAAGGTAAAACAGGGAGAAAAATCAGACCAAATCGCCATTTGGTGAAACTGTCTGAATCCAGAAGAACCGGACAGGTTATACATTCTCATAAAATGCTTAATATTAGGTTAATACTGCATCGCGATAGATCAAAACGGCGATGCTTGCCGCCGCATGCGAGGGTTCCCGGCCCGATCTTTACCATTCTGCGCAGCTGTAATATTTTGAACCATAGCCTGCTACTTTAAAGGGCGAAACAGCGATTCAGCTGCCGCTTTTCCCGCCATCTTGCTGGATTTTTCCGTTTCGAGACGGGTGATTTCCTGTTTTAGCAAAGTGATTCGCGCCTCCAGTTCGCTTGCCGACAGGAGAGAAAGGTCGCAGCCGATCTCGTGTTCCGGTGGTTTGCGCGGCCGGTCCGGGTCTTCCATCATCGCTTATGCCTCCTTGTTTGCTGGCTCTTCACCACTGATGTCCATGCGTTCAGCTCTTGGGTCAAGTGTTGCCGATTGCGGGGTGGCCATCATGGTCGAGACCGGGCCATGCCCGGTTGAAAAATTCTCTTTTTCCTCGGAGGTGAGGGTCGGGCGTAACCGGCTGCGGAAAATCGCATAGGCAACCAGCAAAGCATGGGCGGTGGCGGTGACCGCAAACAATGCATAGGGACCGAACCATGTCATGACAGGCCCGCCGATGGTCGGGCCGATAATGGTCCCGATACCAAACAGCAGCAACAACCCGCCGGACACTTTGACGAAATCGCCACTATCGGCAAAGTCATTGGCGTGGGCGACCGCGATCGGATAGAGCGAATTGGCTGCGGCCCCATAAAGCGCCACAAGCGGGATCAGGAAAACGGCGGTCTGCGGCCGTACCATCAAAATCAGCAGGGCTGCCAAAAGGGCGACCGAGCCAATACCGGCCAGAACATAGCGCCGGTCCGTATGGTCGGACAGGCGGCCAGCCGGAAACTGGGCGGCAGCACCGGCAAAGATCGTGATACTCAACATGCTGGCAATCATTACATCCGGCAGGCCGACGCGGGCCCCGAACACCGCCACCAAGGTTCCATAGGCACCATTGGCGATGCCGATCAGCAGAATACCAACAAAGGACACCGGCGAATTTCGATAGAGTTTTGGCAGGTCCAGCTTGACGGATTTCAACGGTTGAGGTGAGGCGGCGTTGGACATGGTGGTGGGTAGCATGGCCAGGCAATAGAGAATGCCGCAGATCATGAACAGCGTTGGCGTGTGGATATTGCCAAAGGCCACCATCATCTGGCCGCCGACCACCCCGAACAGGGTGACGGAAATGTAGAAGGAAAAGATCGAGCCACGGCTCTCATTACTGGCCCTCTCATTCAGCCAGCTTTCGATGATCATTGAGGTGCCGGCGGTGCAAAAACCGGTCAGCGTTCGCAGGGCGACCCACGAATATTGTTCGACGACCAAGCCGGTAATCAGCGAAATGATGGCGATGATGGCGATGAAGCAGGAAAAGGCGCGCACATGACCGACCCGCATCACCAGCTTGGGTGCAATGAAACAACCAAGCACAAAGCCCGCCGCCCAGGACGTACCGAGCAGGCCAAGCACTTCATTGGAATAGCCTTCAAACGAGCCGCGCACCGGCAGAAGCAGCCCGTGCAGACCATTGCCGAGGAACAGGAACAGCGTGCCAAGCAGGAGGGAGAGGACGGGAAACAGATTTCGGGTCATGCAAATCACTTCGGAACGGGTCGAGGCGAAGGCCAGGCGTGGCAGGGCGCGGAATGCGTGGGGCCATTATTCCCCGGAATGGGGTCGATTTATGAAATATGTCAAACTGTTGTTACTGCGACGTTACAGCAGGTGATTTTCCAGCTATTTATGGGGTATGGCGCAAACCGCCAGATGATGGCCAAGCAAAGCCTGCTTCCCTTTGCCCGGTGATATCAGTATGACCGGGGACAAGCGCTTCATTCCTGCTAAAATGCGTTGGCTTCGTAGAGGTAGCGACCAAAGACATGAACAAGGCAATATCGGCCTTTCTGATCCTGGCCATGGCCGTGCAACTGATCCGGCCACTCGGCTTGCCATTCCTTCGAAAGCGCAGCGACTTCTGGAAGCTTGCCGTGCTGGCCTTTATCATCTGGACCGTCACGCTGCTAGTGCGGCCTTAAGATGTGGCGCGAGCTTTAGGATTGCTTTTCATGCTTGAGGTCTGTGGTTTATCGTAAAACCGCTGCAAATTTGTACGCTGCCGACAGCGCCGTTTACCATATATGGCGCACGGCGCTGTAATGTGCTGCTGGCTCGATATGAAAGGTCATTTTCAATGATTTTTCCTATTTGGCTTTCTGGTTTGAGGCCTGCACCATGGCCATCAATACATCCGTTTGAGCGATCATGCCGATCAGCTTTGCCTGGGCGTTGATCACAGGCAAATGATGCAGGGCCGCTTCGGCAAAGGTGACGATGGCTTCGGACAGCGGTGCATCTGGCGTGACGGTGCGCACAGGTGTGGTCATGATGTCCTTGACCGTGCCGTTTGGCGCAGAGGCGCCTTGCAAGGCCAGCGCCAGCCGTCGGCCAAGACCGATCATCGGCCTGCCCCGTGACCAGCTTGCCTTGTCCATCAGGTCAGTCTGGGTGACGATGCCGAGAATGGTGGCGTCTTCGGCGGTCACCGGCAACGCCTTGACGCGGCTTTGGCGCAGGCGGTGCAGCGCCTCGCTCAGCGTCGTATCCGGGGAGAGGGCGGCAATGCCCGCAATCATCACCGCGCCGCAGGTCGTATGGCTGCTGCGACGGCGATAGGCACGCAACTCGGTGCGGCGCAGGATATCCTCCAGATCGTCGCGGTCGATGTCGAGAAAGGCATCGTAATCCTTCAGGACGTCATCGAGATCGCGACGCTGGAAGCCTGCGGTATCAGCAATGCCGGGCGTTTGCGGCAAAGCAGGCTTGGCGCGATGCGGATAACGGCGGCCCGCAAGCCGGTTATAGAGCAGCGCGCTGGCCAGAAGCAGCAGGGAGTTGCCAGCCACCGGCCAGAGCACGAAGCCATAGCCGAGCGCATGAATGCCCGGACCGCCGAGCACGGCAGTCAGCGCGATGGCGCCGCTTGGCGGATGCAGGCAGCGCAGCGCAATCATCGCGGCAATCGCACCGCCGATGGCCAGCGCGCTGGCAAGCAGCAGATCCGGCACCCATTGCGCCACGGTTACACCAATCAGTGCGGCGCAAAGATTGCCGCCCAGGATTGACCAGGGTTGGGCAAGCGGACTGGTGGGGACAGCAAACAGCAGCACGGCGGAGGCTCCCATCGGCGCGATCAGCACCGGCAGGCTTGCAGCTTGCTCCGGCAAAAAATATCCCAGCAAAAAGGCACTGATGACGCCAGTCACCAGAATGCCCAGCGTTGCGCCGAGGGCGGAGCGGGCCTGTTCTGAAGAACTGATCGGCGTCACGTCCGGGATCAGGTACTTCCATGCGTCCCGCAGACCTGATTGCATTACTGGCTTTCCGTTTCTTTATGGCGTGGATCAACTGTCGATGCTGAGCGTGCCTTGCATGACGGTGACAGCGTGTCCTGAAATCTCGGTTCGGATGATGTTGCCGCCCGCTTTCTGGACGGTGACTGTTATCAGGCTGCGGCGGCCCATTTCAACACCCTGTTCGATGACCAGCGTCTGGTCAAGATCCGCTTCCGGTGCCTGCTGCGCCAGATAGGCGGCAAGTGCCGCTGAGGCGCTGCCGGTCGCCGGATCTTCCGCAACATTGTCGAAAGGCGAAAACATCCGGGCGCGGATATGGTTTTCCGACATTCGGCAATAGAGGAAGGTTGCGCCATCCGTTTCCTGGTCGGCATGGATTTCGACCAAACGGGCGAGAGCGGCAAGATCAGGCTTGCTGCGGCCAAGGGCGGCGAGATCGGTCAACTCCGCTGCGATGAATGTCAATCCGACGGAAATAAAGGCCGGAGCATGGTTTGCGGTTTGAATGTCACTCTCAGCCAAGCACATGGCGGCGGCCAGATTGGCTGTTGCCACTGGGCCGCTGACGAAAAGAGGCTGGGGCGCACGGATGCAGGCCTTCACCACACCATTGTCATCGCGGCTCAGTTGAACGGTGACGAGACCAGCTTTTTCTTCAAAGCGCAGATCATCGCCAAGGGATTGGCCGAACAAGGTTGATTGTCCGGCAAGGGCGATGGCTGTGCCAACATTAGGATGACCGGCAAAGGGTATTTCCATGACAGGCGTGAAGATCCGCACCTGCGCGGTATTGGCCGCGTCTGTCGGAGGCAGGACGAAGGTGGTTTCAGAATAACCGAATTCGGCGGCAATGGCCTGCATCGTCGTATCCGACAGCCCGCGCCCATCGAGAATGACTGCCAGAGGATTGCCGCGAAACCGCTCAACGGTAAAGACGTCGAGAGTGATGAAAGGCACGGAGATCATGGCTGGCCTTCTTGCAAGTGATACGTAATGAACAACCGTGATCTCGATAGCAGCGGCGTCGCCGAAATGAAGATGAAATCCTGTCAGGGTGACAAGAAAAAGCCCCGCCGGGTGCAGCGGGGCTTCAAGATGCCGGATCAAATGCGTTCGATGCTTGCCCTCAAGCGGCCTTTTCCAGGTCCTGTTTCCAGGTGCCAGTCGCGGCCAGGCTGTTCATGCGGGCGCGGTGGGTGAAGGCACGCTGACCGGCGGCGACGTTTTCGCTGCGGCCGCCCCAGGTTTTAATGGCGCTATCCTGAAGGGCGCGACCATAGGAATAGGTCAGGGTCCAGGGCAGGTCGTAACCGGCATTCATCGCTGAGAGATGGGCGGTTGCTTCCTCTGTGCTCTGGCCGCCGGACAGGAAGGCGATGCCGGGAACGGAGGAAGGAACCGTCGCCTTCAGCACCTTGACGGTTGCTGCTGCGACTTCCTCGACGGAGGCCTTACGGGCATTCTTGCCGTCGATGATCATGTTGGGCTTCAGGATCATGCCTTCGAGATTGACACGGGCATCATACAGATCCTGGAAGACGGTGCGCAGCACCCATTCCGTCACTTCTGCGCATTTGGCAATGTCGTGGGTGCCCGGAGCGCCATCCATCAGCACTTCTGGCTCAACGATTGGCACGATGCCTGCTTCCTGGCACAGGGCGGCGTAATAGGCGAGCGCCTGGCTATTGGCCTTGATCGAGCCCCAGGTCGGCAGGCTATCGGCAATGGCGATAACGCCGCGCCATTTGGCAAAGCGGGCGCCGGCCTTGTAGTAATTGGCGAGACGCTCACGCAGCCCGTCCAGGCCTTCCGTCAAGGTTTCGCCCGGGAAACCGGCCATTGGCTTGGCGCCGGTATCGACCTTGATGCCGGGGATGGAGCCGGCGGCCTTGATGATATCAACGAAAGGCGTGCCGTCGGCTGCTTTCTGATACAGGGTCTCTTCATAGAGAATGACGCCAGAAATGTATTTTTTCATCGCCTCGTCGGAGCGAAACAGCATTTCGCGGTAGTCGCGGCGGCTGGTTTCGGTCGATTCGAGGCCAATCGTGTCGAAACGCTTCTTGATGGTGGACGTGGACTCGTCCGCTGCCAGAAGGCCCTTGCCATCAGCCATCATCTTGACGGCGATGTCTTCAAGTCTCTCACTCATGTCCTATGCTCCCAAAAACGTTACCACTAGATATCGCGTAACAGATGTTGTTCAGGAGGAAAATGGGGCGTTAAGTCATTGAAACGATTGAAATCACTTCAATCGTTTTAAAATTCAATCTTTTTTAAAAGAAATTCAGGTGCGGCATTTGTTCCATGCCGCACCTCAAATTTTTTGTCGGTTGGTTAAGCTGGATGGGTCAATACGGCGACACCGGGCAGTTCCTTGCCTTCCATCCATTCCAGGAAAGCGCCGCCTGCGGTCGAGACATAGGAAAAGTCATCGACAACGCCAGCATGATTGAGCGCCGAGACCGTGTCGCCGCCGCCAGCCACCGACACCAGTTTGCCAGCCTTGCTGCGCTCTGCGGCATGTTTTGCGGCAGAGACGGTGGCGGTATCGAAGGGAGGAATCTCAAAAGCGCCGAGCGGGCCGTTCCAGACCAGCGTTGCCGCTTTGGTGATCCAGTCATTGACGACCGCCACCGATTTCGGACCGACATCCAGCATCATTGCGTCGGCTGGAATGGCCGAGACGCTGACGGTCTCATTGGCGGCATTGGCCTTGAACTCGCGAGCGACGACGCCGTCCACCGGCAGCACGATGGTGCAGCCAGCCGTTTCCGCTTCGATCATGATCTGCTTGGCGGTGGCGGCCAGATCGTGTTCGCACAGCGACTTTCCGACATCGATCCCCTGGGCGGCGATGAATGTATTGGCCATGCCACCGCCGATGACAAGCGCATCGACCTTTTTGACCAGGTTCATCAGCAGGTCGATCTTGGAGGAAACCTTGGCACCGCCGACAATGGCGACCACCGGATGGGTCGGCTTGCCGAGGCCCTTTTCCAGCGCTTCCAACTCGGCCTGCATGGTACGCCCTGCATAGGCAGGCAGAATATGGGCGAGCCCTTCCGTGGAGGCGTGGGCGCGGTGCGCAGCGGAAAAGGCGTCATTGACATAGATGTCGCCGTTCTTGGCGAGTTCTGCGGTAAAGTCGGCGTCGTTCTTTTCCTCGCCCTTGTGGAAGCGGGTATTTTCCAGAAGCAGGATATCGCCATTATTCAGGGCGGCAACGGCCCTTTCGGCCGGCTCTCCAACGCAGTCTTCGCCGAACGCGACCGCCTGGTCCAGCACTTCCTCGACGGCGGAAATGATCTGTGACAGCGACATATCGGCAACCGGCTCGCCCTTGGGACGACCGAAATGGGCCAGCAGGATAACCTTGGCGCCCTTGGCCGACAGTTCCTTGATGGTCGGGGCGACGCGCTCGATGCGGGTTGCATCCGTCACCTTGCCGCCGGAGACGGGCACGTTCAGGTCAACGCGCAACAGTACGCGCTTGCTGGCGATATCGGTGAGATCGTCAAGTGTCTTGAAAGCAGGCATGGTGAGTTTCCCGTGTTGACTGTCGTTACGGTGTTGCGCGGGACCTTACACCGGTCTCGGCAAGAGGCAAGATTGATCGGGCTGTTGCCCGGCGCAATCAGGATATGAAGCCGAAGGCTTCAAGCCCAGAAAGCGGGTATGGTCTCCGTGAGGCGCGGGCCGATGCGCAAAGGGGCGATTTTCTCAGCCAGTCCAGTGCTGTCGGAAATCTCGACGCCGACCCCGCAGATTGTCGCCGGGCCGTGGGCGGCTTCGAATCGGCCCTTGGGCATTTTCGAAATGAAACGGTTGAGCGGCTCTTCCTTTTCCATGCCGAGCGACGAATCATAGTCGCCGCACATGCCCGCATCCGACATATAGGCGGTGCCGCCATTGAGAATCTGGTGATCGGCGGTTGGGACATGGGTGTGGGTGCCGACCACGAAACTGGCGCGGCCATCGACGAAATGGCCGAAACACTGTTTTTCGCTGGTGGCCTCGGCATGGAAGTCGAAGATGATGGCGTCGGCCTGTTCCTTCAGGGGGCAGGCGGCCAGAATGGTTTCCGCCGATTTGAACGGATCGTCCAGTTCTGGATGCATGAAGACCCGGCCCATGATATTGGCGACCAGCACACGTGCACCGTTGCGGGCATAATAGAGACCGGACCCTTTGCCGGGTGTCCCCGCCGGATAATTGGCCGGGCGCAGGAACTGGTCGTGACGACCTGAAAAGGTGATCGCTTCCTTCTGGTCCCAGACGTGGTTGCCCGTGGTGACGACATCGGCGCCGGCATTGATGGTTTCGAGGAAAATATCCTCGGTAATCCCGAAGCCGCCAGCGGCATTTTCGCCATTGACGATGACGAAATCCAGTTTCAGGTCGGAGACCAGGCCGGGCAGCTTTTCCCAAACCGCCGTGCGGCCTGTCTTGCCAACCATGTCGCCTAGAAAAAGCAGCCGCATTCCTTAAATCCAGTCAGGTCTTGAAGTTCTTATATCCACTTTCCGTCAAAATGGCATGCAAAGCGACGTCATGGGGTTCGAAAGGCACATCTGCCACTTCCTGACAGTCAAATGCAATGCCGATCAGAAGCGGATCAAGGCCTTTCTGATGCAAACGGGCAATCGCCCGGTCGTAATGGCCTGCTCCATAGCCGATCCGGTTGCCATGCCGGTCGAAGGCGGCCAGCGGAATCAGCAGGACCTGTGGATCGACCACCGGTGCATCGGGGCCGGGACCGCGTGTGCCAAAACCGGTATCGATCAGCGATTCCTGGCTGTGCCATTGCCGGAAGCAGATGGTCTGGCGATCAAGAACCACGGGCAGGCAGAGATCGGCACCGCGCTGGCGCAACATCTCCATTAAGGGTTGCGTGTCTACTTCGGAGCGGATCGGCAGGAAGCCGGAAATCATGGTGTCTTGGGCAATCTCGATGGCGCTGGCGCCGTGATGGGCAATTGCGGCTGAATGATCAGCGCGAATATGCGCAGGAATAGCGTCCCGACGGGCAAGGCTTTGTTGGCGCAAATGGTTTTTTGTACTGTCCAAGGGCATGTGTTCTCTCTTTGTTAGCAGTTGTTTAACCATAATCTCTCTTTGTTTTGCAAGAGCAGGTCACGATGGAACAATTTGTATTTTAGTTATAAATAATTTAGTATTGCGTTTATGTTGTTGTATAATCAAATAATTGCACTTTTCTGCCGATAGATGCGCGCTGCAAGCGTCCCGCATTGGTGCTATTTCCCTTGGAATGGGACGTAAAGGCCTTGGCGGTGAAGGGCTGGAGAAAGGTTTGTGACAATCTTGCCTTAACACTCGTCAAATATTTTAGGCTCAAGGGACCATAAATATTTGAGGGTTTGGCAATGAAATTTCTATCCCGTTTCGGGCTGGTCGGGACGATCACCGTTGTGACCACCCTGATATTGGTTGTATCTCTGGGCGCTGTTGCCTGGACGATTTCGCGGCAGGTTCATGAGCGTGTGACGCAGCAGGCCATCGACAGCCAGAACAGCAGCCTGCGGGTCGCGGCCACGTTGCTGGAGCGCGATGTGCCTGGCGTCAAGGTCAGTTGGGGCAGGGATGGCAATGTTGAACGCATTTCGGCGCAGACGCTGCCGGCGCAATTTGCCAATCATGACACGATCGATTCCATTGGCCGGATGACGGGCCAGACGGCGACGCTGTTTACGCTTGACGAAGCGACCAAGGGTTACATTCGCCGCACGACCAATATCATCAAGCCGGATGGCCAGCGCGCTGTCGGCACGCCGCTCGATCCAACGGGTGCCGTCTATTCGGCCCTCGTCAAGGGTGAGACGTATCGTGGTCAGGCCGCCATTCTCGGCACGGATTACTATACGATCTACAAGCCCATCATCAGTTCCTCCGGTTCTGTCATCGGCATTCTCTACGCCGGTGTGCGTGTTGCCGAAATTGCCGGTATCAGCGATCAGATGGCGCAAGCCGTGGCGATTACGGCGGGTATCGCCTTGCTGGTCTCTCTGCTGCTGATAGTGTTCATCACCCGCAAAACCATGCGCCCGATTCCGGAACTGACAGCGGCGGCCTCCAGTCTTGCCGATGGCCGGACCGATGTCGAAGTGCCGCATCAGGGTTTGCGCAACGAGATTGGCGCGCTTGCGCGGGCACTGGAAGTTTTCCGCCAGGACGCGCTCAAAAAGCTGCAACTGGAACAGGACGCCAACGAAACGCGGGCACGCAACGAGCGGGAACGGGCCGAGCGTGAGGCTGAGAAGGATGCGGATGCCGCCAATATCCGAAACTGTGCCGATATGCTGGCAGTTGCCATGAACCGCCTGAGCAGTGGCGACCTGACGACGCGGATCGACCAGTCGTTTATCCCTGAACTTGAACCGCTCCGGGTCGATTTCAACAATTCGGTCAACAATCTCAGCCTGGCCTTCGCCCGTTTGCGCAACGAGGCGATGTCGGTTGAGGCCAGCGGCAATGAAATGCGCAGCGCCGCAGGCGCGCTGGCCAGCCGCACCGAGCAGCAGGCAGCCTCGCTGGAAGAGACCTCGGCAGCGCTGGAACAGGTCACCGGCACGGTGCGCAGCGCCGCCGACCGTGCTCAACAGGCCGCGGCTCTCGCCTCCGATGCCCAGGTCAGCACAGAAGGCTCGTCCAAGGTGGTGGCGGATGCGGTGTCGGCCATGGGCCGGATCGAACAGGCCTCCAGCGAGATTTCCAAGATCATCAATGTCATCGATGAAATCGCTTTCCAGACCAATCTTCTCGCGCTCAATGCCGGTGTCGAAGCAGCACGGGCCGGAGAGGCGGGCAAGGGCTTTGCCGTGGTTGCTCAGGAAGTGCGCGAACTGGCGCAGCGCTCCGCCAATGCTGCCAAGGATATCAAGGCGTTGATCAGCAAGTCGGGGACGGAAGTGGCTGGCGGTGTCAGGCTGGTGCGCGAAACCGGCGATGCGCTTGGAGCGATTTCCCAACAGGTATCGATGATCAATGGCCTGATTGCCGAGATTGCCACGTCCTCGCGCGAACAGAGCACCGGCTTGCAGGAGATCAACACCTCCGTCAACCATATGGATCAGTTCACCCAGAAAAACGCCGCCATGGTGGAAGAAACCACTGCCGTGACCCACAAGCTCGCCGAAAGCGCCACCACATTGGTCAGCCTGATTGCCGAGTTCAAGGTGCCGGGTGAGGCCGCATCCTGGGCGCCAAACCATCAGCCAGCCCCTGCGTCACGGGCACCTGCCGCCAAGCCTTTGGCCGCATCGCGCATCAAACCTGCCCAGCCCAGCTCCCGCCCTGTCGGTTCTCCGGCGCGCTCGATGATGGGCAAGCTGGCCAGCGCCTTCACTGGTGGCTCATCTGCCGCTGCGGCCTCCAATGCCTCAAGCGGCAACAATTGGGAAGAGTTCTAAGCGGATAAGGCCAAGCCAGCGTCAGCCTCAATCTTTCGACCGGACGAAGGCTGACGCGATATTTCTTTTGCTTGGAGACATGGAGTTGTCAGGTTCAACTTGAACCAAATGACTTTAGCTTCTCAAACGAAGTTGCTAATTTTGAAGCTCAGCTCTTGGCACGTCGCATCAGCGCGGCCATGGCGTTGGCCTGGGGTGTTTCTTGCCCGCCAAGTCCATCCAGCACGCCTTGCCGGTCGATGTCGGTCCGGTTCTGGCTGGCCTTCAGCTTGCCCTCGAGATGAGAAATCTGCACTTCGACCCCAACGATGCCGCGCATCTGGGCTGCGACGAAATTGTCAGGTGCATCATCGACGGCCCAGGGACGAGGACCGGAGGCTTCCATCTGATCGGTCAGCAGGCGGACCTGCGCCAGCAGCCAGGCTGGGTCCTGATGCGCTTTTGCCATGCCTCTGACCTGCACGGTCTGGTAATTCCAGGTTGGCACGACTTTGCCGGTTTCCTGCTTGCTGGGATACCAATTGGGTGAGATGTAATGATCAGAGCCCATGAAGGCGACGAGAACCTCGTCTCCCGCATCGATGGCCTGCCATTGCGGATTGGCCCGCGCCATATGGGCCAGCAGCCGGTCCGGCTGCATGTCGTTACCGCGCAACAGGAAGAAGGGCAGGGGATTGGCGATCAATCCGCCGCTTCCAGAGGTGATCAGCAGGCCAAACGGCTGTGCAACGATGAACTGGCAAAGCGCTTCGTGGTCGGTCTGGCGAAAATGCGGTGGTTGGTACATGGCTGTTTCCGGGAATTATGCAGCATTACCGTGCATTGTGCCGCGCCCGCCGCTTTGAAAGCAAGCCGTTTTGAACGAAGCGATAGCTGCGCCAAAACCGTCTGAAACTGATGGAAAGGAAAAGTGCGGTCCACGCAACCGATGGATTTTTGCGATCCTGGGAGCCTACAAAGTAGGTGGGCGCCGTGTGTCCGAACCCACGGGTCCGAACAGGGACAGCTCCCTCAAGATCGGGTATGGCCCCAGGGATTGTGTGTTCCTGTCGAGAGGCGCAGACCGCATGACAGATATAGGCGCTTTCCGGCCCTTGCGCCAGTGGTGCTGACAGTTGCAGCCATGTTTATTTCAGTGGTGCTGGTTTTCCGTTGGGCTGGCCGCAGCCTGCGGCTTTTCGGTCAGTTTGCGGGTCAGGCCGTTCAGGCGCTCGGTCAATTCCGTGATGGCGGCGAGGATGTCGTCTTCACGGCCGATGGCCCCGGCGGAAGTGGCTTCGGCGGCCGCGATCCGGCGTTT
The DNA here is from genome assembly GCF_013426735.1 of Agrobacterium vitis. Lineage (NCBI taxonomy): Bacteria > Pseudomonadati > Pseudomonadota > Alphaproteobacteria > Hyphomicrobiales > Rhizobiaceae > Gillisella > Gillisella vitis. The sequence continues at coordinate 1,213,021 of NZ_AP023272.1, forward strand.
CAACTCGGACAATTCGTCCATCACCATGATGCCCGCCATCACGGTAACGCGCAGGTCGCCGATTTCACCGAACTGGCTTTTGAGGTGGCTGACATAACGGTCGAACTGGCTGGCCAGATCGGTCAGGTGGTTTTCCTGCCCTTCCTCGCAGGCCATGCGATAGGCTTTTCCATCGATGGTGACCGTGACTTGTGCCATGTCTGTCGAATGATCCCTGAGTGAGGCGAAGCTGGCCTAACGGTCCAGTACGGCCCTGATGGTTTCCATTGCGGTGACCAGGCGGCGCGAGACTTCGCGATTGACCTCTTCCAGCCTATTGGCGCGAAATTGCGATTGGTCAAGTTCCTGGGCAAGGCGGGCGCGGTCGATATGGACGCGCTTCACCTCCTGCTCCACCTCGCCATTGGCGCGTTGCAGTTCCAGTCGCATGTCTATGGCATTTTCCAGGCCGGAAATGGCCTGTTTCAATGCGCCGAGCGCGGCTTCCGCTTTATCCGTCGCCATCTCTACTCTGTCCCGGCTGATGAAGTTTTCAGGCTCTGTTCGAACCGGAAAGCCTCCAGATGTTCTTGGTCGTCCCAGATATTCTTGCTCGTCTTTGTCGTTTCGGAAAACCGGCCTCATTTTTCCCTGACAAACTCCAAAAGGCAAGCCGAATCGACCCCTTGGCCCCTATAGTTCTCATGCGACATTAGTCATTGCCTGTAGCTGGCGTCAATAAACCCCAGCTTTTCGGTGTGTCATGCTTGTGGACGAGTAGACCCGCCGTCGTCCATGGCGCGCATCAATACGAGACAATGATCAATATTAAGGCAAAAACCGAAAATATGCCTTCCACGCAATCACCCGGCCTCAATTTATTGACTTGCCCGTCCTAGATGTTAAGGATCACCCACTTTCTGACGTTCGCCCGAACGGCGTTCGTCCATCGAGACCCGGAACAGGCGGAACAGTCATGATTTCTCCCGAAAAGCACAACCGGATGGCCAATGCGATCCGATTTTTGTCCATGGATGCGGTCGAAAAGGCCAATTCCGGCCATCCCGGCATGCCAATGGGCATGGCCGATGTCGCGACGGTGCTGTTTACCCGCTTTTTGAATTTCGATCCCAAGGCACCGAAATGGGCCAATCGCGACCGTTTTGTGCTGTCGGCGGGCCATGGCTCTATGCTGCTCTATTCGGTCCTCTACCTGACCGGCTACGAAGACATTTCCATCGATGACATCAGGAATTTCCGCCAGCTCGGCTCGAAAACCGCAGGCCATCCGGAATATGGCCATCTCTCGGGCATCGAGACGACAACCGGCCCGCTCGGCCAGGGCATTGCCAATGCCGTCGGCATGGCGATTGCTGAAAAGAAGCTGGCGTCCGAATTCGGCAGCGAGCTGATGCACCACCACACCTATGCCATCGTCGGCGATGGCTGCCTGATGGAAGGCATCAGCCAGGAAGCGATTTCGCTGGCCGGCCATCTGAAGCTCAACAAGCTGATCGTGCTCTGGGACGATAACGGCATTTCCATCGATGGCGCGATTTCGCTGGCCGACAGCACCGACCAGCATGGCCGGTTCCGCGCTTCGGGCTGGAACACCATGGCTGTTGACGGTCACGATCCGGAAGCGATTTCGGCTGCACTTTCCGCCGCCCAGCTGTCCGAAAAGCCGACGATGATCGCTTGTAAGACGGTGATCGGCTTTGGGTCTCCCAACAAGGCCGGCACCCATAAGGTGCATGGCTCACCGCTCGGTGCCGACGAAATTGCCGCTACCCGCAAGGCGCTGGGCTGGGCCGACGAGGCTTTCCACGTGCCCGCCGATGTGCTGGACGCTTGGCGCGAAGCCGGTGCGCGTGGTGCCGCGACACGTGCCGAATGGGAAAAGGGTCTGGGAGGCTCCGATCACAAGGCCGAGATTACCCGCCGCTTCGCTGGCAAGCTGCCGGAAGGTTTCGATGCTGCCATCGACTCCTATAAGAAGAAGCTGGCCGAGACCAAGCCAACCCTTGCCACCCGCAAATCCTCCGAGGATGCGCTGGAAGTGATCAATGGCGTGGTGATCGAGACGCTTGGTGGTTCCGCCGACCTCACCGGCTCCAACAATACCAAGACCAGCCAGACCGCGTCGATCACGCCGACCGATTTCTCGGGCCGTTACGTGCATTGGGGCATTCGTGAGCATGGCATGGCGGCGGCGATGAACGGCATCGCCCTGCATGGCGGTCTCATTCCGTATTCCGGTGGCTTCCTGATTTTCTCGGATTATTGCCGTCCGTCGATCCGTCTGGCCTCCTTGATGGGCATTCGCGTCATTCACGTCCTGACCCATGATTCCATCGGTCTTGGCGAAGATGGCCCGACCCATCAGCCGGTCGAGCAAATGGCAGCCCTGCGCGCCATCCCCAACCTGATGATGTTCCGCCCGGCTGATGCCACGGAAGTGGCGGAATGCTGGCAGATCGCCTTGACCCATACGGATCGTCCGTCCGGCATTGCGCTGACCCGTCAGAACCTGATCGCGGCCCGTACCGAATATTCGGCAGAAAACCTGTCGGCCAAGGGCGGTTATGAGCTGCTGGGTGCTGACGATGCCAAGGTGTCGATCTTTGCCACCGGTTCGGAAGTCGAACTGGCGATCCAGGCGCGTGAAGCACTGGCCGCCAAGGGCATTGCCGCCCGCGTCGTCTCCGTGCCGTGCTTCGAACTGTTCTTTGAGCAGCCAGAGGAATACCGCAACGCGGTGATCGGCACGGCTCCGGTCAAGATCGGCGTTGAAGCGGCAATCCGTCAGGGCTGGGATGAGATCATCGGCTCGCACGGCACCTTTATCGGCATGAAGTCCTTCGGTGCTTCCGGCCCCTACAAGGAATTGTACAAGCATTTCGGCATCACCGTTGAAGCGATTGTCGAAGCGGCTGAAGCCAAGCTTTCCTGAAGAGGGTTCAAGAGCGGGTCTGGCGGGCCCGCTTCTCTTCGGGCTTGACTGAACGCCTTTACCACATAAGTGCCTTTACCCAATGCCTGGGGCTGCCCAAGGCGAGAACCGCTTGGCCATCGTCGCGCCGTTCCAGATCATCACCGCTCCGGGGGCCACCCAGCAGCCCGGAGCCATCCGAGAAGCGGGAGTTATGCAATGACTGTGAAAGTTGCCATTAACGGCTTTGGCCGTATCGGCCGCAATGTGCTGCGCGGTATCATCGAATCCGGTCGGACCGACATTGAGGTCGTGGCCATCAACGATCTTGGCCCGGTCGAAACCAATGCGCATCTGCTGCGCTATGATAGCGTCCATGGCCGTTTCCCCTCGACCGTCAAGGTTGAAGGCGACAGCATCATCATCGATGGTCGCGCGCCGATCAAGGTGACCGCGGTTCGCGATCCCAAGGACCTGCCCTGGAGCAATGTCGATATCGCGCTGGAATGCACCGGCATTTTCACCGCCAAGGAAAAGGCATCGCTGCACCTGGCCAATGGCTCGAAGCGCGTGCTGGTCTCGGCGCCTGCTGATGGTGCCGACAAGACCATCGTTTTCGGCGTCAACCACAACACGCTGACCAAGGACGACTTGGTCGTTTCCAACGCCTCCTGCACCACCAATTGCCTGGCACCGGTTGCCTACGTGCTGCAAAAGCTCGTCGGTATCGAAAGCGGCTACATGACCACCATCCATTCCTACACCGGCGACCAGCCGACGCTGGATACGATGCACAAGGACCTGCACCGCGCCCGCGCTGCTGCGCTGTCGATGATCCCGACCTCGACCGGTGCCGCCAAGGCCGTCGGCCTGGTTCTGCCGGAACTGAAGGGCAAGCTGGACGGTTCGGCCATCCGCGTTCCGACCCCGAACGTCTCGGTTGTTGACCTGAAGTTCATCCCCGGTCGCACGGTCACCAAGGAAGAAATCAACGCTGCCATCAAGGCTGCGGCGGAAGGCGAGTTGAAGGGCATTCTCGGCTATACCGAAGAGCCCTTGGTTTCCATCGACTTCAACCACGACAGCCATTCCTCGACCTTCTCCGGCGACCAGACCAAGGTTATGGACGGCGGCAAGCTGGTGCGCATCCTGTCCTGGTACGACAACGAATGGGGCTTCTCCAACCGCATGGCCGACACCGCCGTCGCCATGGGCAAGCTGATCTAAGCAGCTTCGCTGCCTGGATGATATGATAGAAGCGGATCGGGAAACTGGTCCGCTTTTTTGTTCGTTTGGGCTAAAATGGGGCGGCCAGCATCGGCAGACTCTAAACGCCTTGGTTATAGAGCCCGTGCGGTTGATTCCGACGAGAACGCGGGTTTCGGCTCCGCCGCCCCCTCATCCGCCTGCCGGCACCTTCTCCCCCCACTTTACATAGGTAATGGGGGAGAAGAGGGAAAGAGCCGCAGCGTGGGCTTCTCTCCTCGCCCCAGCGGGGGTCCGAAGGACGGGCAGAGACCCGTGGCTCTGCCCCGGTCAGTCCGCCGAGCGTAGCGGAGGCGGGGTGAGGGGGAGCCAAGCACGCAGAGCTAAAATGGTTTTGACTGTGACTCGGTTTGGACCTGAAATACGAGCCCAAAAAATCCGCTTTCCCTCTCCACTCGTTATACGCTAAACCAGTTGCGGGACCAGTTGTAACGCGCTGGTCCTGGAGTGTCGAAACTCCTCCAACAACGGCCCGTGTCGGTCGTTAAATGACACCCCTCAGCCATAGGTTTGTGGCTGAGGCGGTGGACTATGTCTATACGGTCCACTCTCCATCCTTCTATGGTCGGGGAGGTCTTGGTGCATGTCCAGAGCTTCGGCTTAAAGACCAAGGCAGTCGTTTGTTGGCGGCTTTCGAACTCCCCGATCGCCAGAGGGCAAAATCCTCCGGTGATCGCTTGTCTCACAAGTGCGGGAGGAATGGACGATGGCCGATTATAATGTCTGGGCCGATGCTTTCGATACATGGCAATCCATGGCCGATTGGGTGAAGGCGATAGCCATCATCATGCCACCGGTTTTCGCAATGGGCGTGCTGGCCCTACTGCTACGCTACCGACTGGCGCTGCGGCGAGACCTGCCACGAACGGTGGCCTTCGATCTGCTGGAACCGCAGCCGGATGACCCGCCCGCCAGCATCGACAACACCATCCTCGAAGCCACCACCGACCTTCAACACCGCCTGGAAGAAGCCCGCCGCAGACTGATGCCCCCGGACGAACCGGCGCGCAGCAGCCAGGAAACCCGCCAAAAAATCGAGCAAATCATCCTGGAAGAATACCACCGCAAATCCGACCCGGCTGATGCGCTGGCTCGGGTGCGGCAGTTTTTGAGGGAGGAGGGGGGTGGGCAGCGGTAGGTGGTGGATCGAGGTTATCGAGGTGGGTCTACAGCATTGTTCATTTTACCAAACGCTGTTGTACGATGCAAAGGTTTTCGACGTCACCGTCCTCATCCCGCTTCGCCGCCGACGGGAAGACGAGTAAATATCGGTTGTTTCCGAACTTGGGAAGCAAATATTCCACCAGTGGCGACTTTGGGGCCGTGTCCCGACTGTCCGCTATTGGGCAGGATCTAGACAACTGCGAACATACCGCTTCTGGAATATAAGCTCGAACGTGGCCCACTACAGGCCTCGGGTGCCATAGGGATACTGCCTCATCTTCGACAATCCGAGCGATGATTGATCCCTATCATCGGCGGTCCTCCGCACGCTATGAGCGGCGGATAAAGAAGGAGCGCGGGCAAACCTTCTTGTGGGGCCCGAGCGAGGCAAATCCAACCTGTGTGCCCCTGTTTTGAGTAGCCGCAGTACTAGGCCCGCTCGTTAGCTTACTGCTCGTTGAAATGGCTTTGTAGTACTCACAGTCTTCAGCGCATCTTCAACCGAAAGATTGCTGATAAGCTGATGCTCGTCGGTACTGCAGGGTACAAAGTGCTCAGGCCAAGTCGACACCGCTTCGCACAGAAGCTTGAACTGAGAGGGCGCATCCTGGTTCACCTGAACTACCTTTAGGCGCGTAGCCGTCTCGGCACTTTCGCAGAGATATCGGACGTCTGGAGCAACAAATCGAGGGCAATAGCCAATGATGACAACAGGATCTCGCGTTCTGAGACAGACAGCATCGCCATCGTACGGATTTTGAATGTCCATCATCGGAAACACGACTTCGCCAGGTTCTAGCGCTGCTACGCGATCCGCAGCGTCCGGCGTTAGATGACTAATTCCATGAACAAAAAAAACGGATCTATATCGACCGTCACGACTTTTCTCAGGAACCGGCGACACCTGCAGTGCATCAGTCGCACGCACGCCGCCAATTCGCGCCATCAACCCCAATGGGTCGCTTTCCCTGTCTAGGCCAGACCAACGCGCGTACCTCGCGTATTCTGGCCTTTTTTCGTTCATGACCCGGTTGGCAAAGATAGGGAACAGTTCGTCAGAGATGTACAACGACGAGAGATCGTTCATCCTGCCGAACGGAAGAAAGTTCTTTGAAACTTGAGCGCCGCGCGTGTAGCCAAAAACAAAGTATCCGCTCTGGTTAACCAGCCTTGCAACAGGGAGCCATCTTCGGGTGTCCGGATCTTGCCAATTCAGGAAGAATGATCTCATTATGATTTCCCCAAGAGCTTTTGCTTGTTGATTTCGAGCATATTCAAGGCGAAAGACGCTGCCTCTGTGCTAATGAGTTCTGCCGGTATCCGATCAAAAATATTAGATAGGTCACTCGGATCCACTTTCGAGAGGCGCGACAACCAGAACTGCTCGTGCCTTTTCCCTGCTGAATCCGCAAGACGGAAAGCATCAATGGTTGACAATGGTCGTTTATCCGTCTGGTCGATGTAGAGCCCCGACCGTGTTTTTTCGGCGTATGCGCGCACATCGAAGCGCTTGTCTTTCGTAACCATACGCTCTGCTCTCACTGCGTCACTCAGTTCCCTACCCAAGCTCGATGCGTGATCGAAAGTTGGTGCCAATGTGATAGTGCGCTTCTGCGGATCGAGCACAAGCCCCCAGTTTTCGTTGTGCCTATCTCCGTTACCGATCCATGCATCGAGCATGAGATATCCCACAAAACATCGCAGTGCCTCGTCCGGATCATCGGTAAACTTCTGTAAAACAGCTGTCACCCGCCTAACGGTGTGACCCCGGTACTTGTAGAAGCTAGTCCCATCAAGTGTTTTCTCGACGGAATCGATCAGTTCGTTTCCCAGGATCAGGCGGCTACCATCAGGGTTCATTTTAGGTGACAGAACGCCCAATTTGCCCTGATATGTTGCGAACTCGTAATGAGCGTGAGGCAGGCCCAAAAGGGCACAGATCTCACAGGCAACCTTTTCAGCCCAATTCTCACCGGTCCCTTCACGACCAAATTTCAGAAGGTGGAGCCTGCCGTCGAAATTCAGCCAGAACTTCTCTTTGGTGCCGAGGTATTCAATGATATCGATTTCATTTTGCACGTCAAATACTGGAAACAGAGTCATTCGCAGTCCTACCGCTCCGTACAAGCATTCCGACAGGTCTCATACCTCAAATCGTTGAATTTGACATCGAAAAGAATTTAACTCTTAACTTGAAGCGCATGATTGATAGTGACCTTCGACCCAGCGAGAGTTGTGCGTTCGCAAGCGGCGGCTCTGGTCAGCACTCTCACTTCCAGGGGCACGACAACTGTCCATGACAAGTGTTCACTGCCCGTGGGCCTCTAACGACTAGGAAGGGCTGAATTTCGGTCCTAGAACTGACCAAAGCAGAAGGGCTGCTGTCGGTATTCGCCAACTCGGCGCGAACGTCCGAAATGAAGGCGCAAAGCGGCCACTCCGCAGTGCCATCCCACCTGCACAATACAAACCGCAAAGATTTTTATGCGTGGCATACCCCCCTCTGCCTTGCCAGGCATCTCCCCCTCAAGGAGGGAGATCGGCAAGGGGGTTGGCTTGTCACGTCACATTTACGCTTCGAAGGTATCGGAAATCGCAACTTATCCGTTGAAGCGAGCGGTTACGTCTGTCCGATCTCCCTCCTTGAAGGGGAGATGTCCGGCCTTGAAGGGGAGATGTCCGGCCTTGAAGGGGAGATGTCCGGCAGGACAGAGGGGGATATGCGGCACACGAAAACGCTTATGTCCTGTACCACCACCCCGCCCGCCATTTTCCCCGGTATCGCCATAATTCGTTTTGTAATTTCGCCCCAGTCTGATCAATAGTATTACCGAGGAAATTCAAGGCGATTCTGCCGCCATTGCCTCCCGCTCCGTCTGTCTCGACCGTCTGGCCTTTGGCATCAGAGGTCTGTGGTTCGGTGCCATGGTGCGCAGGCCGTTGCCGGTGGAGCGATGTCTTGGGGCGGGGTATCGTGCCAGACGGGGCGAAGGCCAGAAAGGGCGAAAGGTTGGAACATTTCTACATCGTCACGCTGGTTCTGACGGCGCTGATCCTGTTTGCGGCTTTTTCCAGCCTGATCGCCTTTCGCTTTGGCGCGCCGCTGCTGCTGTTGTTTCTGGTAATCGGGTTGATGGCCGGGGTCGATGGTCTCGGCATTCATTTCGACAATCATTCCGTTGCCTATACCATCGGCTCGCTGGCGCTGGCCGTTATCCTGTTTGATTCCGGCTATACGACCTCGTTGCAATCCTTCAAACAGGCGGCAGCGCCGTCGATCATGCTGGCGACGGTCGGGGTTTTGTTGACGGCTGGCCTGTTCGGTCTGCTCGCCGCCTGGATGTTAAAACTGTCGCTGCTGGAAGGCATGCTGCTTGGCTCCATCGTCGCCTCCACCGATGCGGCGGCGGTGTTTTTCCTGCTGCGCATTGGCGGCATCAATATTCGCGACAAGGTGCGCTCCTCGCTGGAAGTGGAATCCGGCACCAATGATCCGATGGCGATCTTTCTCACCCTGGCGCTGGTGCAGATGGTGTCCACCGGCAAGGATCATACCGGCCTCGACTGGAGCCTGCTGCGGATGTTCGTTGAGCAGATGGGCATGGGTCTGGCGCTCGGCCTGATCGGCGGGGCGATGATGACGATGATCGTCAAGAAAATCCCGATTGATCGCGGCCTGTTGCCGATCATCGTGCTGGCCATGTCGATGGTGATCTTTTCCTATACCGGCGCCATCGGCGGCAGCGGCTTTCTGGCCGTTTATGTCGCGGGCATCTATGCCGGAAACCGCAAGATCCCCGGCAGCGCTTCCATTGCCCGCTTCCAGGAGGGCATGACCTGGCTGGCGCAGATCATCATGTTTCTGGTGTTGGGTCTTCTGGCCACGCCGTCGCATTTCATCAAGATCCTGTTTCCAGCCGTGGTTCTGGGCCTGTTTCTGGTGTTCATCGCCCGGCCCGCAGCGGTCTGGCTGTGTCTCATTCCCTTCGATTATACCCATCAGGAAAAGCGGTTCATCTCCTGGGTCGGCTTGCGCGGCGCGGTGTCCATCCTGCTCGGCATTCTGCCGATCCTCGGTGATCTCAAGGGTGGGGAAGTCTATTTCAACACCGCCTTCATCGTGGTGATGATTTCGTTGCTGCTTCAGGGCTGGACCATCAAGCCGATGGCCAAACGGCTCGGCCTGATCATTCCGCCGCGCATCGGCGCCATCGACAAGGTGGAGCTGGATCTGCCGGGTGCCGCCCATCACGAACTGCTGTCCTACCGCGTCGTGGCGGGCAGTCCAGTGCTCAGCGGCGCGCGCATTCCGCGCTGGGCCATGCCATCGCTGGTGATCCGCGATGGCAAATCCATGCGGTTTCAATATGCAGGCCGCCTCAGGGAAAACGACCAGGTTTATCTGTTTATCGCGCCGGGTTACTCGCGGCTGCTCGACCGGTTGTTTGCCAGCAAGGCGCCTGTCGATGAGGACGATAGCGAGTTTTTCGGCACCTTCACCATTTCACCGTCGCGTCCCGCCGCCGAACTGGATGCCGCCTACGGGCCGGGTCTGCTGAATGAAGCGGATCGGCAAAAAACCGTGGGCGAACTGATGGAAGCGCGCCTCGGCGGCAAGGCCGAATATGCCGACCGGGTCCGCCTTGGCCACCTGATTTTGATCGTCCGCGATCTCGGCGAGACCGGCCATATTTCCTCCGTCGGCGTCTCCATGGAAGCGGTCGCGCCAACCGATAACGCGCCCGCCTTCCTTAGCCTGACCGGCATGGCCCATTGGCTGGCGGGTCTGCGCCACAAGGTGCGCGCGTCCGTGGTGAAATGACGGCCTCGTAAATCTTCTCGGAAATGCCATCCAGTGCTTTGATGCGGCGCATTCTTCGGTTACCTTTGCAGGCATGATGCAACGCTGGCAGGAGCTGAGGCGGGCATGATGACGCGAATGCTGGTGATTTTCGGTATTCTCAGCCTTCTTCCGGGCTTTGCCCTGGCGCAGGACAAAAGCTCTGCCGCCCGGCCTCCCGTCAGCCGTCCTCCTGTGAGCCAATGCCAATTGGTGGCCAACCAACTTCCTGGGGCTCGGTTTTCTCCCGTTGAATATGCTAGCGCTCGTCCAGACAAGGGGCCTCTTCGCCTTGCGGCCCTGGCGGAAAACGTCACCATCACTTTTCTCGGCCATTCCACCTTCGAAATCGAAACGCCGCAGGGACTGACGATCGATACGGACTATAGCGGATACCTGCGCTCGGCGCGGACACCGGACGTGGTGACGATGAACAAGGCCCATTCCAGCCATTATACGCTGTCGCCCGACCCCGGTATCGCCCATGTCCTGCAAGGCTGGAACGATGCGCAGCCGGGGGAGCCGGTTCACCACAATCTTGTGGTGGGCGATGCCTATATCCGCAACGTTCCCACCGATATCCGCAATTGGGGCGGTGATTTCGAGCCGAATGGCAATTCGATCTTCATTTTCGAGATCGCCGGGCTGTGCATTGGCCATCTCGGCCATCTGCATCATGAATTGACGGACAAGCAATTTGCCGCCATTGGCCGGCTGGATGTGGTGATGGTGCCTGTCGATGGGGGTTTGACGCTCGGCAGCGACAGTATGAGCCGAATGGTAAAACGGCTGCGCTCGGCGCTGATCCTGCCCATGCATCGGCGCGGGCCTGTCGTCAATGATTTTGTTGGGCTATTCGGTCCAGGTTTTGATGTCAGGATTGTGGAAACCAATGCCGTGACAGTGTCCATGCGCAGCCTGCCAAAAAAGCCGCTGATCCTGGTGCTCAGCGGCTTCTAAACGGCACATAAAATCCGTTAGGCAAACGTCAGATGGTGGTGCTGCCCCACATCCGGTAGTTTTTCGCCGTCAATATTGGCCTTGGCGATTTCCCAGCCGAATTTGAGCGGATTGCCGGTAGAGGCCCAGACTTCGGCATCGTCGATATGCAGGGCGAGCATGGTGAGGTCGGGGTCTTTCTTGCCATTGTGATACCAGGCCTCGACCACCGAGCTCCAATATTCATCGATCTTGCTCGGATCGCGGCGCACATCGATAACGCCGGACAGGCTGGCGTGGTAATCGTGGTTTTTGCCGACCACGCAGAAATGCGCCCGGCTACCGGGGCGGATATTCTGGACAAAATCTGAATCGGTCCGGGTGAAAAACCAGACCGTATTGGTTTTCGGATCTCCGTAAGGCGCCATCGGCTGCATATGCATGGTGGAGCCTTCCAGGCCGAGCATGCCGGCGTGAATGGCTTCGATTTCCTCCCAAAGCTGGCGGGCGGGCTCTTCGCGGGCTTCCGTGAGATTGACCATTGGCTTTCCTCTCTTCTTGCTGGTGTTCTTCAGCAGGGCAACGGAAGGAAAGCCTTATTGTTCCAGGGCAGAAGGGCTCTTCGCACCTTCGCCCCCCTTGAATGGCAAGCCACAGGGCCTTATAAGGGCGCCAATTCGCGGCTGCATGAGCAAGCGAGCTCAATCTGGTTCGAAATCATGCAGCAAAGAGAGAGCGTTAAAGCGCGCCTGACGGATCACGACCGATGCCGCAGGATGCCACAAATCAGATGTCGCAGGGGTGCCATGGCCGGCCATTCACAGTTTAAAAACATCATGCATCGCAAGGGCAAGCAGGATTCCGTGCGATCGAAAATGTTCTCCAAGCTCGCCCGGGAAATTACGGTGGCGGCCAAGGCCGGCTTGCCTGATCCGACCATGAATGCCCGCCTGCGTCTGGCCATCCAGAATGCCAAGGCGCAATCGATGCCGAAAGACAATATCGAGCGCGCCGTCAAAAAGGCATCGGGTGTTGATGGTGAAAACTATGAGGAAGTGCGCTACGAGGGCTACGGTCCCGGCGGCGTTGCCGTTATCGTCGAAGCCCTGACCGACAACCGCAACCGCACAGCCTCCAATGTCCGCTCGACCTTTTCCAAGGCCGGCGGGGCACTGGGCGAAACCGGATCAGTTTCCTTCTCCTTCGATAAGGTTGGCGAAATCACCTACAAGGCCAGCGTTGGCGATGCCGATGCAGTGATGGAAGCTGCCATCGAAGCTGGTGCGGAAGACGTGACCAGCGATGAAGATGGCCACACGATCATCTGCGGTTTTGAAGACATGAACGACGTCTCCAAGGCGTTGGAAGCGACGCTTGGCGAAGCCGAATCCGTCAAGGCCATCTGGAAGCCGCAAAACACCGTGCCTGTTGATGAGGACAAGGCACAGTCGCTGATGAAGCTGATCGAGACGCTGGATGACGATGATGACGTGCAGAACGTCTATTCGAATTTCGAGGTCTCGGAAGAGGTGATGGCAAGGCTTTCCGCTTGATGCGATCCATACCTTGCTGCTGAAAGCGTAGCAAAGAACGCAATGCAAAAAGCCCGGCTATGGATTTAGCCGGGCTTTTTCAGGTGTAAAGATGAGATTTTACGCCGCTTCGCGGCTGTTGGCGATCACGCCGATCAGGTCGTTGACGATGCGCTCGATCTGGTTGCGGTCATCGCCTTCGGCCATAACGCGGATCAGCGGTTCGGTGCCGGACGGGCGGATCACCAGACGGCCATTGCGGGCCAATTCGCTTTCGGCATCGGCAATGGCCTGACGCACGAAACTGTCTTCCAGCGGCTTGCCGCCGGAAATGCGGACATTGCGCAGCAATTGCGGCACGGGATCGAAGCGGTGGCAGATCTGGCTGACCGTTTTGCCGGTGCGCTTCACCGCCGCCAGGATTTGCAGGGCGGCAACCAGACCGTCGCCGGTCGTGCCGAAATCCGACAACACGATATGGCCCGACTGCTCGCCACCAATATTGTAATGGTTTTGGCGCATATGCTCGACGACATGACGGTCGCCAACCTTGGTGCGGGCCAGTGTCAGGCCCTTGCCGCCCAGAAAGCGCTCCAGACCGAGATTGGACATCACGGTGGCGACAATACCGCCGCCTTTCAGGGTCTGGTCATTGGCCCAGCTTTCGGCAATCACCGCCATCAACTGGTCGCCATCGACAATCGCCCCGGTCTCATCGACGATGATCACCCGGTCCGCGTCGCCGTCAAGCGCGATGCCGATATCGGCGCGCACCTCGTGGACTTTCTTTTGCAAGGCGGCGGGATGGGTGGAGCCGCATTCGAGATTGATATTGAGACCATTCGGCTCGTTGCCGATGGTCACCACTTCGGCGCCTAATTCCCAAAGTGCCAGAGGCGCAACCTTGTAGGCGGCGCCATTGGCGCAATCGATGGCGATTCGAAGCCCGCTCAGCGTGACATCGCGCGGCAGAGTGCGTTTGACGAATTCGATATAGCGGTAGATATCACCATCAACGCGCTTGGCCCGACCGATATCCTCGGCTCTGGCCAAGGGGAGGGGTGCTTCCTGGTTCAGCAATGCTTCGATTTCAGCTTCTAGTTCATCTGATAGTTTGTACCCATCAGGGCCGAACAGCTTTATGCCATTATCGGCAAAAGGATTATGCGAGGCCGAGACCATGACGCCGATATCGGCGCGCAGCGAACGGGTCAGCATGGCCACAGCCGGTGTCGGGATCGGGCCGAGCAGAAACACATCCAGACCCGCGGCGGTAAAACCGGCCACCAGCGCCGTTTCCAGCATATAGCCGGAGAGGCGGGTATCCTTGCCGATCACCACACGGTGACGATGATGGCCACGGCGAAGGATGGTGCCGACGGCAATGCCAACTTTCATGGCGAGATCCGGCGTCATGGGAAAGACATTCGACTGTCCGCGAATACCATCGGTTCCGAAATAACGTCGTGTCATGATGTCTCCTGAGGTCCAAAGCTTTTTCGCCGTCTTTAGCGCGCGAAATGCTCTTTTCTTTGTTTTTACGCATCGCATTTACCGGCAATGCCTATGGGCGCAGGCCGTCCGCCGTTTATTCATCGCTCATCGCATGTTTTAACGGCGCATTCACTTAAATTACCGTCAACATTGATTATAACCCGTTACCACATAAAAAAACCGCCCGTTTAAAGGGCGGCTTTTCGTTCTGTGACCAATATCAAGGTCTTTTTACGGGACTTGGTGGATCAATGCGCCTGGGGTTCCAGTCCGGCTTCCGGTTCGCCGCCCTTAGGCGCGTCCTTCTTACCGGTGGAGGGAACCGCAGAGCTGCGGGTTGGGCCATCTTCGCCGCTGTCGCGGGTTGGCTTTTCGCCACGGATCAGCGCCTTGATTTCCTCACCCGAGAGGGTTTCGTATTCCAGCAGGCCTTCGGCCAGAATAACGAAGGCATCGTGTTTCTCGGTGATGATACGACGGGCCTCGGTATAGGCTTCGTCAATCAGTCGGCGCACTTCGGTGTCGATCTTCTGCGCGGTTGATTCGGAGACATTCTTGCTCTGCGAGACAGAATGGCCAAGGAACACTTCCTGCTGGTTTTCACCATAGGCAACCTGACCGAGGATATCGGAAAAGCCCCATTGGGTCACCATGGCGCGGGCAAGCTTGGTGGCCTGCTCGATGTCAGAAGACGCGCCGGAGGTGATGTTTTCCTTGCCGAAGGTGATTTCTTCGGCAACACGGCCACCCATCATGATCACCAGACGCGACACCATCCACTTGTAGCTCATGGAGTAGCGGTCGCCTTCCGGCAATTGCATGACCATGCCAAGGGCGCGGCCACGCGGGATGATGGTCGCCTTATGCAGCGGGTCGGCGACCGGCACGTTCAGAGCGGTGATCGCATGACCAGCCTCGTGATAGGCGGTCAGCTTCTTTTCGGCTTCGGTCATGGCGGAGGAACGGCGTTCCGCACCCATCATGATCTTGTCCTTGGCGTCTTCGAATTCGGCCATGGTGACGACGCGCTTGTTGCGGCGTGCAGCCATCAGGGCGGCTTCGTTGACAAGGTTCATCAGGTCAGCACCGGAAAAACCGGGCGTGCCACGGGCGAGAACCTTGAGATCGACATTGGGAGCCAGCGGCACGTTGCGGGCATGCACCTTCAGAATGCGCTCGCGGCCAATGATGTCGGGGTTTGGCACCACGACTTGACGGTCGAAACGGCCTGGACGCAACAGGGCAGGATCGAGAACGTCGGGACGGTTGGTGGCGGCAATCAGGATGATCCCCTCATTGGCCTCGAAGCCGTCCATTTCGACCAGAAGCTGGTTCAGCGTCTGTTCGCGCTCGTCATTACCGCCGCCGAGACCAGCACCACGATGGCGACCGACGGCGTCGATTTCGTCGATGAAGATAATGCAGGGTGCATTCTTCTTGGCCTGTTCAAACATGTCACGCACGCGGCTTGCGCCAACGCCGACGAACATTTCAACGAAATCAGAACCTGAAATCGTGAAGAACGGCACATTGGCCTCGCCTGCGACCGACCGGGCCAGCAGGGTTTTACCGGTGCCGGGAGGGCCGACCAGCAGCACGCCGCGCGGAATTTTGCCGCCGAGACGCTGGAATTTCTGCGGATCGCGCAGGAATTCAACGATTTCCTCAAGATCCTGCTTGGCTTCGTCGACGCCAGCCACGTCTTCAAAGGTGACGCGGCCATGCGCTTCGGTCAAAAGCTTGGCCTTGGACTTGCCAAAGCCCATCGCGCCGCGCGAACCGCCCTGCATCTGACGCATGAAAAACAGCCAGACGCCGAGAATGAGCAGCATGGGCAACAGAGTGCCGAGATAGCTGAGGAAGCCGGAAGACCCGTCGGACTCGGGACGAGCAACGATCATCACATTCTTGGTTTGCAGTTTTTCAAGCAGATTGTCATCCACGACCGGGGCATAGGTCTGGAAGGCGGCGCCGTTTTCGCCATAGCTGCCGATGATTCGGTTACCGGTGACGGTAACGTCGCGAACGCGGCCCGAATCAACTTCACGCAAGAATTGCGAATAGGGAATCTCGCGGGAACTTGTTTGCGACGGAGACGTCTGGAACATGCTGAACAGCGCGACCAATAGCAAAGCTATGATCGCCCACAGCGCGAGATTTCTAAAATTTGGGTTCATCGAACTCCCCAGAAAAAATGTTCGGCGCATGAAAACGCCGTATCGTCGGACAGTAACATAGGTTTCCTGAAGCGCCTTGCCAAGGCAAAGCGCGGCCCCGACTTCGTTTTCCGTCAATAAGATTTAAAAACAGGGTGATAAAAAGCCTGGTGCGTCGAAAAGACCCGCCAAAGCCACGGCGAGCGGCCAGTCGAACCCCGGGAGAAACCCCTGGTAGGGGGCAATCACAGGCGTGGCGTGCAGGTTTGGACCGATCCCGGGGAGAGATTGGCGTGCCAGCGCTGCCAGTGAAACGGGCAAGGGCGAGGCGGGGAGGGACGAGGTCGGCAGGGTGGGGGACGTCTGATCTGTTTCGGTTCCACCCGGCTGCACCGGGCTTTCCGCCCGGCCGATATTGCTGATGTGCCAGCGGCCGTCCCACAGCACGGTCTCACCTGGTTTCACACGACCATGCGGCAGATTGCGCCCTTCACGTACCAGATAGATGCCGTGGCGATGACGATGTGCAAGGCAGCGGCCCAGTGTCAGTCTGGCACCAGGCGGCTGTTCGCAAAGGGCGATGAGGCGCACAAGCGCATCCTGCCCAGGCCCATGC